>JAAVZW010000044.1 GCA_022791835.1 Clostridia bacterium | reverse complement strand
AATGAGAAGTTGAATATCCCATTTTTTTACCACATTCTTTACAAACAAGCAAACCTCTTAATAGTAAGTTTAATGATTTTGTTCTTGTCCTTGTTCTGCTTTTTATAATTTCTTGAACTGCATAAAATTTTTCTTTATCAATAATAGGCACGTGGGTATTAGGAACAATGATCCAATTTTCTTTTTTATTATGAACAGGTTTCTTTAATTTGTAATTGATTTGTGTTTGTTTTCCTTGTACCATGTTTCCAATATACATCTCATTTTTTAATATTCTTCTAATAGTATCTGTTTTCCAAAGTGGAGAAAGTCTATACTCTTGTCCCATTGTTTGAGAGGGAGTAGGGATATGCTCTTCATTAAAAATATAAGCAATTTGCATTGAGGATTTTCCCTCTAAATATAGGTCAAAAATTCTTCTTACATTTGGGGCATATTCTTCATTGATAATCAGTTTATGGCAATTTTTTGGAGATTTCATATAACCATAAGGAGCAAACTTTCCGTTAAATAAACCATTGATAGCATTTCTGTGTTTAGTAGCTTTTACTTTTTTAGAAGTATCTCTAGCATATAAATCATTTAATACTGCTCTAAATGGTAGTGTGTCTGCAATTCCATTATCAATTTTAGAATCGTAATTATCTATTATAGATACAAATCTTACTTGATGCTCTGGAAAGTATTTTTCGATATATTCTCCAAAACTTATATAATCTCTGCCAAGTCTTGAAGTATCTTTTACAATTACCATATTTACTTTGTTATCTTCAATGTCCTTTATCATTCTATTAAAATCTGGTCTGTCAAAAGTAGTTCCAGAAATACCATCATCTACATAGATGTCATAAATATTTAGATTATTTTCTTTAGCATATTGTTTTAAAATTTCTTTTTGGTTTGTTATACTGTTGCTTTCTCCTTGTAGTTCATCATCTCTTGATAATCTACAATATAAAGCACAGTTATATACTTTTGTGTTACTTACTAGCAATTTTTCCTCCTTTTCCTTTAGTAAGTTCCACCTATAATTTATGCTTTCAATTTAACATAACTTAAAAGAAAAATCAATAGCTTAAATTATAGATGAAAACTAAAATCTGTTTTTGTTTATTATCTTCTAGACATTTGCATATTACAAAATATTTCAAAAACTTTTGCAAGTGTAGTTGTTACACTTTCTGCACCAGTGTCTTTAAATTTGTTTATTATAACTATTTCATCTTTCTTTTTTGTTTTCTTACTCATAACAATTCCTCCTGTTCTTTCTAAAGTGTAAAGAAAAAGACCTCTAAATAGAAGTCTTAAACAAATTGTTAATAACTCATACAGCATTTGTGTTTGTACCTTTGAGTTGGCACTTTGATATTCATATTTACCGTTCTAGGAACATCAAATCCAACTGTTAAGCCATTTACTAATGATAAATTACCTTTGCTATTTCTATGATAAGCACTTGAATTACATTTTACAAAATCATAATCAGACATATTATAGCTATGATAATAAGATAATTCAGCAACATCTTTTTCAAGTTGTGCTTGCATTTCTCGATATGAATTATCTTCTTTTTTAAGTCGCTTATAAGTTTTGTAATATTCTTTATTATAATTTGCCTTTTTAATCATAGATAGTTTGTGCTTAACTACTTTATTTGTATTATATCTTTCATCATCTTTTATAACTTGAGATACATAACTTTGAGTAACTTTAATTCTTGTAGCAATATCTTTCTGTTTTTGATGTTCTTCATAATACATTTTTAAGATTTTTTCTTTCTTATTCAATTCCAATTCCTCCTTTCATTCAAATATGTACTTATATTTTTTACTTGCATTATTTTAGGCATAAAAATCCCATATAACACTATTTATTTTGGTATATGTATTGACATTTATTATATTTTGGTGTAATCTATTTATATATACGAAGTATTAACTTTCAAAAATATAAAAGTAATATTTATAAGATATAAATATATTACATATTTAAAATTATACTGTAATATTTTATTGTTGTCAATATATTAATACAAAAATTTTGAAAAAGTTTTTAGATTGGAGAAAAATATGAGATTTGATTTAGAATATGGCTTTAATAATCAATCAATGCCAAAGTTTGATGAATATGAAATAAAAACTATAAAAGGTATCAAATATGTTGTTCCAAAATTAAATGAAATCACTATTCTACCATATACTTCAATTGACTTTGAAGATTATGAAGAAAATGATAAACCTTTAATAGATTTTATAAATTTAGGAAAACTATCACTAGAAAATAAAAAAGATACAGACAAATTATTAATTGAATATATAAATAAATATGGTTTACTAGGTTTAATACATAATCTACCAGTAAATAGATATTATACACTAGATACAAAAGTGTTACTAAAAGAATTTAATAATGTTTCTGGTATTGAATGGTATGATGCTTTTAATACAATGGAAATATTAGATTATTTTAAAATATTCTTTCCAACTGCGGCAAATAAAGAAATAAATGATATAATAGAAAAAAGCAATAAATTACTTTGTCAGCATAGTATGGAAAAATTTATTACACCAGATTTAAACGAATTATATTATAAAAATGAAAAATACTATGAACAAGCTGATATGATAGTAAATTATGCACAAACTTTATATAACATACTAAAAGAATTGAAGAAAGAAAATAAAGAACATATAGACTATTATTTAATTGAAAAGTTAGAATCAAACCACATTAGAACTAATTTAGAATATAACGGAATTACAATACATGTAAGAAGTTTAAAAGAATACATAGATGAAGATTTTAAATTATTT
>JAAVZW010000007.1 GCA_022791835.1 Clostridia bacterium | reverse complement strand
GTTATCGCTATCATTATAACATTATTCTAAAAAAATGTATATGAAAATAGTCAAAAAATAATAAGCCAGAAAAGTATTTTGTAAACTTCTTTTTTGACTTATTTTTTTATTTTAATATTTATAAATATAAAACTTTGTTTTTTATTTTTCCATCTAAAAGCTCTATAAGATTGTATAAAGCTCTATGAGGTTAGTATCTTATTAGTATCATTTTTTTATTTTTTACAACTTTTTTCATTCTTCAAAAGCATTGATTTTAAGGTATTTTAACATATTTTTATACATTTTTATTATAAATTATTTTAGTGTTATATCACAAAAACCTCCTTTTTTCAATAGTTTTAGTCAAAAAAAGTCCAACTCCTAAGAGTTGGAATAAGATTTTTGTGTTCATCAAATTTTTTATAGTCTTAAAATTAAGTTATATCAAGACTTTCAAAAAGTTCGACGAAAATTGCTTGTGGTGCCCAAGGCGGGACTCGAACCCGCATGGTTTCCCGCACGATTTTGAGTCGTGTGCGTCTGCCAATTCCGCCACTCGGGCAATTACTCATATATAATATCATTAAACCTAAAATTTGTAAACCCTTTACAAAGATTTTTACTTAAATTATTGCTAACAACAAAAAATATTGATATAATTATTAAAAATAATAAAAGGAAATAAAAAAATGGAAATTTGGGAGATATTAGATAACAACGGAAACAAAACTGGAAAGACAATGCAAAAAGATGATGAAAAAGTATGGCAAAAAGGGATATATCATAGAGGAGCAGATGTATGGATTATAAACTCTGAAAAGAAAATTTTAATACAAAAAAGAGCAAAGGAAAAGAAATTAGAACCAAATGTATGGGCAATGACTGGAGGCTCAGTGATAAAAGGAGAAACAGGACTAGATACAATAAAAAGAGAAACTCTTGAAGAATTAGGAATTAAGCTAAATACAGAAAAAGCAATGAAAATAAATTATTTCAAAACAGGAAATGTATGGGCAGAGCAATATGTAGTACACCAAGACATAAATTTGGAAGAAGTAGTTATGCAAAAAGAAGAAGTACAAGAAGTAAAATTTGCAACTTTTGAAGAGATAGAAAAATTATATGAAAGTAAAATGTTCATGCAAAATAGATGGGAATTTGTAAGAGACAAAATAAAAAATATATTGATGAATAAGGGGGAGTAATCAAATGGAAATAATCTTAAATAATTGGATACTATATGTAATTTTATACATAGGTCTAGCAACAGCATTTACACAATTTTTTAAAATTACAACAAAAACCTTAACGAAACCAGGAGCACTAACAGTATTACTACAATTATTAGCAGGTATAATAGCATTATTGCTTTGCCCATTTTTTGGCTTTAAATTTCCAAGCAATATTAGTGTATACATTATGTTGGGGATATCAATAGTATTCTATGCAATAACAGACAGAGTAAACACAACAGTGAGAAGTGGAATTGAAGCATCTACATTTAGCATGCTAAAACAATTATCAACAACTTTTATGATATTTGCAGGACTAATATTTTTCAAAGAGCAATTTATACTAACAAAATTTATAGGAGCAATGCTAATTATATTTAGTAATGTACTAATATTTTATAGAAAAGGGAAATTTGAATTTAACAAATATCTATTATTAGGAATATTTTCAAACATAACTTTTACAGTAGCACTATTCCTAGACGTAAATATATCAGATAATTTCAATTTGCCATTTTATGTGGCAATAACCCTCATAGTTCCATCATTACTAATAACAATTTTTGAAAGAATTAAACCATCAGAAATAAAAAGAGAATTAGTAAATGGAAATAAAAAGGCAATAATAATAACATCTGTAACATGGGCAACAATGATAATATCACAGCTAAGAGCATATCAATTAGGGAACGTAACAATAGTAGCACCACTATGTGCATTAACAGTTATACTAAATGTAATTGTAGGCTATCTTCTTTTAAAAGAAAGAGACAATCTAATCAGAAAAATAATAGCTGCAATATTGATAATTGCAAGTGTCATTTTGATAAAACTATAAATAATAATATAAAAACGACTTAACAAAATCTAAGAACCAAGTAATAGTAACGATACTCGGTTTTTAGATAATAAAACATTGAACAAAGCATAAAAAACTAACACGATAAAATGTAAGAGGAGCAAAACATGAAAAAAATCAAAATCATATTAGTAATACTCATACTAATGTGGATGAGTACAATATTTTACTTTTCAAATCAACCAGGAGATGAATCAAAAAACACAAGTTCAAGTGTAACAAAAATAATAGCAAAAATAATCTACGATGAAACAGCAGAAGATTATCTAGAAAAAGAGCAAGCACTAGATCCAATCATAAGAAAACTAGCACACTACACAATCTATCTAATTCGGAGGACTAATAATAACAACATATATCCTTATATACAGACAAAAACTTGGCAAAACAATACTAATAAGCCAAGGAATACGGTACGATTTATGCAATAACAGACGAAATACATCAATACTTCATACCACGGTAGAAGTTGTAAAATACTTGATGTAGGAATAGATAGTATACGGAATATTTACAGGAATAATATTAGTGTTGCTTTTACAAAAGCTTTGTAGTATAATAAAAGAACGAATTAACAAACAAGAAAGGGGTATTATGCAATGATAAATGTAATATTAAAAGACGGAAGCAAAAAAGAAATCGAGGCAGGAAAATCATGCTTCGACTTAGCAAAAACGATAAGTGAAGGACTAGCAAGAAACATGACAGCTGCAAAAGTAGGAGGAGAAGTAAAAGACTTAAGATATATCCTAGAAAAAGAGGAAGAAGTAGAAATACTTACATTTGATAATAGTCTAGATGGTAAAAAAGCATATTGGCATACAAGTTCTCACATATTAGCACAAGCTGTAAAAAGACTATTCCCAGATGTAAAACTAGCAATAGGACCATCAATAGACACAGGCTTTTACTATGACTTTGATACAGACACCCCATTCACAGACGAAGATAAAGCAAAAATAGAAGAAGAAATGAACAAAATCATAAAAGAAGACCTAAAAATAGAAAAGTTTGTACTACCTAGAAAAGAAGCAATAGAGCTAATGCAAAAACAAAATGAGCCATACAAAGTAGAACTAATAGAAGACCTACCAGAAGGAGAAGAAATTTCATTTTACACACAAGGTGAATTCACAGACTTATGTGCAGGTCCACACTTAGAAAGCACAGGAAAAGTAAAAAAAGTAAAAATTCTATCATCATCAGGAGCATACTGGAGAGGTAGCGAAAAAAACAAAATGCTACAAAGAATATATGCCATATCTTTCCCAAAACAAAGTGAACTAGAAGAATACTTGCAAAGCTTAGAAGAAGCAAAACAAAGAGACCATAGAAAAATAGGAAAAGAACTAGAACTATTTATGACCCACCCACTAGTAGGATCAGGACTACCAATGTATCTACCAAATGGAGCAGTTGTAAGAAGACTATTAGAAAGATATATCCAAGATAAAGAAATAAAACTAGGTTACAAGCATGTATACACACCATCAATGGCAAATACATCTTTATATAAAACCAGTGGACATTGGGATCACTATAAAGAAGACATGTTTCCAGTAATGAAAATAGATGCAGAAGAATTAGTATTAAGACCAATGAACTGTCCACATCATATGTTAATATATAAAAATAAAATGCATTCATATAGAGAACTACCAATAAGAATAGGAGAACTAGCACACGACTTTAGATTTGAAGACAGTGGAAATGTATGTGGATTAGAAAGAGTACGTGAAATGTGTCAAAACGATGCTCACCTATTTGTAAGGCCAGATCAAATAAAAGAAGAATTCAAAAAAGTAGTAGACCTAATATTATCAGTATATAAAGACTTTGGATTTGAAAACTATTCATTTAGACTATCACTTCGAGATAAAGATAACAAGGAAAAATACTTTGATGATGATGACATGTGGGAATTAGCAGAAAGCGAACTAAGAGCAATACTTCAAGAATCAGGATTAGACTTCTATGAAGCTAAACGGAGAAGCAGCATTCTATGGTCCAAAACTAGATGTACAAATTAAAACAGCAATAGGGCATGACGTAACAATATCTACTTGCCAACTAGATTTCCTATTACCAGAAAGATTTGAACTAGAATACATTGGAGAAGATGGATCAGCACATAGACCAGTAGTAATTCACAGAGCAATCCTTGGAACATTCGATAGATTTTTATCATTCCTAATAGAAGAAACAAAAGGAGCATTCCCAATGTGGCTTGCACCAGTACAAGTAAAACTACTACCAATATCAGACAATCAAATAGATTATTGTAGACAAATACAAGAAAAATTAATAGAAAAAGACATAAGAGTAGAGTTAGACGAAAGAAATGAAAAAATAGGATATAAAATAAGAGAGGCACAAATGCAAAAAATACCATACATGTTAGTAGTAGGAGAAAAAGAATTAAAAGAAGGAACAGTAGGAGTACGTTCAAGAAAACAAGGAGACATCGGACAAATAAAATCAGAAGAATTTATAGAAAAAATAATAAATGAAGTAAAAAACTTTAAAAGAGATTAAAAAAGTAGCTAAACTAATAAAATCTAAAATTAGCTAATTAACTAATAAAAAAATAAGGAGGAAATAAAAATGATAGTAATAGGAGCAGATCATGGAGGATATAAATTAAAAGAGGAAATAAAAAAATATCTAGATGAAAAAGAAATAAAATATGAAGATAAAGGAGCATATTCAGAAGATAGTGTAGACTATCCTAATATAGCAAAAGCAGTTGCAAGCGAAGTATCAAACAAAAAAGCAGACATAGGAATACTAATATGTAGATCAGGAATAGGAATGTCAATGTGTGCAAACAAATTCAAAGATGTAAGATGTGCATTATGCTATGAAGAACAAACAGCAAAATTTTCAAGAATGCATAACGATGCAAACATGTTAGCACTAGGAGCAGACTATATAACAGTAAACCAAGCCATCTGTATCCTAAGACAATTCCTAGCAACAGAATTCGAAGGAGGAAGACATCAAAATAGAGTAAACCTAATAAATGAGATAGAAAAAGAAAATATGAAATAAATACATAATAGAAAGGAGTACATCTATGAGTAAAAAAATAATACTTAGTGGTATCCAATCTACAGGCAACTTAACATTAGGTAACTATCTAGGAGCAATAAACAACTGGACAAAAATGCAAGAAGACTACGATTGTCACTTTATGATAGCAAACCTACATACACTCACAATAAGAAATGATCCAGAAACCTTAAGACAAAACACACTAAACCTTCTAGCTTTATATATAGCATCAGGAATAAATCCAGAAAAAAGTAACATATTTATACAAAGCCAAGTAGCATCACATGCAGAACTAGCATGGGTATTAAATTGTTACACATATATGGGAGAACTTTCAAGAATGACACAATTTAAGGATAAATCAGCAAAACATGCAGATAATATAAACAGTGGATTATTTACATATCCAGTTCTAATGGCAGCAGATATATTATTATATCAAGCAGACCTAGTACCAGTAGGAGAAGACCAAAAACAGCATTTAGAAATAACAAGAGATATTGCAGAAAGATTTAATAAAATATATGGGCAAACATTCAAAATACCAGAACCATATGTACAAGGAGTTGCAGCACGAGTCATGGGCTTACAAGACCCAACAAGTAAAATGAGCAAAAGCTCTACGCTAGAAAACGACAGCATTTTACTTAATGATGAACCAGAAGTAATATTAAAAAAATTCAAAAAGTCAGTAACAGATTCAGAAAACATTGTAAGATATGATAAAGAAAACAAGCCAGGTATAAGCAACCTAATAACAATATATAGTGCCATAACAGGTAAAACAAAAGAAAACATAGAAAAAGAATTTGAAGGCAAAGGATATGGAGATTTCAAAACAGCAGTTGCAAACTGTGTAATAGAAGAACTAAAACCAATACAAGAAAAATATAAAGAACTAAAAGAAAATCCAGACTATTTAGAAAAAATATTCAGAAGAGGTGCAGAAAGAGCATATACAATTGCTCATAAAACATTAGAAGATGTATATAAGAAAATAGGTATGGTATGGTTTTAAAGAGGGGGAAACATGTTCACAGACTATACAAAAATATTAATTAAATCAGGCGACGGAGGAAATGGAGCCATAACCTTCAGACGCGAAAAATATGTTGCTAGCCGGACGGACCAGACGGAGGAGATGGAGGCAATGGAGGAAACATATACTTTATTGTAGATAAAGATATAAATACTCTAATAGATTTCAGATTCAAAAGGAAATTCAAAGCAGAAAATGGAGAAAATGGTTCAGGAAGCCACTGCTATGGTAAATCACGGAAAAGACTTATATGTTAAAGTACCAAGAGGAACAGTCGTAAAAAATGCAGAAACAGGAAAAGTTCTAGCAGATTTATCAGAAGAAAATCAAGTAGAATTAATACTAAGAGGAGGTAAAGGAGGAAAAGGAAATTCACATTTTGCAACCTCAACAAGACAAGCACCAAGATTTGCAGAAGATGGAGAAAAAGGAATAGAACTAGAAGTAATCCTAGAACTAAAACTATTAGCAGATGTAGGACTCCTAGGTTTCCCAAATGTGCGGAAAATCTACATTCTTAGCTAGAGTAACCTCAGCCACCCCAAAAATTGCAGACTACCATTTTACAACAATAACACCTAACTTAGGAGTAGTAAAAACAGAATATGGAGATAGTTTTGTTATAGCAGATATACCAGGAATAATTGAAGGAGCAAGTGAAGGAATAGGATTAGGAATACAATTTCTAAGACACATAGAAAGAACGAGACTATTATTGCACTTTATAGATGTATCAGGAATAGAAGGAAGAAATCCAGTAGAAGATTTCTATAAAGTACAAAAAGAATTAGAAAAATACAACAAAAAATTAAGTCAAAGAAAGCAAATAATAGTAGCAAACAAGTCAGATATAATCCAAGATGACACACAATATGACGAACTAGAAAAACTAGCTAAAAAAGAAAATATGGAGTTATTTAAGATATCAGCAGCATCAGGACAAGGTGTGAAAGAGCTAATGTCATATATATCAAAAATATTAAAAGAACTTCCAAAAGATGATTTAATAGAAATAGAAGAAAAAGTTGAATACACACTAAGCAAAAATGAGAAAGCATTTGAAGTAGTAAAAGAAGGTAAAAACTATATAGTAAAAGGACCAGCAGTAGAAAACATAATGAGAAGAGTTAATATACAAGATAGAGAATCAATGCATTATTTACAAAAACGATTAGAAGATTCAGGAATATTTACAGCTCTTAGAAATGCAGGAGTAAAAGAAGGGGATACTGTAAAGATTTTAGACTGGAAATTTGAATGGTACAATTAAATAAGAAAGGGGGAATGCATTACACATTCCTCCTTTCTGCTTTGAGCATTTGTCGCTTCCTTAAGGGATAATCTCATCTCCAAAAGCATAGTCACTTGCAACCTCCTGAAAGAAATTCCTGAGAATAGGAAGTACATAATCAGGAGTAACAGAAACCGCATTCTTGTTGATAAGATAGCGACTCTTGCAGGTGCTAAGGGGTAGGTGCAACTCGATAGGAGAAAACTCCTCTCCCTTAGCGATAATCTCTGCGAAAAGAAATGCATTTTCGGGTTTTGCGCCAAGGATGGAAAGTGCAACGTGGGTAATCTCAAAATTGATGGGTAAATGGCCGTATTCAATGCGAAGTCTGTAATTGACAGATTCAACAAATGCTTTGCCCATTCTTTTCCCAAGCAATTGAGACAGGTACAAGTTGTCTGATGTACACATTTCAAATGCTCCTTTTCAAAGTTTTTTCACCCATTTTAGAGTGATTAAAAGGTATCATAAGCATATTATAGCATAAAATTAACATAAAGTCAAATTTTGCTTCTGAACTTTACTCAAACTTTATGAAAGAAATGTGATAATGTCTTAAGTAATGAAATGAAAAAATGTCCCAACTAAAAAATATATGTTCTCTTAAATGATATAATAAAAATATTATTTAAATCTAAGGAGGACATTATGAGAAAGGTGGAACTCT
>JAAVZW010000043.1 GCA_022791835.1 Clostridia bacterium | reverse complement strand
GTTGGAATTTGGTATTTTTATTTTAAAAGTATAATAGACACAATATTATTTTTAGGAACAATGACAGTTTTATATACGAAACCTAAAAATAGTTTATATAGTTTATTATTTGCAATAGTATTAACTTTAATATACAGTTTAAGACTATATATAATATAAATTACATGTTATCGCTCACCTTAGTTTTTAAAATAGCAAGAAATAAGAGTATATCGTAAATCAAAAAAATTATGATATACTCGTTATTTTTGATTAATACATTCTAATATTAAATTTATTGCATCAGAAAATCCGTATTTTGTAGAAATTCTCATTTTCATAAGCTCCAATAATATTTATTCTGTCAATATAACTATCTAAGCTATTTCTAATAATTTGTTATATTTGGAATCAATTGGTTTGACAATCTATGGTGGCTAAGAGGAGGAATAGTTGCTATCCTTATGGCAATTCCGGTTATTATTTTAGTTGCAAAAGAAGATAAAAAAAGTCCAATAGCAATGACAATAATGTCTGTTGTATTAGGAAGCATTATAGGTGTTGTAGGACATTTTTTAAATCTGATGAAATAAACAATTAATAAAACACTAATATTAAAAAAGGCAATGTTTTGTTATTGCCTTTTTTAATATTAATAAATTAAGTAACTAACAGCTTCACACTATATAATCACCCTATTTTACAGCAACTCTCAAATCCTCAAAAAACTCAAGCAGTTTAAACTTCAAACTAACAACAAAATTATCCTCAGACACAATCTCAAACTCCTCATCATTTAAGTTACTTTCAAGAACTCCCTTAGAATCCTCATCAAGTTCGCCAGAACTTACATCCACAAAACAAAGAGTAGGAAACATTACACACCACCAATTATGACCTTGAGCTTGACCAATTTCAATTCTAAGAGCATCATAGCAACCAGCAGGAAGGGAAATATCACCATAAACCTTAGTAGGAAAATCAAACTCCCCAATAGAAAGTTTAACATCATAATCAAAACCATTATCTAAAATAGTCTTACGAGCAACAGCATAAAAATCATCTAAATGCTCGTCCATTAAACGAATAACCTCTTCCTTAGAAGACACATTAGAAGAAATACTTCTCATATAATCTAAAACATTATCACGAACTAAAAGCTTAAGAGCTTGGTCTTCTTCACTATCACTATTAGCTAAAATATGAAGTCTAAACACACTA
Organism: Clostridia bacterium; assembly: GCA_022791835.1. Taxonomy (GTDB): domain Bacteria; phylum Bacillota; class Clostridia; order TANB77; family CAG-508; genus JAAWPK01. The sequence continues at coordinate 28,173 of JAAVZW010000043.1, read as the reverse complement.
TCAGATAAATCAGAAGAAACCGCATCAGCATAAGAAAAAGCAGACACAAAAACATATAGTACAAAAAGTAAAAATAAAACACAAAAACGTTTAAAAATCTTCATAAAAGAAAAATCTCCTTTTCAAAACAAAAATTACTTGTTAACTAAAGTATTAACAAAAAAAGAAAAAATATACATTTTCACTATAAATTAATCAAAAAGGAAAATAAAAAATAAAATCAATCAATGTCGAAATAAGTAGCAAAAATTGTATAAAAAAAGCTTGACTAAAACAAATATAAATGGTAGAATATGGAAGTAAACAAAAGTAAAAGGTGGTATACAAATGGAAGAAAATAAACTTAAAATTTGTAGTTTTTATGTAAGCGATTGGCATTTAACAGCGATGCTACTCCCATACATAGAAGAAGCCGAAGAAAGAAAAGAACACTTAAACACAATATTAGAAAAAAATATTTCCTATAATATGAAAGAAATACTAAATAGAATAAATATAAGTGAAAGAAAAAAAGAAGATATAATAAAAGTAGGTTGGGAAAATAAGAACCTAATAAAATATGGAGAAATCAAAAAATACATGGAAAAAGTAACAAAAGAAGAAGGGAAAATAACAATAATAATAGAAGGGAAAAAAGACAAAATAGAATACATAAATAAAAACATAGACAAATGGCTAAAAAAATCAGAAAAGAAACTAAAAAAGAGAGAAATCAAAATAATAAACTGTTATGAAGTAACAGAATTTAACCAAGACTTAAACGAAATCTTAGACAAACATGACAAAATCTTAAACACTTCAGGAATACATGAGATAGAAGAAATGTACACAGGGTATAACAAAAAAAGAGCATAAAATCAAAAAAAGTTTGAAAAATTTTAATTTTTCAAACTTTTTTTAAAAAATATGATAAAAAAATTGCAAAATTTTAAGAAATAATGTATAATAAGATTAGATAAATGTGTAAATAAGGAGGGATACATATGAAAAAAGTATTAATAGCGATAATCACAGCATTATTAATAATATTTATATTAACAACATGCCTAAACAAAACATATGCAATAGGATTAGGAACAGTACAATCAAATCCCGACTCATATGCACAAATAACAGGAGATAACGCAGGAGCAGTAGCAATAGGGAATGTAATAGTATGGCTAGTAAGGACAGTAGGAGAAGCAATAGCAGTAGTAATGTTACTAATCTTAGGAATAAAATATATCTTAGGAAGCGTAGAAGAAAAAGCAGAATACAAGCAATCAATGTGGCCATATGTACTAGGAGCAATCCTAATATTCGCAGGAGCAGCCCTAACAGATATAATATACAAAGCATTTAACTAAAAAATTACAATAAACTATTGAAAAGTAAATAAAAATATGTTTAAATAGGAGGTAAGAGTATGAAAAGTAAAGTAATAAAAACAATTTTTATACTAATAATCCTCATAATACTAGTTAGTATAAATACAGAAACATTAGCATGGTCTCCAATAAAAGATATGGGAGATGACTTCATAAAAACAGGAGAACAATCAGGCACAAGCACAGTAGATGATGTGAAAATGGCAGATTTATCTAGCTATCTATATAGTATATTACTATCAGCAGGAGTGATTGTAGCAGTAGTTGTAGCAACAGTATTAGGTATACAATTTATGGTAGGTGGAGCAGAAGGACAAGCAAAAGTTAAAGAAATGCTAGTACCATTTATAGTAGGATGTATAGTAGTATTTGGAGGATTTGGTTTTTGGAAAATAGCACTAACAGTAGGAGAAAAAATAGAAGGCGCATCTCCATCAATAACAACACCTGATGAAGTAAGATGTAGCAGATGTGGTAGTATGGTGAAACCAGGATATATGGATGGAAAAAACATATGTCCAATGTGTGGAAACCAATGGTAATTAAAACACAAAAAGGGAGGGATAACATATGAAAAATAAAATATTAAAGATAGCGCTATTAATAATATTAATAACTTTAATTGTAGCTTTATCCATCCCAAAAAGCCTAGCAATAACACCAGGAGACTTAACAGGAGAAGTATCAGATGATACAACCTTAGATGTAGAATTTGTAACAAATCTAGAAAACATGATAAGACTACTAGGAACATTCATAGCAGTAGGAGTATTAATGATAATAGGCATTAAATATATGACAGGAAGTATAGAAGAAAAAGCAAATTACAAAAAAACAATGATGCCATATCTAATAGGATGTATATTCTTATTTGGAGCATCAATAATAGCACCGCAAATAATAGAAACCTTTAAAGAAACAAAAACGGCAGAAGATGCAGGAAATACTGTGTTAGGTTTAATTCAAACAATAGGAACATTTGTAGCAGTAGCAGTATTAATGATACTAGGTATCAAATACATGCTAGGAAGTATCGAAGAAAGAGCAAGCTACAAAAAATCAATGTTACCATACTTGATAGGAGCAATCCTATTATTTGGAGCAGTAAATATAACAGCAGCAATTGCAAATAATATTTCAGAAGAAGGATATACAGGAAATATGAACTCAGTATCAGGAAGAGCAGATGCTGAAGAATTTATAAAAGGACATAATAGAAGTGAAATAATGACTAGATATCAAGAAGTAAAAGATAAGCCAAAACAATTAGAAATGTCAGGAACAGCAAGTTCTGATGAAATAGAATATTGGCGAGCTTATGTAAGTGTACTATATCAAGCAATACAAAGATAAAATCATAACTTAGATATTAATGTTTTCTCAAGAAATTGAGACAAATTAAAAAATATATACAATAAAATTAAAAGGAGGGAACTACCATGAAGAAAATGATAAAAATACTACCTATACTTATGATGCTGTTAATGGCACTAACTGTATGTACACCAGTACTAGCTGTAAATGATATAGCAGGTGTACCAATTAATCCATCAACAAACTCATCAAACACAGTAGCAGGAATTGGTAACAATATCCTTGGAATAATCCAAGTAGTAGGTACAGTAATAGCAGTAGGAGTACTAATGGTAATAGGTATTAAATACATGATGGGAAGCGCAGAAGAAAAAGCAGAATACAAAAAGACAATGCTTCCATACCTAATAGGTGCAGTAATCCTATTCGCAGCAGTAAACATTGCATCTTACGTAGTAGGAATAGCAAATTCAATTGCTGGATAAACTATAATAAAAATAAACTGGACATTTTGTCCAGTTTATTTTTATTATACTCAAAAACTCCCTATAATATTACAAAAATATGACAAAATCATTACAAAATCAAGAAATTTCGTCAAAAGACTATGAAAAAATACAAAAATCTGCTATAATAAAATACAAGCAATAATGGGCAAATAGACTTAAAAATAAAACACACATAAGAGAAAGGAGAAGCATACATGGCATATCAAATACCCAGAAATGTAAAAGGAGAAGGAAGACTATTATTCATATTCTCCACCAAAGCAATAATAACAACAGGAATATTCGGAGGAATAGGAGCATTCATATGGTGGATACTTGGAATGTGCGGAGTAACAACAGTAGGACTAATAATCACACTAGTCTTAGGAGCAATAGGCTTTGGAATAGGAACACTCAAAGTTCCAAACATGCCAGGCTTTGAAGTAACAAGAAAAACAGCAGGAGAAAATATAGACGATGTAATACTTAGATGGATAAAATTCAAAATGAAATCTAAGAAAAAAATATATGTATATACTGAGGGAGGAACAAAAGATGACAGATAACCAAATAACACAAATCTTAACATACCTACTAATATTTATGATGTTTATACTAATGACACTAGTTGTAGTATTAGTATATGTTAAAATCAAAGACAACAAGAGAAAAAGAGCAGAACAAGCAGAAAATGGAGAAGAAGATGGAGCATCATCAAATGTCGCAACAAGAGGATACAACAAACAATCAATATCAAAATTTATGGAATTTGATAAAGTAGAAGACAATATGATAGTCCAAAAAAATGGAAACAGATACTTAATGGTAGTAGAATGCCAAGGAGTAAACTATGACCTAATGTCAACAATGGAACAAACAGCAGTAGAAGAAGGATTCTTACAATTCCTAAACTCCCTTAGATATCCAATACAAATATATGTACAAACAAGAACAGTAAACCTAGAAAATAGTATATCAAACTATAGAAGAAGAGTAGACGAGATAGAAAGTATAGTAAGAAGAAGAGAAGCAGAATACGAATCAAACAGACAATCAGGACTATTTGATAAAGAAGAACTAAAAGCACAACTATATGAACTAACAAAAGTCAAAAATCTATACGAATATGGAAAAGATATAATTTACAATACACAACAAATGAGTTTGAACAAAAACGTACTAAACAAACAATATTACATAATAACATCATACTATCCAGCAGACTTAGGTAACACAAACTTTGATAAAGAAGAACTAAAAAATATAGCCTTCTCAGAACTATACACAAGATGCCAATCAATAATAAGTTCACTATATGCATCAGGAGTAACAGGAAAAATACTAGACTCAAACTCACTAGTAGACCTATTATACATGGCATACAATAGAGACGAAGCAGAAATATTTGGACTAGACAAAGCATTAGCAGCAGGATACGATGAATTATACTCAACAGCACCAGAAGTAATAGAAAAGAAAATAATGGCACTAGACAAAGAGATAGAAGAAAAAGCAATAGCTAAAGCAGAAGACACAGTAGCAATGGTTAGAACAGCAAGAGAAAGAAAACTAGAAGAAAGACACAGAAGAATGGATGACATAGTAGACGAAATGGCAAAAATGATAATAAAAGAAAACGAAGCGTACCTAGGAAGAGAAGTAGCTGGAGAGGCAATAATAGAACTAACAAAAGGCAGAAAAAAGAGAAACGAAAAAGAAGAGAAAGCTGCGGAGAAGGAGGAAAAAGCAAATGAAAAAAAACAAAAAGAAATCAAAACAACTACAAGAAGAAGAAAAGCTAAAACAGCTTAATGAAGATGGCGTAGAAATTTTACAGAAAAAAACAGTAAAAGATTTAATCTCACCATCAGGAATAGATGCATCAAATATAGACCACATGGAGATAATTTCAAACGCAAAAAGATTTGCAAGAAGTTTCTTCGTATCAACATTGCCTAGAATGTGCTCATTCCCAGAAATATTCAGAGATATGTATATGTTTGGAGACATAAATACATCAATATACATAAACCCGATAGCAGAAGCAAGGTCTCAAAACGAACTAAATAGAGTAATAAACGAACTAGAAACAGAAAGAATAGTTGCAGCAGATAGAGGAAACATAAACAGAGAAAGCGTACTAACACAAAAAAGAATAGAAGCAGAACAACTTAGAGACGAAATTGCAGCAGGATATAATAAACTATTTGAAGCAACAGTTGTCTCAACACTATTTGCATATAGCCTAGACGAACTAGACAAATTTACTAAACTATTATCAACAGAAATGTCAAAAACATTAGTAGGAATAAAATCAACATGGGCAATGCAAGAAGAAGGTTTCCAATCAAACCTACCACTAATGCAAAACAAATTAAACAAATCACATACATTTGATAGACGCTCAATGGGAACAGTATTCCCATTCACAACTTCAGAAATAGGACACCCAACAGGTATACCCCTAGGCTTTAACAAACAAACAGGAGTGCCAATATTGTTTGATAATTTCCACAACTCACTTACAAACTATAACATGGTAATCTTTGCAAAATCAGGAGCAGGAAAATCAGTAACAATGAAAACACTAATCTCAAGATCATCAGTTCTAATGGGAATAGAGAGCCTAGCACTAGATGCAGAAGGAGAATACTCAATAGTTGCAGAAAGCTTAGGAGGAATAAATGTAGTCCTAAGTCCAAACTCAAAAACAGTAATAAACATCTTTGACATAGAACTAGAAACAATAAAAGACGAAATCACAGGAAAAGATAGAATAGTACTAAATGTAGAAAACAAAGTAGAAGACGTAACCCAAGCCCTACTTACAATGGCTAGAGGAAGTACAAGAAGCACAGATGTAACAGAGCTTACAAAACAAATAATAGCAGAAACAGTAGCAGAAGAATACGCAGCAATAGGAATAACAAATGAGCCATCAAGCCTATACGAAACAAGCATGGACAAAAGAAATATCTTAGCAAAAGACAAAAAAGATATGCCAACAATAGGCAGTTGGTATAAAAGACTAGAGAAAAAAGCAAAAGAAAACAAAATAGCAGACTATGCATTCCAATATAGCTATCTGCTAAAAGTAATGAAACAATACATTAGAGAGTACGATGGACAAATGGCATACTTTGATGGACAATCAACTTTTGAACTATTAGAAGGAGCACCATTCATCAACTTAGACATATCACAACTAGAAGAAAGATTTGCAAGACCGCTAGCACAACAAATCTTGCTATCATGGATATGGGAAAAATACGTTAAGAAAAACAGTGAAGACAGAAGTAAAGCAAACCGTAAGAGAGTAATAGTAGACGAAGCATGGATGCTATTACCATACCCAGAAGCAGTAGACTTCCTAAACACAATGGCAAGACGTGCCAGAAAAAGAAATGTATCACTAGCAATTATATCACAAAGATTTCAAGACTTCTATGAAAAACCAGAAGCACAAGCAGTACTTACATCATCAGATACAAAACTATTCTTAGCACAAGACAAATCAGAAATACAATACCTAAAAGAAGTATTCAAACTATCAGACGGAGAAGCAAACTTCCTAATAACGTGTACAAAAGGAGAAGGGTTACTAAAAGTAGGAGCAGACACAGCAATACTACAAATAACCCCAACAGCAAAAGAATTCGAGTTTGTAGAAACAAACTTAAATATACTAGTAAAAAGAAGAAACAAGTAGAGACAAGAAAATAGGAAGGATAACAGAAAAATGAAGAAATTTACGAGTAAAAACATATTCGAAAAGTTCATATTTGCAATTGTATGTGTTATACTACTAAACTTCTGCATAGCACCAAACGTACAGGCTGAAGGAGGAACAAGCTTTGGTGGAAAAATGATGTCGATTATGAGAGATTTCACAACCGCCGTAGCAGATGTAGCAGCATCAGTAGTACAACTTGGAATGACAGGGGAATGGAGTTATGCTGTAGCAGATAGAGGAAATGTAACAACAAGTGGACATGATTACTGGATAAAAGAGTCAGAATTTAGATACCCAATGTTACAAATAAGCCCAGAAGTAATATTTGCAAATAAGGTACAATTACTAGATGCAAATTTTATTTCATCACAGACAACAGATTCAAGTAAATATCTAATAGAAGCAAAAAACACAGCACCTATCTCAACATTAAGAAGAATAGTTGCCAGTTGGCATGTAACACTAAGAACAATTGCAGTAGTAGGACTATTATCAGTATTAATATACATAGGAATAAGGATAATAATTTCAAGTACAGCCCAAGACAAAGCAAAATACAAACAAAGATTAGTAGATTGGGTCATAGCATTCTGTTTACTATTTTTCATGCACTACATAATGGCAGCAGTAGTAACAGTGGTAGATAGAGTAAATGCAATGCTAAGTGACGACGTAATAAAAGGAATATCGCTAAATCCAAAATATGGAAATATAGAATATAATGACCAATCAGGAGACCATAATTTTGATTTTGGTGGAACAGGAACACCATCTCAAAATCCAAACTCATTAGGAGAGTTTACAAAAGAAAATGTATTAGATGCAGATGTTGGAAAATGGGATGATGAAGTTATACGAGAAGTGAAATCAGTAGTAGGAACAGAATGCACAGATGAAGGGACTTGGAGTGAACCTACAGTAGGAACAACATCAGCAACTGGAGCACAGCTTCTTTATACTAGAACAATGACATTCGAAGGGGCGACAGTTACTATAACAAAAGCAGATACCGTATATATGGATATGACTGCTCGTGAAAATAGACACAGACTTAAATACTCATATTCGGTACATAAAGATAACCCAACAGTAAATCCAGGCTCTGAAGGCGAAAGTGGAAATGCTTCACTAAATCTAAAAGTAGATAGCAAGGGAAGATATTATGTAGATGGAGATAAAATTCTATATTTCACAAACTATGCAAGATTATACTTGAATGTAAAAGACAAAGATGAATACTTACAAATGTCAACAGCATACCTAATAATCTACATAGCACTAATAACATTCACAGTAGTATTCACAATAAGATACATAAAAAGGGTAATCTACATAGCATTCCTAACACTAATGGCACCGATGGTAGCATTAACCTATCCATTAGACAAAATAAGAGACCGGAAAAGCCCAAGCATGGGATATGTGGTTTAAAGAATATGTATTCAATATACTAATACAACCATTCCACTTAATAATATACACAGTATTAGTAAGCAGTGCAATAGAACTAGCAACATCAAGCATGATATACGCAATAGTTGCAATATACTTTGTAATCCCAGCAGAAAAACTACTACGTAAATTCTTCGGATTTGACAAAGCAGGCACACTAAGCGCAGCAGGAAGTTTTGCAGGAGGAGCAGTATTCTCAGCAATGATAAACAAACTAAGCAAGCCAAAACCACAAAATCCAACAGATGATGGAGACAAAACACCAAATGTGAGAAAGAATTCAAAAGTTGGTACAGTAGATCCAGCACAAGAACTACTTGGTACAGCAGCAGCATCAGGAGCAGGAGGAGGCAGTACAGGAGGCTCTGGAGGAAGTGGCACAGGAGGAATACGGTGGCGGAGCTGGAACTGGTGGTGTAGGAGCAGGAGGCTCTAGTACTGGAGGAACAGGACGGAGGAGGTCGGAGTAGACCCAAGTTTACTCGGATCATATGGATTGCAAGCTGGATTAAGAGATTCAGTATTACCAGATGGAATGATGGGACTTGCCCAGAGTGGAGCAAGAGGATTTAGGGGAAGATTGTCAGATGCAGTGTTTGCAGGTGCAGGCAATATAAAATCAAAAGCAATAAAAGGAGCAAAATCCCTACCAAAAACAATGGGTAGAAAACTAAGACGTGGAGCCGTAGGAGCCGCAGGAGCATTACCATTAGCAATGCTTGCTGCAGGAGTAGGTGCAGCAACAGGAGATCCAAGCAAAGCAGCAGCGCTTGCAGCAGCAGGAGCAGCAACAGGATACAACTTTACAAATTACTATGGAGACAAGGTAGCAAAAGGAACAGGAAATGTAATAGGCTCATCAAAAGCAGCATTCTGGGGAGAAGATTACAAAAAAGTAATGCAACATAAATTTGATAAAGAATTCTTATCTAGCCCAGAATTAATGGATTCACTCACAAAATCACTAGGCTCAAGGTCAGCAGCAAGAGAAGCAATTAAAAGTGGAGACATTCAAGCATTCTTAAATAACAATGTAACAGATACAGCTAAAATAGCAAAAGCAATGAAACTAAAAGAAAAATATGCTAAGGCAAAAGACAAGGGTGGACTAGGAATGTCATCAGATGAAGCATTGCAAAGGTCAGTAGCAATGGCTAAATGGAATAGAGACGCAAACCCAGGAATATTTAACCCAATGTCAAGAGAGCAAGTAGCATGGAAGAGTAACCTAATGAAACAATTAGTAGACAGCGGAACAGCAGACCAAGCAGGAGCAAGAAAGATAGTAGATGATATACTAGAAGATTTAGACTACTTCAATTCATAATATAAAATAGAGTAAAAAATATTAAAAGATAAACAATTAAGACTTTCTAAAAGGAGGGCTATCAATGCACAAACTAATAAAACTATATAATGAAAACAGATTTGTAATAATAGTGATAATAATCATGATAGCCCTTGGCATCATAGTATTACAAACACTAAATAAGCTAGCAGGAGAAGAAAGAAAAGCAAAATTAGAAAATATTGCAAAAGAAACAAATAGTAGTACTTCTTCACAAGGTACTACTATTTCTGATGCAAACACAAGTGCTATCACAGGAGAAAAAGTAAAAAACAGCATGGCAAACACAGAAATAATAAAACAATTCGTAAAATACTGTAATGAGGGACAAGTAGAAAATGCATATAACATGCTAACAGATGATTGCAAAGAGTGCATTTATCCTTCATTAGAGCGTTTTAAAACTATGTACTATGACAAAGTCTTCAAAATAAATAGAATGTATAGTTTAGAAAATTGGTATGTAGAAGGTAGCTCAGCAACTTACTATATAAAATATACAGAAGATGTAATGGCAAGCGGAAATACCCAATCAAAAAATAACATGAGTGATTATATCACAGTAACAAAACAACAAATGACAAATTGCCTAAATATAAATAGCTATGTAGGAGCAAAAACAATAAATAAATCACAAATACAAAACGGAATAAACATAGAAATAAAAAAAATACACATGTACATGGACTACACAATACTAGACTTAAAAGTAAGAAACCTATCAAGCGAAACAATAATAGTAGACACAAAAGAAAATCAAGAAACACTATACTTATATGATTTAAAAGGAGTAAAATACACAGCATTTCTAAACGAAAATTCAACAGAAGAACTAAAAGCGAATAAAAATATGGAAATAAAAATAAGCATAAAATTCAACAAAAGATATAATCCAACTAGTAGAGACTTAAGTGGCTTAGTATTAAAAGATGTAGTAGCAAACTATGAAAAATATATAGAAAAAACGGAAGATAAAAAAGCAATCAAATTTAATATAAGTATATAAGAAAGTAAAACTACATAAAATACAAGGAGAACTAAACACATGAATGAAGAAGAAAGAAATGATAAGAAAAAAGACGAGTCATTATTAGATAAACTAGGAAAAGGCTTCAAAAAAAATAATAAATCAAAATTTAAAATGATAGCAGCTAAACTAGCAGCACTTCGGTTTAGTAAAATCAGTACTTTTTCTTGTAGTATTGCCAAGCCTTATAATAAGTATTTTGCTTGGTGGAATAATAACAATATTTGACTTCGAAGGAGACAACAATATAGCAAGTGAAGCTTCAAGCTCAATACTAAAAGATGAAGAACTTGTAAGCATAGAAAAAGCACCAGGAGACCAAGGATACTATTTTAAGATAGACCAAAAAGTTAAGGAAGAATATATAAAATTATTAAACAAAGCATATTATGAAGGCTACTATCATGAAAATCAACCAGAAGAAGACGAAGATAAACCAGAATTCGAGTATAACCCAGATAGAGCAAATATAAAAGAAGCAGATATAATAGAATGGTTCAAAACTAAGGACTATGAACCATATCTAATAAAAATGCTAAAAGCAGAAATAGCAAGTAGCTATCCAAAACTAGGTGACTATGAAGGCGAAGACGACCCAAAAAGTGAAAAAAATAGAGAACTAGGAAATAAAATAGACCCAGATGGAAACTATGTAGCACAAGGAAGAACGATAATACAAAGAACAAAAATGGGATTAGACGGAACCCCAGCAGCAAACCCAATAGAATTAGAATATGTACCATATGAAGAATTTCAAGAAATGTTAAAAAGAACAGACGAATCAGCAATGGAAGTGTTAGACTATTTTTCATTCAAAGAAAACATGATATATTATGCAACATATAAATTAGTAATAGTAGAAGTAAATGGAGTAGAAGTAAGTAGGACATTTCAATTAGAAGAAAATTCAGTATCATATAAATCAGTAGCAAGTATGTGTAATATGCCATATAATTTCCTATTCGCAATACTACAAGGCTCAGAAAATCCAGAATGGGTAATGAAAGTAATAGATTTATTATTAAAAGATGAAAACCACGAATTAATACTAATGATACAAGACCAATTAAACATAGTAAAACTAACACAAGTAGAAACACAATATCATGCACAAAAAACAGTAACAGAACACTATAGAGCAGTAGGTAGTGAAAACATGGGCTACCATTGGGTTAGGATAGGAGAAAGTTCACCAAGTTATTCATACCCAGCAGGAGCACCAATAATTACAACAACAGTAACCACCACATATACGAATACAGCCAAAGTATTTATAAAAAAAGCAAAAACTTGGTGTATAGACTTTGAACAAGAAGCAACATTAGTAGTAAATGAGACAGAAGGCGAAGAAGTAGTAACAAATGAGTTTGAAAACTATACTGATGCAGACTATGCAGGATTAGGATATCCAAGCACTGGAGGAACATCAGGACTAGGAACACCTACATATTCAGGAGAGACAACCAGCCAAACAAACACATCACTATCAAGTGGAACCTTGTTATATACAACAAGTGAAAAGCTAGACACAAAAGATTTCACTTGGGACATATCAACAGTTACAGAAAAAAGAATAAACTATGAAAGATTTTTAGGATTATGGAAAAATACCAAAGGCGAATATGAAATAGGATGCCTATTTGATTATAATGGTAAACAAGTAGGATATCCGTTACCAAAAGACGAAGAAACCATATCATATCCACCAGATGTATTGTCAATGGAAAACCATCAAGATATAGACTATCTAATAGATGCATTAGCTTTACATGAAGACACCCAAATGCATGAAGAATTAATGAAATATTATTGGAACAAATATACAGGAGAAGAGTGGTATGATGTAGATTTAGATGGACTACTAGACTTCTTTGATACAGAAATAAGTGTACCAATAAAGAAGAAAAGTTCTAGCTTACTTGAACTTATAAGAAGACAACTAGCATATTGGGAAGGAACAGGAGAGATAAAGACAAATGCAGAAGGAGAACAATGCTATGTTGCATATTGGGATTCTTATGGAGAAGTAGTTACAATAGGTCATGGTGTTACAACATGGGAAATAGGATATTTTGCACCATATGGAATTACAAGCATAAACACTGGAGATTTAATACCAGTAGAAATAGTAGATGCAGTAGAAGAACAAATAATACAAAACAATTTAAATGGAGTCATGAGTAGTATGTCAGGCTTAAAAGACTATCAATATGCAGCACTTACAATTGCATACTACAACTGTCCATCTTTGGTAGATGCATTTCCAAATAACTACTCTAAATACTGGAAAGACAGTGATGATAAATATGGAGAACCACTACCATATAAATGTGGAATAGTATCTGATAGTAATGCAGAAAGTACGACATCAACACTAAAAAACTATGTAAAATGTGATACATATTCTAATGGATGGGCAGACTATTGCCATTCAGGAGGAAAAGCCCTTGGAGGACTTGTTAGAAGAAGATATTATGAATGGATGCTATTCCAATATGGATACGATGTTGTTACAGACTCATACTATAAATCAGCAGATAACTTGTATGATAAAGATGGAAACGCAGATGACCAAGCATTACTAGAATTACAAGATATGCTTGCAACTTATGTAGGACTAGAAGCAGAGGCAACGTCATTGACACTAGATTTAAGCAGTGTCATAAGAGGATTAGATAGTGGAAACTATAAAAATAGAGTAATATCAATTGGTTCTAAATGGTATGGAACTAATGCGAATATATATACAGCAACAAGAAAAGCACTTATTTTCCAATGTACATGGTGGGCTTATGGTAGAGGAAGCCAATATTTAGAAGAAGCATATGGATACACTTCAGGATTACCAGCAGTATTTAGTGGAAATGGGGGAACATTCTACGATAGAAATAAACAAGGAAATTATTTTAACTATGGAAAAACACCAAAACCACACTCATTAGTATCATGGAATAATGGAAGTAAAGCAGGCCACGTTGCATTTGTTGAAGCAGTTGATAGCAATTATATATACATAAGCCATGCAGGAAGCGGAAGAGGATGGTATGGAGTATCTAGAATACCACTAAATGCTCAAATATGGTCAGGATACACTTTAAATGGTTATGTATATTTAGATGAACCAAACAAACTAGAACTTTAGAAATAAGGAGAGCGTATGAAAAAAATTAAAGAAAAATTGCTTATAGGTGCAATATTACTTGTAATATGTATGACAATTGTAATAATTTTGCTAATACTATCAATAAATAAAACACTGCATGAAGACGACGCAATATTACAAAATAATAATGCAGTAATAGAAGATGCAAAAGTAGAAAATCTTAATCGGAATAAGCGAATACTTTAATATAAAATACTGTATAGAGTTATATTACACAGCAATAGCAAACCTAAAATATAGTACATCAGCAAATGAAATAGGATTAGGATATGAAACAAGTGGAGTAAATGATTACTATAAAGAAGCTATATTTAATATGTTATCATCTAGATATAAAAAAGATAAAGAAATAACTTTAAACAATATAGAGAACTTATATGAAGAAACAGAAAAATCTAAAGTATTGTTAAATGAAGTACTAAAATATCAAATAACTAATAATACAAGTATATATATAGTAAAAGGCGAACTTATAACAAATAAAACATTTAAGAAATCAAACTTCAAAACAGGATTAATAATAAATACAGAAAGTTTAGCCTTCTCAGTATTACCATGGGAATACATTGAAAAAATGAAGTTAGACAATATAAAAATAGGCGATAAATTAACAATAAGTGAGGATATTTATAATATTGAAAAAAATGCACATAATACATTTCAATATAAAAATAGTACAAATGAAGATATAGTACAAGAATATTTTAATATATATAAATTTAATGCATTGTATAATAAAGAAGCGGCATACAATAAGTTAAATAAAGAATATTCTAACGCTAAATTTAGCAATTTAGAAGAATTTCAAAAATATTTAAACAATAATATTATAGAAATATCATCAGGAAAAGCTGAAGAATATCAAATAAAAGAAAACGAAGACTATAACCAATATGTATGTAAAGATAGTAATGGTAGATACTATATATTTAGAGCTAAATCAGTATTAGACTATAATGTAATATTAGATACATACACAATAGACATACCAGAATTCATAGCAAAATACGACCAATCAAACCCACAAGAAAAAGCAATACTAAACCTAAACAAATTCATGCAAGCACTAAATGATAAAGACTACAAATATGCATACAGTGTACTAGCAGAAAGCTTTAAACAAAAAAACTTTAAGACACAATCAGAATTTGAAGCATATGCCAAAGCAAACTTCTTTGACAAAAACGAATTCACATACGAAAAATTTGGAAGTGAAGCCAATACTTATTATACTTACCAAATAAAAGTAAAAGACAAAACAAAAGCACAAAACAAAGAAATAACAAAGACATTCATAATATTGTTAGAAGAACGGAAGAGACTTCCAGTTATCATTTAATATATAAGAGAAACAATAAATACAAATCATAATTAAATTTATGATTTGTATTTTAAATTGGATTTTTGTAACATTATTGTAATAAAACTGTAATCAAAATGTAACACAAAAATCACTTAAATGTGATATAATACAAAATAATTGCAAAAGAGAAAAGGAGGGATAAAAAGATATGTATACACCAAAAGACCATGTAATAACTGCGTCAGAACTAAAAGCATACCTTTATTCCCTAGAAAAAGAACAAGAAAGAGAAAAATCAAAAAAAGTCCATGAATACAAAATGTTATGCACTACAAATGGACTAAAAACTAAAAAAAGAGAAGTAATAAAAATAGAAAAAGAAATACAAAAAGACTACACTCTAAAATTTAAACTAAGGGACGAGCTATTAAAGCTATTAGATGAAGCAAGAAGTATACCAGAAGACGTAGAGAAACTTGAAATTACAGAATATATGCTATACAGAGTAGACATGAGAAAAACAGAAAAAATAGTAAATAGAGTAGCAAAAAAACTAGCAAAAAGATATGAAGAAATCCAAAAAGAATTAGACGAAGCAATTCGAAAATTCCCAGCATTAGATGATATCACAGAAATAAACTATTCAGAATTTGAAGTGCAGGGAAATAATCTAGAAAAAACAAAAGAACAATATAAATTAGAATACACAGAAGAAGAAAGGAATGCACTAATACAAAAAGAATTAGACATAATAGAAAAAGCAAAACGTTTCAACTCTGTGCCAATTCCACATGAAATACTAAAGAATTCAGACAGAGACATTCAGTCAAAAATGCAAAGATTTAATGCAATACGTCAAAAAAGAATACGCATATTAGACACAATGAAAATCGATTATGAAAGACTCATAGACCCTAGGGAAATACAAGAAGTAATCGAAGACGCACTAAAAAATATCGATACAATAAAACACATATTAACAAGAGCTGAATTTAACTCTGTAAAGAATGCATTACACAAAAGGAAAAAAAGAATATATAGAAGCACAAATGAAATAAGAAATGTAATAGAATCAAAAGAAAAGAAAACAGGAATACAAAACTTCAATATCCAAGAAGCAAGATACCTAAGAATGGAAACACTAAGGAATATAATATTAGAAGCAACAAATGATATAAAAGCAAACCCAATAGAAGAACTAGAAGAACAATTAGAAAAACTAAAGATATCATACCAAAGAGAAAAGCAATTTGCATCTGTAATAGAAAAATTAGATAATGGCACACCAGGATATGCACATGCAGAAGTAAGAGCCTACGAAGAACAAATCCTAAATTTGCACCAGAGACTTACAAAATCTCGAAAAATAGTGCAAGAAGCAGGAGAAAAGATAAAACACGCAAAAAAAGAATTACTAGTACTATGGAAGATGGAAATAACAACAGCAACAACAAAAAGAAAAGAAGGTGGAATCTTGCTATTAGGTTCAGGAACTTCTTCTCCAAAAGAACAAAAAACAAGATCAAGAAACACCATAAAAAAACTAAAGAAAGTTTCAGGCGGAAAACATGCAATGACTTAAAATACAAAAGAATAAAACACCTCTTGCTCACATATAAATGTGAGTAAGAGGTGTTTTATGCAAAAAATTAAAAAAATAATAATATTGTTAACACTAATATTTACACTAACATTTCCAATTGTTGTCAAAGCAGAAGACGAGATTGAAGAAGAATTTGACTTTACAGGAATAGGAGAGCTTTTACAAAGCGTAACAAGCGAAGCAAATAAAATTCCAAACATAAACTCAAGACACGCAGTAATTTATGATAGAGCTACACGGTAATGTACTATATGGCAAAAAAGAAAATGAAAAATGTAAAATGGCTAGTACAACCAAAATTATGACAGCAATAGTAGTTATAGAAAACGAACAAAATCTAAAGAAAAAAACAAAAATATCAGCAAAATCAGCAGGAACAGGAGGTTCGAGATTAGGACTAAAAAAAGAAGACGAAATAACAATCGAAGACCTACTATATGGTTTGATGCTATGCTCTGGAAACGACGCAGCCGTAGCACTTGCAGAACATATATCAGGAAGTGTAGAAGAATTTGCAAATCAAATGAACAAAAAAGCAAAAGAACTAGGATTAAAAAATACACACTTCGTAACCCCACATGGACTAGACGAAGAAGAACATTACACAACAGCATACGAACTAGCACAAATAGCAGACTATGCACTGAAAAATCCACAAATAGCTAAAATAGTAAGAACAACAAATCACACAGTAATGATAAATAAAAGTCCAAAAGACCTAAAAAACACAAATGAATTACTAGGTAACCTAAATGGAGTATATGGAGTAAAAACAGGTTTTACAAATGGAGCCAATAGATGCCTAGTAACATCAGTAAAAAGGGAAAACATGGACATTATATCAGTAGTACTAGGAGCAGATACAAAAAAAGATAGAACCAAAGATAGTATACAAATCATAGAATATGCATTTGCAAACTATAAAATGGTAGACTTAAAATACATGGTAGAAGAAAAATTTGATAATCTAGTGCAAACCCAAACCTTTGAAATAGTAAAAGGAAAACACAATAACTTAGGTATGGACTTAGAACAAATAAAAATAACTCTATATCCAGTAAAAAAAGAAGAAGTAAAAGATATAGAAATAAAAACAGACTTACAAACAATTCTAAATGCTCCAGTAAACGCAGGAGATTATCTAGGAACGATAAAAATTCAAATAAAAGGTACAGACATATGTAATTTGCAAATAACTGCTAGAAACGAAATAAAAAAGAAATCAGTTCTAGATTATTTTCTAGAGCTAATTCCGAAGTATTTTAGTAATAATTTAGAAAAATGTTTTTAATTTAATAACAAACTAAAAAATCTCCTTCACATTCCTCATAAATATAATATCTTCAATAATATCAATTACTGAATATATAATCATCATAATACCAATAGTCACAACAACAGAGCCAGCATTCATAGTTACAAATAATCCACAAGCAAACATAATAATAGCAAGTATCAAGCTATAGCTCCAAACACTTACACCAATAGTTTTAATCTTAAAAGCCAAATTAATTCTAATAAGTGAACTATAAATAATCCAAACACCAATGATAATTCTAAAAATTGCTCCAATAGTATCACTATAAGCAAAAGTAATAATACCAATTACAATAGCCATTAAACCAAGAATTAAATCATAATTATAAAAATCATACTTTCCTTTAGACAAAAAGTAATTAACAACCTTAAAAGCACCAATCAAAACGAAAATACTTCCAAGAATATAAGATATAAGATTTACAGTCTCCACTGGTTTCCAAATAAGAATGATACCTAAAATAGCAAAAACAATAGATTCGCAAATAGAAATCCAACCAGTTTTCTTAAAAATTTTTTCAATGTAGTCCATATATTAGTCCTCCTTTATTATAAATAAAAATATATTTTATGAAGGAAATTCCTTACTATTCTAAGGAATTTCCAAACATACAAATTAATTATTTTCTTCTTCTAAAATTTCATTATTATCCTTCTTATTACCATCAATAATCGCAGTTTCCTTAGAGCTATCCTCCTTATGAATACCATCCATAACCATAATAAACTTAGCAGTACCTTGATTTCCATCACTTAACATAGTGAAATTATCATACTCATTTGCAAGTTCTTGAAGTTTTTCCAATCTAGAAGAAACATCTTTCAAATCACCATTAATATAACAACAAAGCTTTTTGATACCTTCTTGATTAAACTTAGACATTCCATCAGATAAAGTATTAGCACCATCAAGCAAAGTGCCAGCACCATCAGTAAGTTGATTATTAGCAGAAGAAAGACTAGAAGCACCAGTACTTAAACTATTCAACCCTTTTTTCATTTCACTAGAGCCAGAATTTAAAGTATTAGTACCATTAGCAAGGACAACAGTTCCATCATAAAGTGAACTAGCACCACCCGCAAGTTCTCCAGACTTAGCATATAAAGTATCAACACCAGCCTTCAAAGTAGCCTCACCATCACCAAGCTCTTGAATACCATCTAAAAGTCCCTTCTTAACGCCACTAACACCCTTCATACCAACTTGTAACTGAGAAATAGCAGAAGAAAGTTCCTTAAGAGAAATATCACTATTCTTCAAAGTATCAAGAGTAGAAGTAAGAGCCTCATTATCTTTCTCTAAAACGCCAATAGCTAAAAGATTAGCTTTCTTTTGAGCAAGTAAAGCTTCCTTAGTAGTAGCATCTGCTGTAGCAAGTTGACTATCCAAAGAAGAATTAACACTCTTAAGTCCAGCAATAGCAGACTTATTACCAGCAATTAAACTATTAAGCTCAGTAACCTTAGCCGAATTATCAGTACTACTCATAGCATTTACACTCTTAGCCATCAAATCCAAACCATTACTTATCTGCTTAGCACCTTGCTCTAATTCATTAGTACCAGTCTGTAAAGCACCAATTCCATCACTAACAACCTTTAAATTAGAATTAATAGCAGAACTACCGTCACTAATAGCCTTAGCACCAGACTTTAAAGTACTACTACTCTTATTTAAAGTGCTAATTCCACTATCAATCTTAGAATAATTATAACTAGCACTACTAGCACCGCTAGAAACTTGTTTCATAGCACTGTTAAATTCCTTAGACTTCTTATAATAAGTATTAGCTCCATCTTTCAAAGTATTTGCACCTTCTTCAAGCAAATCAGCAGAAGAAGATAAAGTATTAACACTAGCATACAAATCATCAAGCCTATCAAAAACATCCAAATCACTTTCCTCAATGACCTTAGGAGTCGCAAAAGTAATAATATTACCAAGCTCGAAATCAGTAGTATCCATAGAAATTTCAATACTATTAGGTACCTCAAACTTAGAAGTAGAAATACCTAAACTTTCTTGCATGCCAGGAAGACAAATACCCATAACCATAGTCTTAGAACCATCATCGATAACCTTGCCATTAGAAACAGAAATATTTCTATTAACCTTATTATCAATCAAAGTACCACAAACCAAAGTAAAAGGGGTATATAAAGTAACATTCTTCCCATTAACATTTACAACATGAGAATCCTTATTAATGTACTCTATAGTAACCTTAACCCTTCCGAGCCTTCCCAGCTAAATCCTTAGCATTAATATTATTTCCATCCAAAGTATAAGAAACCTTGCACTCAATAGGAAGTTCCTTAGAACTCTCCCCCTGGTAATAAATATCAGCCCCATCAGCTTTCCAAACAAGAGAAGAACCATCTTGAGAAAACTCCTCATCCCCATTAACATTCTTAATATTAACAAGATCAGACAAATCATTAATCAAATTCTCCTCACCCGAATTAATCAAATGAGTACTAACAAGAGTATTATAACTCTTACCATAAACATCATGCTTAGAATAAACAGTCTCATCCTTAGTAAAAGCAAAAACAGGAGCAGAATATCCAATAAAACTCAAAGCCAATGCCCCAGCAGTAACCTTCTTAAAAAATTTATTATCCATAAAAAATCATTCCTTTCCAAAAAATATTAATCATTAATGCTTCATCTTAAGTGTTGTTTTACAAATAACCTTATCAAAGACCATAAGCAATGAAGGAAGTACAAGAGTAACACAAGCAACACTAACAAGAGCACCTCTTGACATTAGAGTACAAAGAGAGCCAATCATCTCAATCTTCGAGTAAGCCCCAACACCAAAAGTAGCACCAAAGAAGCAAAGCCCACTAATCATGATAGAACCAATAGAACTACCAAGAGCATCAGAAATACTTGCCTCCTTATTCAAATTAGCCTTTCTATTATTAATATACTTAGTAGTAATAAGTATTGCATAATCAATAGTAGCACCAAGCTGAATAGTACCAATAACAATAGACGCAATAAAAGGAAGTTCAGTACCAGTAAAGCAAGGAATACCCATATTGATAAAAATTGCAAACTCAATAACCACAATCAAAATCACAGGAAGAGAAATTGACCTAAGTACAAAAATCATAATCACAAAAATAACAACAATAGAAACACTATTAACACTATTAAAATCATGGTCACTAATCTCAACCAAATCTTTCATAAGAGGTCCCTCTCCAGCAAGAATAGCATGCTCATCATACCTCTTAATAATCTCATTTACCATATCAACCTGAGCGTTTAACTCATCAGTTGCCATCTCATAAGAAGAATTAATAATAACAAGCTGATAATTCTTATTTTGGAAAATAGAAACCAAATCCTCAGGCAAAAGCTCTTTAGGGATACCAAGCTTAGAAACCTTAGAATACCCAATAGCCCACTCAATTCCATCTAGTTCCTCAATCTCCTCAAGCATATCATTCACTTTGCTATCAGAAATATTATTATCCAAAAGCAAAAGCTCCATAGAAACCATATTAAACTTATCCTTAAGCTCATCATTTGCAGAAACACTACCTAAATCGCTAGGAAGAGACTTATCTAAGTTATAATAAACATCAGTATGAGTGTATCCATAAAAAGCAATAGGAAGAATAATAATAAACAAAACAATAATAATCCTATAATGCTTCATAACCATATTCTTAATACCATTAAACTTAGGCAAAATCTCCTTATGCTTAGTCTTTTCAATAATAGTATGACACTCCAAAATCATAGCAGGAAGAATAGTTACAACACAAACAACACCGAAAAGAACACCCTTAGCCATAACAAGCCCAATATCCTTTCCTAAAGTAAGGTTCATACTGCATAAAGCCAAAAATCCTGCAATAGTAGTAAGTGAGCTACCAATAACAGACAAAAAAGTCTTTTCAATAGCAACACTCATAGCCTCACGCATATCCTTAAAATTTTCCTTTTCTTGCATAAAACTATGATACAAGAAAATAGCAAAATCCATAGTAACACCAAGTTGCAAAACACTACTAATAGCCTTAGTAATATAAGAAATATCACCAAGAAAAATATTAGTACCCATATTATACAAAATAGCAATACCAATATTTAAAAGTAGTAAAAAAGGTGCAACGTAAGAATCAAGAGCAATTTCCAAAACAATGAGACAAAGAACAACAGCAATAACAACATAAATAGCAATCTCAGAATTAGATAAATCCCTTGTATCAAGTACGGTGGCAGTCATACCACTAACTTTTGCATGACCATCAGTCACCTCTCTCAAACGAGTAACAGCCTCCATAGTACTATCAGAAGAAATCTGGTCCTTAAAAGTAACAAGCATAATAGTTTCGTTATCCTTAAAAAGCCTATTCTTCACATCATCAGGAAGCATTTCAGTAGGAAAATTAGTACCAAGAACATCATAAATACTAACAGCCTTAGCAACATTATCAATCTTCCTAATATCTTCTGTAAGC
The DNA here is from genome assembly GCA_022791835.1 of Clostridia bacterium. GTDB lineage: Bacteria > Bacillota > Clostridia > TANB77 > CAG-508 > JAAWPK01. The sequence continues at coordinate 5,576 of JAAVZW010000043.1, read as the reverse complement.
TTAGCCACCTCCTTATTAGGCATACTATCTAAAATAACGACAGAAAAAGCTCCCATATTAAACTCAGAAGACAAAATATTCTCTCCCTTGATAGTCTCAACATCATCAGGAAGGTACACTAAAATATCATAATTAATACGAGTAGCCTTCATTCCAATAAAAGAAGGAATAAGTAAAAGCAAAGCAAAAATAACAATAAGTTTGCTATGCTTGCAAATCATTTTACTAAATCTATGCATAAAAGCACTCCTTTCTAGGCAAAATACAACATGACCATTAGTCATTTTTATATATTATACTCGCATTTCCAAAATAAGTCAACACTTTTAACAAAAAATAAAATATGTAGGGGCGACGTCCCGTCGTCCGTCAACCTCAAAGAGCATTCTTCTATGGCTCTTCGAAGAGTTCATAAATTACAGACATTAATATATAGCCTAGCCTACGGAGTTGCGTACGTCGGGATGTTGCTTCTACATTACAAATAAAAGATATTGACCAATCGTCAAAAATATGTAATAATAAAATATATATGAGAAAAGAGGAATAAAAATGAAAAAAGATAAAGAAATCAAAAAAGAAAAAGACAAAGAAACAAGACTATTAGAAAACGCATTTACACTATTCACAGAAAAAGGAATAAAAGACACATCAATCCAAGAAATAGTAGACAAAGCAAAAGTTGCCAAAGGCACATTCTACTTATATTTCAAAGACAAATACGAAATAAGAGATATTCTAATAGCAAAAAAATCAGAAAAACTATTCAAAGAAGCCTTAGAAGAACTAAGAAAAAACTACATAACAAACCTCTCAGACCAAGTAATCTTCATAATAAACCATGTAATAAACGAACTATCAAAAGCTCCAGCCTTACTAAAATTCATATCAAAAAACCTCTCATGGGGAATATATCATAGCACAATCCTAAAAATCTACGAAGAAACAGAAAAAAAAGAAGACAGTATATATAACTTATTTCTAAAAGGCGCAAAAGAAGCAGGCTTAAAACTAAAAAATCCCGAAGTGACGCTTTACATGATAATAGAACTAGTAAGCTCAACCTGTTTCAACTCCATAATAAACAAAGAACCACTACCAATAGAAGAATATAAGTCATACCTATATGAAGCAATAAGAAAAATAATGAATGGAGATTAAAATGAGTATAGAAAATTAGAATTAAATATGATAAAATAATAACAATAACAACACATTCCCTTCGGTCAAAAAGTAGAATGAGTTGTTATTTTATTAAAAAATAAATTATGGAGTAATTAATGAAAAATTTAATAAATAATGATAACCTTTTTAAGTATAAAAAGCTCAAATGTTAAGTTTGTGTTAAGTTCATTTTAGAAGAATTAGAAAATTTAAGCTCTGAAAGTACTGAAAACACTGCATTCTTATTTCTAGATAAAAACATGCAAAAAATCGAGAAAACATTGATATTTCAACATTTTCTCGGTTTTTCTTTGGAGGCTATAGTCAGGTCTAGTGAGCTCTGTAACTCGCTTGTATCCTGCATTTATGTCACTAAAAAGTTTCGTTTTAACACAATTTTAACACAATAAATTTAATTTTATATAATATAGTGTAAGATATAACAAAAATATTATTTTTATAAATATATATTCAATATTCAAGACTATTAATATCTAAAAGAAAATCAAATATACTCATTGTTATTATTCCATTTTCATCTCGATTTCTTTTTATATAATCTTTAACTATTATAAACTTTTTAAAAGAATCATTTATTTTTAATAATGGTCGCTCTTCTTGTTCTATTTTTTCTACAGTTGGCATATTAAATGCCGATTGAATATAATATTTATTATTACCTTTATTGGCAATAAAATCAATTTCCAGCTGTTTATATATATATTCATTTTCTTTAGTGGTTTTTAATTCAATCACACCTACATCAACATTAAATCCACGTCTTTTTAGCTCTAAATATATTATATTCTCCATTATGTGTGTTTCTTCTTGTTGTCTAAAGTTAATAAACGAATTGCGTATTCCTATATCACTGAAATAAAATTTATAAGGAGTGTTAAGATATTTTTTTCCTTTAACATCATATCTATTAGTTTTTTCAATAATAAAAGCTTCTTCTAAATATTTTAAATATGAACTTATTGTTTTAGGGTCAATATTAATATTTGCTGTACTTTTAAAAGTATCAGAAATTTTTTTAGGATTTGACAAAGAACCTATGCTAGAAGATATTACCCCAACTAAATTAATTAGCTCGCTGTCGTTCTTTACATTATTTCTTTCAATGACATCATTAATATATACATTCTTCTGTTGTTCTTTTAAATAGCTCATCTTTCTCTCATCGCTTTTCATAGAAACAACTAAAGGTAATCCACCATAAGTACAATATTCGGCCCAAGCCTCTAATTTATCCCCTTCGAAGACAGACATAAATTCAGAATAACTTAATGGATATATTCTTATTTCTTCACCACGTCCTCTAAATTCTGTAACTATGTCTGTTGAAAGAAACTTTGAATTACTACCTGTAACATAAATATCTATATTTGCAATTCTTAATAGTCCATTTAAGACTCCTTCAAAATTATTTACTAATTGTATTTCATCAAGTATTATATAATATACTTCTTTATCTACAATTTTTCCTTTTATAAACTTACTTAAATTCTTAGGTTCTAATAAATTTTCATAATCAGAATCATCTAAAGCAACTTTTATGATATGATTCTCATCAATTCCATTGTTTAATAAATAATTATAAAATATCGTATTTAATAAATATGACTTACCACATCTACGAATACCTGTAACAATTTTAATTAACTTATCATTCTTAGCTTCAATAAGCTGATTTAAATAATAGTCTCTTTTAATCTCCATTCTATTAACTCCTATCTTAATAATATTTTATGCCAAAATAAAAAAAATATCAATACTTTTATTCCAAAAAAAATCAATTTATGGAGTTTTTTTGGAATTGAATTATTGTTTACTTTTGATAATTTTGCTTATATAATACACTAAAAAATGAAGGAGAAAAGAATAAATGCAAGAATTACCAATAAATACAGATACTATTAACAAATCTATTGATATTATAGATGAAAGTACAAAAGAAACAAGAAAAGAATTAGACAAAATATCTGCTAAAGGCATACATAAATTATCACAATTATTTTGGGCTTCTCCTCTTGGGGTAAAAGCAGATGTTTATATACAAGAACGTCCATATAAACTAAAAAAAGCATTAGAAGAAATGCAAGCAAAATATGATTTGATTCCTACTGAATATCAAGTTGAACCTTCTTCATATATAGCACTAAAAGGAGTAAATGAGTTGAATTATTCTCTAGAAGAAGATTATATAAAAGAAATGTTTCAAAATCTTCTAATAGCTGATATGGACAGTAGAAAACAAAATAAAGTGTTACCAGCTTATATAGAAATAGTAAAGCAATTAAGCATAGAAGATGCATCATTTTTACAAAATTTTAATAATGCAAAAACAACCTTTTTTGGATTAATTTTAGTTAATTATGATATTGCGCCTAATCCAATAGGAAAAGAACTTATCATATCAAAAGATAAAATTATAACACTTAAAGATATTGTTGTTGATAATTTGGAAAGATTGAATATAATAAAAGTTTATGATGATAAATTTTTAACAGATACTCAACAGTATGATATAGGATTTAAATTAATACAAGATAAATATATAAATCCTGGTCCATTCCAATTAGGACTAACTTACAAAAAGGCTCTTTTAATGATTACTGATTTTGGAAAAAATTTTATTGACATTTGTCTTTCTTAATATTAAGAATAATCCTTTTTAAGTTAATGAAAATAGGTATAATTTTTTAACACAAATTTAAGACAATAATCTTTTCATTTTAACACAATTTTAATACAAAAGGAATAATTAATTCAATTTTCAAACCTTGAAAGTTAAATAAGTCCAACCAAATTTTTCATATAATCCCATGTGTTTAGTGTATAAAAATATTTCCTCAAAATCTATATTTTCCTGAGCAACTTTTTTAACGTTTTCAAGTAATATTCTTCCATATCCCTGTTTTCTATAATTTTCATCTACATATACATTTGCTAACCATGAATATATATCTGGTCTAACATTTAAATCTTCATAAGCAAATTGAAACATTCCAATAATTTTACAATCTAAAAACAATCCATAAGTTTGTGGTAGTCTATGCTCTACCATACTGTGTTTCATAAAACATTTTACTTTTTCAAAACTATATCCATCATTTTTTCCCCACCAATTATACATCCAATTACTTATAATATTTAAAGTATCTTCATCGATATTTATAAGCTGTTTAAATTCTAAATTCATTTAACAAGACTCCAATTCATAAATAATAAAATTTTTATTTGACTTTTCCTAAAAATCTGTGTATAATATAGATAGAAAATGAGAAACACAGAAATGTGTTGCCAAAAAGAAATGTTTAACCATTCTCTCCGTCAAAAGCAGAATGGTTATTTTTTATTGTTTATGTAGTAGCCAGCAAATGATGCCTAACAAAACAATATTTATGATAGTTACACCTACTAATCCATAGAAAAGTAGCCCGACTTATTGCTAATAATGCTGATTCTATCATATAGCACCACCTCCGTATAACAGTCTTACAACTAAAAGTCGTAGAGGATTATGTATAAACAAGTAGTCAAAGGTGGCAACACACTCCGCTTATTCTCATTTTCATAAATAACTATATAACATTTATTAGAAAAATACAAGCGAACAAAACAAAATTTTGCATATTTTAATATTCAAAAAAAGTAATAAATTTAATTTATAAAGTATGTTATAAAGAAGTGTAAATAAAGAGCAATAAAACACTAAATAATAATATAGATACACAATAACTTATTGCTATGTACACTATAGAAATTTGCTTACACCAATGTACAGCAATTGTACAGCAAATTTTATAATAAACTGTGATAATCTATGATAGGTATCTATCTTATAAAACAAAAAATACTCCCGTACAAAGAGAGTATTTCTGCATTTTGTGCCTTTACAAGATACTTTGTGATATTCTGTGCAAGTGGCTTAAAATGCTAATTTCTTGGAGGCGACAGTCAGGTCAAGTGTCGCCTCCAACTAGTTTATATTCTACATTTTTATAACTAAAAAATTCGTTTTAACCCAATTTTAACCCAGCTAATTTAATTTTATATAAAACGGTCTAACACACAATAAAACATTTTTCAAAATTCCATTTGACAATATAAATAAATCTGTGTATAATATAGATAAGAAATGAGAAACCACTTTGTGGTTGCCAGTAAAATAGTAATAACCATTCGACCGTGCAAAGCAGAATGGTTATTTTTTATTGCTTATGTAGTAAATAACAGATGATGACTAACAAAGCAACATTTATGATAGTTACTCCTACTAATCCGTAGAAAAGTAGATATGTAATAGTTATTAATGCTGACTCTACCATAGCACCACCCCCATATATCAGTCTTACAACTAAAAGTCGTAGAGGTTTATGTATATACAAGATGTCAAAGGTGGCAAC
>JAAVZW010000042.1 GCA_022791835.1 Clostridia bacterium | reverse complement strand
TGTTATATTTGTTATTTCTGGTGTTCCTACTACTGGTTTTATGCTGTCTTTCTTTATTGGGATTGTTCTTGTTGGGCTTGTGTTTCCTGCTTGGTCTATTGCTTGTATATATATTGTATATTCTCCATCTTCTTTTATGCTGATTTGTTTAGTTATGTCTTTTTGATGTACTGGTTCTGTTGTTTGTTGGCTTGTTTCGTTTGTCATTCTGTATATGTACCCATCTAATATCCCTGCTGGTGTATCTTCTGCTTGTACATTTATTTTTACTTCTTGGGATGTATACCAACTGTTTTTCCCTGCCGTACCTTCTATTTGTTTATTTGTAGCTGTTGTTATTCTTGGTGGTATGTTATCATATTTTACTGTTTCTCCATTTGGTTCGCTTTCATATCCTGCTCCATCACTTGTTACTGCCATTATGTTTGTTGGTCCACAGTTTTCTATTTTTATTCTTATGCTTTTTTCTTCTCCTTCTGCTACCTCTGGCAGTTTCTCCACTGTCTCTCCTTTTATTGTTGCTCCTGTTAGATTATATATTATCTCTTTTGCACTTGGACTTGTTGTACTTATTTTTATCCATACTTCTTTTTGGTCTGCTCCATACCATCCATTTTTTACTACGCTTTCTGTTTCTATTGTTATTTGTGGAATTGTTAGTTTGTCTGATATGTTAGTTGCTTTTACCCATGCATATTTTACTGCTCCACTGTTTGAGGTTGCTTTTACTTTATACCAACCTGTTCCTATTTCGCTTATGTCGAATTTCTGCTCTCCTGTTGGTTTGTCTTTTGTCATTACCACTTGGTCTTTGTAAACTAGTTCTAGTTTAGCTATTCCGTTCTTTTTATCTTCTGCTGTTGCAAATATACTTGCCGGACTTTTTTCATAGCGTGCTATTAGAGTTAGCGAATTTATATCTTCTGGGTCTTTGTCTTTTCCTATATAGTCTATTTCTATTTTGCCATATATGCTATTGTAGTAGATTTGATATATATAGCCTTCGTTTACCTGGGCTGTGATATTTCCTACTTCTGAGGTTGCATCTGCATTTACATATGCTATTTTTATCCAGTCTTGGTCATTTAGTTTATCCGCTATACCTCCTGTAGTTGCTATTTCTCCTACTGCACTTTTTGCTATTATTTCACTATGAACTGTATGAGAAATTTCTTCCCTATAACTTTCCACTTTGTAATCCTCTGCTGTTTCCGCTGTTGTTCCTATTAGTGGTTCATCTCCTGTGATATTTCGTATTACCACTGCTGTTATGATTACTATAATAATAATCATGATTAATAGAGCGATTAGAGTTATGCCTCTTTCGCTTGTCTTGGTTGGTTGCATTTGTTTTTCTTCCTTTCTTTTGATTTTTATTGGGTATTCCTTCGTGGAACGGACGCCGAGGGTGGCGCCCCTACATTTGTTGTTCTTTTATTTTAGTGTATACTTTAAATTATGGATAACATACTTAAACTGGAGTATACTATACTTAAAGCGTCTCGCACCCAAACGCGCGCCTTACCCCTTATGGCAAGAAACAAAAATAGCCAAAGTCAAAACCAAACAAAACCAAAACTATTTTCATTTCCTCCCATAAAGACATCGTCGTGCATTTATTCGAATGCATATTTAAATTATAGCATTCATTTGAATGCATGTCAATGCATTTTTTTGAATGCATGATAAAATTTTTATATATACTATTTCTAAGAAGGTGTTTCCCATGTATTTAAAAAGATTGAAAGACTTAAGAGAAGATATAGACGAAAAGCAAATAACTATTGCTAAGTTTCTTGGCATTACTAGACAACAATATAGTTTGTATGAAACTGGCAAAAGAGATATACCAGCAGAGTATATTAGAGAACTTGCAACTTTTTATAATACATCTACAGATTATATTTTAGAACTCACTAATAAACTCGAACCATATGATAAAAATTAAATATATTTTTTCAATATAAATAAAATAAAACGGAACTAATATTTTCTAAGCTTATTCTTGACTAAGAAAATATTAGTTCCGTTTTATTTATAAATCATTATTTTAACCTTTCATATATCTCCTCTGCCGAATCTCTTCCTGACCTTGATGCCCAAGATACTGTTGATTTTGCTCCTGAGATATCTCCTGCTGAGTAGACATTTTCCTTTGAAGTCTCATGTTTTTCATCTGTTTTTATGTACCCCCACTCGTTTAATTCTAAGCCTAAAGTCTCTAAAACCTGTTTATCGGGATTTGAACCTAATGCCATTATTACATAGTCCATGTCTATTTGATAATTACTTCCTTCAATATTTACTGGTTTTTCTCTGCCATCATCTACTTTTATTAAATCTGTTTTTATGCATTCCACTTTTTGCACTCTATCTTGTCCTAATATTTTAACTATGTTTGTTTGAAATAAAAACTCTACTCCCTCTTCAATAGCTTCATCTACCTCTTTAGCTTCAGCTGGCATTTGCTTTCTAGCTCTTCTATATATTACTGTTACCTTTTTCGCTCCCATTCTATTTATAGTCCTTGCCGTATCCATTGCCGTATTTCCTCCGCCTATTACTGCTACATTCTTATCTGTGAAATCTGGATAATCTTTGTATTCTAAAAGTTCATTTCCTCCATATACTCCTTTTAGTTCTTCTCCTTCACAGTGCATCTTCGAAGAAATATTCGCTCCAAATGTCAATAAAACTGCATCGTATTCTTCCTTTAATTCCTCCAAAGTTATATCTTTGCCTAATTCTACTTTCGTCTTTACCTCTACACCTAACTTTAAAATTTTTTGTATTGTTTGTTTTATAGTCTCCCTTGGCAATCTAAAATCCGGTATACCATGTACCAATAGCCCTCCAAGTGTTTCATGCTTTTCATATATACATACTTTAAAACCTCTCCTTGCTAGATAACTTGCAGCCGTCAACCCAGCTGGACCTCCTCCTACTATTGCTACCTTTTTGTCTTTATCTTCTTCTATCTTTTCTATTTGCCACCCTTCATTTAAAGCCATATCTCCTATATATGTTTCCAATACTCCTATACTAACTGGCTCACTTTTTATACCCCTTATACATGTACCTTGACATTGCTTAAAATGTGGACATATTCTGCCACATACTGGTTGTAGGACTGTTGTGTCTAATAGCGTTTGGTATGCTTGGTGGTATTTTTTTTCTTTGATGTTTTTTATAAATTCTGTTATGTCGTTTGATAATGGGCATCCCTTTTGGCAAGGTTTTGTTTTGCAGGTTAGACAATGGGATGCTAAATTTTGGATTTGTTGTTCGTTTATTTCCATTTTTTGTATCCTTTCTTTTTTGAGGTAGTTCTTCTAAGGTTCATAGCAGTAATTCCTACGAAGTCGCGGACGACGGGACGTCGCCCCTACAATTTACATATTAAAATCTAGTACTCACAGGCAAGCGTTTTGATAATTTTTTTAAAATTTCGTTGACGACAGCCCGCAGATCGCGGGGGAATGACCCACGTACGCCTTGGAGGAAACAAATTTTAAAAAAACTTATCAAAAGGTAGCTTGCCGTCAATTTTAGTACATATTCAAACCATATCCAACCTTGCTTTGGCTTGCTTTAGGTCTTTCCAAAAATCTAGTTTCTTAGTCTCATCGCGTAGCAAAGCAGCAGGATGCCAAGTTGGTATATACTGTATTCCCCCCATCTCTATCCATTTGCCCCTTGAAGCAGTTATTCCATATTGCTCTCCTAAAATATTCTTTAGTGCTACACTTCCTAGTAGCACTATTATTTTCGGTTTTACCAACATTACTTGCGAACGCAAATAGTCCATGCAAGCCTCTGCTTCGTCTTTTTCTGGGTTTCTGTTTTGTGGTGGTCTACATTTAACTATGTTTGCTATGTATACTTCTTCTCTTTTTATCCCTAATCCTATGAAGGCTTTGTCCATTAGTTTTCCTGCTTTTCCAACGAATGGTATTCCTTCTCTGTCCTCGTCTGCTCCTGGTCCTTCTCCTATTAGCATTAAGTCTGCATTTCTGTTTCCGAACTCCTAATACTATGTTAGTTCTAGTCGTGTTTAATTTACATTTTTGACAGTTTTTTATTCCCTCTTCTAGTTCTTCCCATGTATTATACATTGTTTCACATCCTTATATCAAAGGTTTTTCTATTAGTTCTATTTTTTGTTCTTTTTTTGTATCTATTTTTGCTTTTGTTCCTATTGGGATTACTGTTTTTAGCAGTCCGTGTCCGAAGTTGTCTGATTTTATTATTGGGAAACTGTATTCTTTGTCTAATACGTCTTTTACTATTTGCTCCAGTGTTATTCCACTTTCATGTTCATAGTTTCCTATCCAAATTCCTTTGATATTTTCAAATACTTCATTTTGCTTTAGTTTGTATAAATAATTGCTTATCATTCCGAGGAGGACTCTCATATCCTAGGTCCTCTATGAATAGTATTTTGTCTCTTGTATCTACTTTGTACTTACCTGTTATTAGGTTTGAAAATAGTGAGAGATTTCCTCCTACTAGTATTCCTTCTGCTCTTCCTTCTTGTATTGTTCTGTATTCATCGTTCTCCCCTATTTGCAATATATTTTGGAATAGTCTTTTTTCTACTTCTTTGCTTCCATAGTCTGTATCTGTTGCTGATAGTGATTTAAAGTTTGGCCCATGGAAAGTTACTAGTCCTGTTTTTGCATAAATTATATTTATTAATGATGTTGGATCGCTATAACCACATATTATCTTTGGATTCTTTTTTATTAGTTCAAAGTCTAAATAGTCAAAAACCCCATTACAATTAAACCCTCCGCATAGCACAGAATATAGCATCTACTTCTTTATCTGCAAACATTTCGTTTATATCTTCTGCTTTATGCTTTGCTGTTTCTCCATATCCGTGTAGGATTTTCATGTACATATTTCGCAAATTTTATTTTTACGCCTTGATTTTTCATGTATTCTACTGCTTGTTTTATTTCTTCTTCGCAATCTTTTGTTATTGGCTCTGATTGTGCTATTACTCCTATTGTGTCTCCTTTTTGTATGTGTTTTGCTAACATCGTTTTACTCCCGTTCTTATTTTTTTAGCAATTGCGCAAGTTCTATTTTTGACAGTTTTAGGTCTTTAAATTTGATTGCTGCTTCTAATTTCATATTTTTTGGCATGTCCTCTATGTGTTCATTTAAGAAGTCCACATTTTCTTCTTTGAAGGCATGTTTTAAGATTTTGTCTCTTATATCCTTGTTGTAAATATAGTTGTAGTTTTTGTATAAGAAGTCAAAGTTTTTATCTTTTATTTCTTTGTCTAGTATTGTTTCTTTTAAGTCTCCGTTGTCTATTTCTCCAAAGTTTTTATATACATAGTCTATGTTACCTTTTTTGTATTCTGCAACTAGTATTTCGTTTCTAAGTTTTGATGTCATTACTGATAGGTATTTTTGTACTAGTTCTAAGTTTCCGCATTGCATATATTTCTCCTAGTAGTTCACTTCTTGTGTCTATGTCTATTTTCATTAGGTCTATTCCGAATTCTACTAGTTTTCCGTCTTTATATTCTTTTCTAATATGGTCTTTTATTTTTACATTTTCATTTGTTATTTGTATTCTACTGTCTTTTGCATTAAAGTATTTTTTCTGTACTCCTCTTAGGTCTCTTTTGTGTCTTCTTACAAATTGTTCTTTTCCATCTTTTAGTGCTAGACTCACTAGTTGTCTTTTTGTGTCTTTGTCTAATTCTCTATATACACTTTCTACATAGTCCATGTCATTTTTTAGATATGCTTCTTTTGCTCTTCCTTCTAGGTCTATATAGTAATTTTCTTGTCCTATGGATTCTAGTCCATATTGATATATGAATACTCCTGTGTATGAGATGTCTATTTTGTAGTCTCTTATTACTGTTCTATAATTCCAAATTCTTTCTTTTAGTGGAGTTAAGTTATAGTCTACCATTTGTTTTACTTTTTCTAGTCCATTTGTGCCTCTTACTAAGTTTCCATCTATCATGTCTATATATACATTATCTGTTGTAATTATTGCTTCTTCTGGCACTTTATAGTTTATTAGTCTTTCTATATATTCTAATGGAAGGTTGTTTTCTGTGTATTCTAGTTTTGCTTTACTGTTTTGGAATTTTCCGAATATTGTACAACCACGAAAATCGCATTTTCTAATGTCTGCAGTTATTTCTCTTATTGTTTTTCCATCTAGTGAGATTATTATTGGTCTAATTGTTCCCATGTTTATTATACATTTTGTGTCTTTTAAATTTATTTTTGTTGTGATAAAAACTTTTTTACCATTGGCTCTTTCTTTTGCATATCCTGGCATAAAGTCATGCAAATAAAAGTCGCTTAGGTCTTCTCCTTCAAAGTCCATTTCTGGAAGTTCTAGATACAATGGTCTTCTTTCGCTTTTTCTTGCTTTTCTATTAAATTCTTCTGAGCAGAGGTCTCGATAGTCTGATGCGTATTCTAGTGCTTCTTTTTTGTCTAGTTTTACATATTCTTCCCATGTTATTAAATCTACTGTTTTCATTTTTGACATTACTTCGAATTTCATTAGTTGCTTATATAAAAGCATCTTTGCTTGTTCGTCCATTGGTTTTCTTCCCCTTCTTTTTTTTGAAAAGTTATTCTTTTGTTATTTTAATGATATTATTCCTGTATTTCTGCCTGATTTCTCTTTTTCTTCTCGATATGAATGAAGTTTGTTTGAGTTACATTTTGTGCATATTTTGCTTTCTATTATATTGTCGTTTTTTAGTCCTTCTCTATTTAATATTATCCTATTTATTAGTACTGTGTCAATATAATATTTGTTTTTATTTGTAGTTTTTATTATTTTTTCTATTGCTCCTATAGATTTAAATTTTTCGTAAAACATTTCTTTTACTTCTTCGTCTACTTCGAAGCAACATTCTCTTATACTTGGTGCTATGGCACATATTAGTTTTTCTGGTTTTATATTATATTTTTCTTTTAGTTTTTGTACTGCTGTTTTAGCTATTTCTTGATAAGTGCCTCTCCATCCTGAGTGTATGTTTGCTATGATGTTTTTTTCTGGGTCATAGAATAATAGACAAATGCAGTCTGCGAAGGTTAATGAGAGTGTTTTGTTCTTTTGGCTTGTGATTAGTCCGTCTATATCTTGTATTTGATATATTCCTGCTGGCTGTTCTTCTATTATTTCTATGTTGTTTGTGTGCGTTTGTTTTGGTCTATATATTGCTTTTGAATCTAGGTTTAATTCTTTACAAATTTTTTCGTAGTCTTTGTCTACTTTCTCTTTTCCTATTGTGTTAATATTAAAGTCTAATGGTTTTAGTGTATAGCAATGTGTTATTTCTTTGTATTTTAAGAGTTTTCTGAATTGTAGGTATTCGATTTCATCTTCATATATATGGATTATATTTTCATTTGAGAGGTTTTTGCCTTCTAGAATTTCGTTTATTTCTTTTTCTAGGATTTGTATTTTTTCATTTGTTATACAATATGTGCAATTTATTTTAAAGTAGTCTTCTGTTTTTTGGCTTTGTAGTCTCCTTTTTGCCTGTTCTCTTGTTATTCCATCTCTTTCGCATATTCTTTCTATTTTGGTTTCTTCTTTTGCAAGTACTCCTATTATTATATCACAGTTTTTGTCTAGTTCTGTTTCGAATAGTAATGGTGCATCTATAATTATGTCTTGCTCTTTTTCTTGCTTTATTTCTTGTTTTATTTTTTCTACTACATATTTTTTTGTTAGGTTGTCTAGCTTTTGTTTTGCTTCTCTGTCTTGGAATATTTTTTCTGATAATTTGCTTCTGTTTAGTTCTCCGGTCTGTATCTAAAATCTCTTTGCCAAAAGTTTCTACTATTTCTTGGTAGTATGGTTCTCCTTGTGTTTGCATCTTTCTTGATATTTTATCTGCATTTAAAATTTTGGCGTTTTTTTTGTTTGCTAATATCCATGATACTGTGCTTTTGCCTGCACCTGAGTTTCCGGTTATTCCTATTATTTGCATTTTATCTTCCTTTCTATTCTTCGCTTATCTTTTCTAATATTTCTTCTTCTGTGAGGGTTGGAATATTATTATAGCTATTGCAGAATCTATTTTTATCAAACTGGCATATTGCTTTATATGAACAGTATTCGCATGGTGTGGTTTTATTTTTATAGTATGGTTTTATATCTATTTTTCCACTTAGTATTTCTTTCCCTATGTTTTTTATTGTTTTTATAATGTATTTTTGTAGCATTTTGAATTTTTCTTTTTCCATTGTGCTTGACTTTTTTTCTGATATTGTTCCTTCTTTTGTAAGTGTTACTGGCACTAGGTTTGATGTTCCTGTTTCTAGTGTGTTGTCTAGCATTTTTATTAATTTTACATCTGCTACTACTAGCCCTTTCATTTTGAAATTTTTCTTTATGTCTTCTTCTATTTCTTCTGGGGTTTTTCTTTTGTCTAGTTTTTCTTCTATTAGGTTAAAATATAGTACTGCTGTCGGTTCTACATCTTCTATTTTGCATACTGCATCTAAGTAGGTTAAGAGCTGAAGTTGTAAGCCATAGACTACGTCGTTTAGTTTTATATTGTTGCTTGAGGATTTGTAGTCTATTATTCTTAGGTACCTGCCTTGTTCATCTTTTGCCATGTCTATTCTATCTATTTTGCCTATTATTTCAATTTTCTTTCCGTCTTCTAGTGTTAGTTCTATTGGTGGATATTTTTTGTTTTCACCAAATTCTACTTCGTGTCCAAATACCTCGAAGTCACTTTCTGTTATTGATGCTATTATGTATTTCATTGCTTTTAGAATTAGTCTTTTTAGTCTGAAGGTTTGGTTTCTAAATTTGGCTGAACTTATGAAAATGTAGTTTTCTTTTAGTTTTAGTTTTTCTTCTATTATTTTTTCTATGATTTCTTTTGTTTCTTCTTCTGTTATTTGCCTTAGGTTTATTTTTTTTATTTCTATTTCTTCAAAGAAGGTGTCTATTACATCATGCATGAAATTTCCTGTGTCTAAGGTTTCTAGTTTGAAAGTTTCTTTTTCTTTTAGTTTTAGCCCATATTTTAAGTAAAAAGAAAATGGACATTTTTGATAACTTTCTAGTTTTGATATGCTTGTTTTTAAAGTGGTTCCATATAGTTTTTGTATGTTTTCTTTGTTTAGTTCTTTTGGTGTATTGCTAAAGTTTAGTCCTTTTATTGCTTGTTCTAATTTGTTATTCCATTTTGGGTCTTCTGCAAATATTTTGTATACTTCAAACCAAATTTCGTCTATTTCTTTGCCGTCTTTGTAGTTTCTAATGTTTAGTAATAAATCATCAAATACTGCTGTTTTTGTTGTTATTTCGCTTTGTTTTTTTACTACATCACTTTGCTCTTTTAAGTTTGGGAATATTTTTTTTATTTTTAGCAGTAATGTTGAGGGTTTCAAAGCTGTTCCTTCACTGTCTGCTGATATGTATGATAGGTATAGTTTTTCTTCGCTAGTTGTAAATGCTTTGTAGATATTAAAGTTATCGTTGTATAGGTTTTCTAATGTTGTTTTTGCAAGCTCTATGTCCATGGTTTTTAGTTTTTCTCTGTCTGAATCGCTTAGGTAACCTTCATTGTTATTTACGCTTGGGAAACTTCCGTCGTTTAATCCTATTATGAAAATTGCTTTTACTTTGTGGCTTCTTGACCTATCTACGTCTCCTACTGTTACTTGGTCAAAGCCTGCTGGAAGCTTTCCTAGGGCATTTTCTGTGAAAGAGATTTTTAGGAATGATGCATATTTGTCAAATGTTAGTTCATCTTTTCCAAAGATTTTTACTATTTCGTCTAGTATTTTTATTACTGTATTGAAACTTGCTTCGTATTCACTTGCTATATCTGCATTTTGTTTTTCTATTTGTTTTGCTTTTTCTTTTAGTTTTTGGTCTATTTTGTTTTCTATTAGAAATTCATATATTGATTTGCTTAAGGCTTCTCCTGTCATATTTTTATAGCATTTTTCTTTGAAGTTTAATAATGGGGTTATTGCTTTTTTCCTTATTTTGTTTAGTTCTTTTAAACTTTCTTCATTCTCTCCATAGGTCCAGTCTGTTTTGTACCATTTGCTATATTTAATTCCCCATTTTTGTGCATAGTTTTCTATTTTGTATATTTCTGTTTCTTCTAAGTCACAGAATTTTGTTTTTATATATGCCATAACACTATCATATGACCAGTTTCTAGCAAATACGTCTAGTAGGCTTATTATGTATTTGATTAGTATATTTTGACTTAGGTCCTTTTTTTCGTCTATGTATACTGGTATATCGTATTTTGAGAATATTCCTTTTATTAAACCTGAATAAGTGTCTAGGTTTTTTGTTATTATTCCTATGTCTTTATATCTTAAGCCTTTTTCTCTTACATTTTCAATTATTTTTGTTGCTACATGCTCGATTTCTGAATACGGATTTGCTGATAAAAATAGTTCTATATCCTTGTTTTGTTCTGTGTATTTTTTGTAAATATTTGTGTAGATATTTTCTTCTAAATGTAATAATTCTTTTGATGTAAATCTATGGTTTTCTTTTAGACATACTGGTGTTGCTATCTTTATTTGATTTTTTGTTGCTATTTTTATTAATTTTTCTTCTGTAATTTTGTTACTATAAAATATATCGCTTTCTTGGTCTGTTTCTTCTTTTCTTTTTTCGTCTGCACAAATTGTAACATATACACTATCTGATACTTTGAGTAGTTCTTCTATAACGCTGTATTCTTGTGGAGTAAAACCGTACGAATTCGTCTATTAGAATAACTGAATTACAAAACATTTTTGTGTTTTGTATGTTGCGTGCTAAATATGTTAAGGTATCATCTTCGTCTAAAAATTTTTCTTCGATTTTCTCTTGGAATTTAGTATATATTTTGCTCATATCTTCTAGTTTTGCTTTTAAGTATTCGTCGTCTAGTTTTTCTGTAATGCTTTGTAGTTTTTCTTTTGTTATATTATGCTTTTTAAATTCTGTTATACTTCTTTCGATTACTTCTATATTTTGCATGTTTTTTCCTAGAAATTGCAGTTCTTTTTTTGTATCTTCTAAAATATTGTATATTAGCATGGATTTTCCAAAGCCTTCTATATTTTTTAGTGATTTTCCATTTTCATTTATTACTCTATATGCCATACGTGAAAAGGTAAGGACTTCTGCATTAATAGCAGAATTTCTTTGCAATTCTTCTAAAAGTTTTTTCTCTGCTGTAAATGAGAATTGTTCTGGTGTTATAATATATATTTTAGAATTTTTATCAATTATTTCTTTGACTTTTTGAAATAAATATGTACTTTTTCCACTACCTGCTTTTCCTTTTATTATATTCAGTTCCACATTCAATTATCCTTTCTATTTACTACAATTATATTATGTTTAAACAATCTCGTACTAGCTGTTTTGGAATTTACTACTAACTGCTTCTTCTTTTATAAAACAAGTACTGCTGTGCTAGCCCTGCTAAATCTTTATACTTTTCTTTAGCTAAGACTTGCAAAGCTTCTTTTGATACTTTGTTTTCGTCTTCCTCTTGAATATAAAGCTCATTCATAACTCTTCTAACCCAGACATCTACTGGAAACACATCAAACTTTTTGAGTGAGAAAAGCATTATACAGTCTGCAACTTTGCCTCCAACTCCTGATAGTTGCATTAGTTTTTCTCTTAAAATCTTTGTATTGTTTTCATTTTCTAGTTCTTGCAAAGTAATTTGTCCATCAATAAACATCTTTGTTGTTTCATATATCCTTTTATCACGAAATCCCAAGCCTAAGCCTCTTAAATCTTCTACGCTAGCTTTTGATAAGCTTTCCATGGTTGGGAAGGTGTAATATGATTTACCATTGTATTCTATTTTTGTTCCATATTTTTGCGATATTCTATCAATTATACCTTTTATTCTTGGTATATTGTTATTTGCAGAAATTATGAAAGATATAATGGTTTCCCATAGGTCTTGTTTTAAAATTCTTATGCCTTTTCCATATTCTACACTTTCTTTTAAATGTATATCTATTTTTGATAATTTCTTTTTTATTTCTTCATAGTCGGTTTTTAAATCAAAATAGTCTTCACATGTTTCTTTTATATCTCCGTTCGCAAATGCCTTGGAATATAATTTTTTCGTTTTCTTTTTTGACGTTTAAGACATTATTTTTAAATATGCCTGTATAACTTTTGTTTTCTTCCTCATTCCATCTAAAGCACTGTCCACAGTCAAATATGTCTTTTGGTTCAAATGCTGTGCAATTTTCTAATATGTATCGCTGTTCTTTCATTTTCTGCTCCTTTTAGTTTCATTTTTGAAAATAAGAATTCAAAAATCAGCAAATTGCGATAAGATTTTTGAATTCTTATTCTTATTTTATTTATTGTTATTTCATTTTATTTAGCATTCTGGCTCTACTAATCCATAGTTTCTGCCATCTTTTAGTCTAAATATTACATTTACTTTTCCTGTTTCTACATTTATAAATGTCAGGAAGTTATTTCCTTTCATTTCTTCTAGTTTTAGTTTTGCATCTTCTGGTGCGATTGGTTTTATATCATAATAGATTGTTTTTAGGATTTCGTCTGTTATTTCTGGTGCTTTGTTTTCTGTAAGTGTTGTTTCTTTTATTTTTATGCTTTCTTCTTTATTTATTCTATCTCTTTTTGTTTTTGCTTTTCTAATTTGTCCTTCTAGTATGTCTATGTTTTTGTCTATTGATGCATATAGGTCTTTATGTTCTGTAACTGCTCTATATGTATTTGCTTTTGTTATAACGTGCATTTCTGCAATTTGCATGTTTTTTTCTGTTCTAATTGTTACGTTTACATCAAAGTCTTCTTCGAAATATTTTTCTATTCTTTCTAATTTTTTCTCTACATAGTCTTTGATTGCTTCTGTGGCTTTTAAATCTTTTCCTGTTATTTTAATATTCATATCTTTCTCTCCTATCTTTTTAGTTCTATGTGTTTATTATACATTATTAAATTGCATTTATCAAGTGGTTTTAACTGAAAATATTTTTATTCTTTTGACATGTCTACTTCGAAATAAAATTCTACTCCGTCTATTTTGTTTTCTACTCCGTATTTGTTTCCTATGTTTTGCATTATTGCTTTTACTAGTGATAGACCTATGCCTGTACCTCCTTTTTCTCTGTTTCTTGAGGTGTCTACTTTATAAAATCTGTTCCAGATTCTATTTAGGTCTTCTGTGTTTATGTTTTCTCCTGTGTTGTAGACTTTTATTCTTAGTTTGTTTTCTATTTTTTCGTATTCTATGTTTATTTCTTTTTTGCCGTCTATTTCTGTTACGTTTTTGATTGCGTTTGTTAAATAGTTATTGAATACTTGCTCTATATAGAATTCGTCTGCTATTACATATACTTCTTCGTCTTGGAATTCTATTTTTATGTTTTCTTCTTCAAAGAGTTTACTAGATGTTCTTATTATTTCTCTTATTAATTCTGATATATTAAATCTAGTTAGTGTTAATGCATTTTTCCCATATTCTAGTTTCATTAGTTCTAATAGTTTTTTTACTACTATGTCCATTTTATTTGCTTCGTCTAAAATTACTTCTGCATAGAATTTTCTTCTTTCTTCGTCTTCTGTAACATTTTCTACTAGTCCTTCTGCATAGCCTTGAATTAGTGCTATTGGCGTTTTTAGCTCGTGCGAAACGTCTGATATGAATTGTTTTCTCATTTCGTCTGTTTTTGATTTTTCTTCTATATCTTTTTCTAGTTCTATGTTTGAGTTTCTAAGTTGCTTTATTGTCTTTTCTAAAGTTTTTGACATTGCATTTACATTTTTTCCGCAGGTTGTCTATCTCATCGCCTGTTTCATTGCTTTGATATTTTTTGCTAAAGTCTAATTCTGATATTCTTTTTGTTATTTTGTTTAGTTCTTCTATTGGTGATGTAAATTTCCTTGATATTGCTGATGATAGTAGTATACTTATTACTATCGCAATTAGACCTACTAACATTAGAAATCTGTTTGCTATTTTAGCACTTTCTTGGATTGAGGCTACTCCTGCTCTTATGTATAGTTCGTATCCATTGTCTAAGGTTGCTGTTAGTAGGATAAATGATAAATCTGTTTTTTTGTCTATTGTTCTTCTTATTTCTACTTTGTCATTACTGTACAGAAGGTTTTCATTGATTCCTTTTTTACTATTGTAGCTTTTTTCTGTTAGTGATGATATGAAGTCTTTACTTGAGGTATATATGCTATCTTCTGTTTTTATCATTATGTCGAAATCGTTGCTAAATGATAATTTTTCTAGTTCTATTTCTATGTTGTTACTTATGTTTGTTCCATTGTAAAAGGCGTTTATTGCGTCATATGCTGTTAGTAATACATTTTGCTTTGAGTATATATAGTATGTTTCTAATACTACGCTATTCATTAGGATTAAAAATGCTATTATAATTGAAATTGATGCACATAGCATTGCAAATAGTTTTATTCTAATACTTTGTGTTCTTTTTTGGTACGTTTTTTGTTCATTGTTATTATTTGACTTCAAATTTATATCCTATTCCTCTCATGGTTTTTATATATTTTCCTTTTTTACCTAGTTTGTGTCTTATTTTTTTGATATGACTGTCTATTGTTCTTGAATCTCCATAGTAGTCATAGTTCCAGACATTATTCAGGATTTTATCTCTTGATAGGGCTATTCCCGCATTGTCTACTAGGTATTTTAGTAGTTCATATTCTCTAAGGCTCATTTCTACTAGTTTTCCATCTAGTTTGACTGTTCTACCACTTTCGTCTATTTCTATTCCGCCATAATCTATTGTATTAGTTTCTTTTTGAGTTGTCCTTTTTAGGATTGCATCTACTCTTGCAACTAGTATTTTAGGACTGAATGGCTTTGAGATGTATTCATCGACTCCTAGTTCGAAACCAAATAGCTCGTCTTGTTCTTCTCCTCTTGCTGTTAGCATGATTATTGGAACTTTTGAGACTTGTCTTATTTGTCTTAGTACAGACCAACCATCTAGTTTTGGCATCATCACGTCTAATAGGATTAAGTTTATTTTTTCTTGCATTTCTCCAAATATTTCTAATGCTTCTTCTCCATCTTTTGCTTCTACGACCTCATAGTCTTTTTTTAACAAGAAATCTTTTAAAAGTGTTCTCATTCTTTGTTCGTCATCTACAACTAATATGGTTGTACTCATTCTTATTCCTTCCTTTCTTGGGTAGTATATTTATTATTATATATTATACTTTGTGTTTGTGTCTATATTGTGAAGGAATTTTGTTAGTTTTTGTTTTTTTATATTTCTACTAATATGATGTCGTCCCCTATGCATTTTATGTTTTTC
The DNA here is from genome assembly GCA_022791835.1 of Clostridia bacterium. Classification (GTDB taxonomy): domain Bacteria; phylum Bacillota; class Clostridia; order TANB77; family CAG-508; genus JAAWPK01. The sequence goes on along the minus strand of JAAVZW010000042.1, from coordinate 1,006 downwards.
CATGGTATGACTATGTCGTTGTTTCCTGCAAATATGCTAAGTTTACTAGTTGTGCCTGGTACTATGATAGATGTGATTATGCCACTTTCTAGGTCTGCTGTTACGTCTTGGACGTAGCCGAAGACGTCTTCCGTCTGTTATGTTTATTACTTCTTTGTGCTTGAAATCTAAGCCTTTTGTTCCCATATTAAAATACCCCCTATTGCATATATATGCATGGGAGCTTGGGAATTATTTATTGTTTTTTTACTTTCTGGTTGTTAGTATTAAGTCAAATTTTCCTTTTTTGCTATCTAGTATCATTCTTTTAAATGAATCCCCTTTATTTACACTCGTACCACTTATACCCTCGTCTACATATCCATCTACATATGTCCAATTAGAGACTTCTTTTATATGGTTTTCAAAATAATATACTTGATTGCTTAATGAATTTAATTGTTCGTCTTTTTCACTTGATACTCTTGCATAGTATGTAACTTTTAGTGGTAGGTCATATATGCTTTTGCCGCTTGTTATTTCTCTTCTCATATTATATAAATCCATAAATTGAATCTCCTTTCTAGTTTTATGTATTATTTAGTTCATAATAATTATATAATTTCTTGTTTGTATAAGTCTAGGTTCAAGCCAAAATTCTTTTATACTCTAGACCTCTTCTCCTTTCTCTATTTCCTTACTTATTTCTTTCAATAATTCTTCTTGCACCTCTTCATAAGTTTCTCTATTTATGACTTTACTTTGAAATAACCTTTTATTTAATATACTTTCAATCTCTAACTTGACTTGTTTTTCAGATACAATCTGCTTTTCTATTAAAAAGTCATCACCTCTGTTTTAATTAATATTCAAGTTAGATTTGTATATTCTACCCTCCTAGTATAATAATGTTAAGTTAAAAATAACTTGACATTATTTTATTTTTTCTATGAGTTATTCAAAAACTCATAACATAATATTAGACCAATTCATGGTATAATTATTGTAATTGTTAGAGTGGTTTTAG
>JAAVZW010000041.1 GCA_022791835.1 Clostridia bacterium | reverse complement strand
GAAAACATAATGCAATAATTAGACATTTCTCACTTTTATTTAATTTATTTTTTGTTCTATTTTGTGTTTTTTCTTTTATTTCCATTTTTCTCCCAAAAGTGTAATTAATTTATTTAAAATAGTAACATAAAGATAAATTTATCTCAATAAGTATACAAGGGGGTTATGGATTTAGATATTCTTTGTAACTTAATGAGTGAAAAGGGAATGGATAAAGAAGTGTTAAGAGAATTAATTTTTAAAGGATAAAGAAAAAAGAATTTAGAGAGTAAATTTTGAGGAATTTCAGGGGAAAACAAAAAATGCTGAAAGTCAGTCTACACAAGTAAAACGATATTTTTTGAAGAAAAAGCCTCAAAAAAAGAAAAGAGTTCTCAAGACTCACTTGAGAACTACAATTTAAGCAATGGTGTGCCTGGAGGGATTCGAACCCCCGATCTGCAAGTTCGTAGCCTGCCATTCTATCCAGCTAAACTACAGGCACATGTAAAATGTGTTTTTGGTATGAAATTTATATTAATGGGAATTTCAGGGGAAAACCTTTTACACTATCTCTTGAAATACCTAAACATCAAAACGTTTGTAGCTAAGTACTCTATTTAGCTAAACTAATGTTATGTACTTAGAACATACTAAGATGCTCTATTTTATAGGTTACTATTATACTTCTTTTATATTATACTTGTTTTTTTTTATTTTTTCAAGTAATTTCTAAAAAAAGTATTGATTTTTTTTAAGATATATATTATAATATATAATTGTTAATAGTCCGGGGCGTAGCGCAGTTGGTAGCGCACGTGGTTTGGGACCATGGGGTCGCAGGTTCGAATCCTGTCGCCCCGACCAGTAACATAGGAAATTACCTAAAAATAGGTAATTTCTTTTTTATTTGTCTGGCAAAAATAATATGATAAATCTACTTTATCAAGAATTTATGTACTAAAGAAATTTTAAAACTGCAGAAATTTGAGTATATGTGATGATTTTATATTATTTGATTTTTTTAGAATATTATGGTATAATTTATTTAGCGTAGTTTTAAATATTCTATGTTGAAAAAGGAGTATGATTATGAACAGTACATTTTTCGCACCTCCCTCCGACCTTCCTGCCGAGTATGTTTCGGGAGGTAAGGTTACAAAACGGCTTGTGTACAAATCTTCTGACACTGAAGTCGCTATCTTAGAGCTTGCTCCTGGGGCTGAAATTAAGCTTCATGAGCATACTGAGGACAGCGAGCTCTACTTCATCATTGGTACTGGCCTTGTAGACCTTTGCCCCATTGGTGCTTCTCACCGTTTTGAGAATGCTACTCCAGATAAAGTCTTATTGCTGTCTGTCAAGACAACAAAAAAGCCTGAAATCCGTGAGGGCGATGTCACTGGTTCCAAATTTGTCTTCGGTGCCTGATGTACACAGTTTAGCAAGAATAGCCTTTACCCCCTTGGGGTAGGGCTATTCTTGTTTTAGGTCTTTTATTGCTGGTCCATATATGTTTTCTCCTGTTTCGTCAAATCTTGAACCATGGCATGGGCAATCCCATGTTTTGTCGAGATTGTTCCATGTTAGCTTGCATCCTAAATGTGTGCAGGTTGGATTTTTTTCTTTTTCTGTTAGTCTTTCTTTTACTAGTGAGTTTGTGCTTTCTTTTACTAATTCTCCTAATTCCCATCTGTTTTTGATTGGGTTTAGTCTTGTGGCATTGTAAATTTCTTCATATTTGTTTTCTTTTCCTTGAATTTTGTCTGCTATTAGGTTTGCAGATATATTTGAGGTTGTCATTCCCCATTTTTTATATCCTGTTGCTACATATATGTTTTGCATTATTTTCGAAAATTCTCCAATGTATGGAATTTTATCTAGTGTTATACAATCTTGTGTACCCCATTTATATAGTATTTTGGCGTCTTTATACATTTCTTTTGCTTTTTGCTCTAGGTTTTTATATGTTTCGCTTAGGTCAATTTCTGCTCCTACTCTATGCTCCATCCCTCCTAGTATTACTACTGTTTTGTCTTTACTTTTTGCTGTTCTTAGAGAGATTTTAGGTTCTTCTACTGTGATATACATTCCTTGAAATGTTGGTTCTTTTGTTTCTATTGCAACTGCATATGATGCTTCTTGGTACATTTTTAAGAAGTAAAATCCAGGAATATTTTTTATTGGATAATGTGTTGCAATTACTACATATTTAGCTTTTATTTCTCCTTTTTCTGTTTCTATTTTGTAGCTATCCCCGTCTTTGTCTATGTCTATTACTTTTGTGTTTTGATATATTTTCCCTTTATTTTCTAAAATTTTGTTTACTAGTCCTTTTAGATATTTTCTCGGATTAAATTTGGCTTGATTTGGAAATTTTATTGCTCCGCTGAATGTTTTCTAGGTTCGCTTCTATTGTTTTTGCGAATTCTGCTTCCCCTCCTATTGCTTTTACTGCTTTTATTTCTTTTTGTATTTCTTCTACTTTTTTTGCATCTTGTGTGAATACATATGCATCTTGTTTTTCAAAGTCGCATTCTATATTTTCGCTTTTTATTATTTCTTCTATATTTTTTATAGCTTCTTGGTTTGAGTTATAGTATTTTTTTGCATATTTTATTCCATAGTTTTCTACTAGGTAGTCATAGATTAGGTCATGCTGTGAGGTTATTTTTGCTGTTGTGTTTCCTGTGGCTTTTTCTGCTAGTTTGTCTTTTTCTAGGATTATTACTTTTTTTCCTCTTTTGGTTAGTTCATAGGCTATACTTATTCCTGTGATTCCTCCTCCTATTATACAGACTTCTGTTTCTTGATCTTCTCTTAGTTCTTCTATTTCATTTGTTAGGTTTGGTTCTTCTTCTATCCATAATGATTTCATTTTATTTTCCTCCTTTTCCTTTATTTTCTTAGTTTACCTATTTTTTGGAAAATTATTTTATTATTTTTGCTTTTTTAGTTGTTTTTTTCGTATTAGTATGATATAAGTAATATGATAAACTGGAGATAAAAAGATATTTTACCTTTAGAAGGGATTGGTATTTATTATGTTTGAAACTAATGAAGAAATCAGTTTAAAGCTTAAACAAGCTATTCATGATTATTATATGGGATTTGTTAAGCAAAAATTTAAGGTTTCTATTGCTAATCGGTAAAGAGGCTGAGATTAGTAGTCAAATCATGCAATTTTTGGATGCTCAGCTTGATACTGGTAATTCTAATATCTGCAAGGAGGATATTGCTAGAATTTTAAATTCTATATTAGTTGATGATTTTTCGGATTCTTTTCATTCTGCCTTTGATGAAAAGCGTATTGCTTATTGTTTTCCTGAAATTTGTGATATTAAAATTGAAAGTGGAAACGCTGCTTTGCTTTTTGAGAAGGTTTCTTCGCCTATATATGGTTCTCAGGAAAGGTCGGCTTATTTGTTTGTTTCTCCTGATTTTTATAATGATAATATTATAAAAATTGAAGCTGAGATTAAGAAACTTGAAAAAAACTTTTCTAGACAGGATTTTAGGAATTTTGAAAATAAGTTTAACGAAGATTTGGGTATAAAACAATATGAGCTTGAGAGTGCTAGGGTATATGAAAGTGCTTCTAATCAGATTGAACAGAAAAAGCAGAAGTTTAATAATGTAAGTTCTAAGCTTATTAATGATTATGGTAGGAAGTATGATGAAATTGCTTCTAAAGATATTCCAGAGGATGAAAAGGCTTTGGCTTTTAAGAAACTTTTAGCTGAGACTAAGTCTTATGATGAGAAAAACCGTCAAGCTGTTGCTAGGCTAAACGCTGAATATGAGCAACTTGCTAAGGATTTCCAAGGTAAGATTCAAGCTTCTGATACTACATATAAGCAAATGCAAAATTTACATTTATTTGATAAGAATAGATATTTTGAGGATATGATGTCTGCAATTGAGCCTAAACTTCAAGAGCTTTATAAGAAGAGATTTCTTTTGAATTCTTATAGAACTCAGCATAATGAGACCGTTTATGATGGTAGACCTAACGTGTTTAAACATTTTGCTAATGCTGTGTTTAGTCATCTTAAGTTTAAGAATTCTCCTTTGATGCTTGGTCCTCATTTTGAGAGGGATTTTAATAATCGGAAATCCGGTTAATAGTTCTGATAATGATGGTGTTGATAAGAATTTGGTTAGGGCTTTGGCTGAGTTTTATGGCAATAGTGTAAATTATGATACTATTGATTTTGAGAATTGCCTTGTTCATTATTTTAAGGATAATTATAATCAAATTTTGCAAAATGGTAATGTTCAATTCTTAGAGGAAAATATTTTTAAGATTGCTAAGCAATTTGATATTGATACTTCTGTTTTTGATAATCACTTTGGTAGTAATCTTGTAATTAAGGATGGACTTGTTTATGAAAATAATGTTAACGAATTGAATGTAATTTATGCTACTGACAAGGCTTTAAATGACATTGTAAGCGATTTATATGGTGTTTCTCTATATCATAGTCATTTAGCTAAAGAGCATGCTTCTCAAGCTGATTTGGCAACTAATTTGCAAGATGCTTTTAATGCATATGCTAATAGAAAAGAGAGTTCTAATAATATTATTGATTTTAAGCAAGCAAATTCGTAAAGCAAAAATTTGTCTAGATAATAGCAAAAGGGCCTTAAGGCCCTTTTTTGGTTATATATTTACTATTTTCCCTGGCATATTTCTGTCTGCTATGCTTATTGCTATGTCTTTTAGGTTTATTTTGTTTTGTTCTAATTCGTTGGTTACACTTTTGTATGCTAATTCTGGGAAGTTACTTTCTTTACTAAGATGCCCTAACATTACGTTTTGTAATCCATGTTCTAATAGTTTTACTATTGTTTGACCTGCTACATTGTTTGAGAGATGTCCTCTGTTTCCTGCTATTCTTGTTTTTACTTGGTATGGATAATTACAACATCTTAGTACTTCTGGTTCGTAGTTCGATTCTAGTAATACAAATTTGCTTTGCTTTAAGTTATCCATTACGTTTTTGGTTACTTCTCCTAAGTCTGTTGCTATACTGATTTTTTGGTTTTCGTGTTCTATGCTGAAACCACAGGAGTCCATTGCATCGTGTGAGGTTGCAAATGGCATTATTTTTAGGTCTCCTATTTCGAATTGTTCCCCTGTTTTGAAATAGTTTTTGTTTTTTATTTCTATTACTGTTTTTTCGTTTTCTATTCCATTCCAGGTTCCTAGTGTTGCATAGATTGGTATATTATATTTCTTAGCCAATGTACCTATGCTTTTTATATGGTCTATATGTTCATGTGTTACTAAAATTGCATTTATTTCTTTTATATCTACTTCTATACTTCCGCAAGGCTTCTTCTACTTTTTTTGCACTTACCCCGCTATCTACTAATACTTTTGTTTCGTTTCCTTGGACAAACAGGCTATTCCCAGTGCTTCCACTGTATAGGCTACAAAATTTCACTGTTTTTTCCTCTTTCTATTCTTCTATTCTTTTGATTTTTGCTCCTAGTTTTATGAATTTTTCTTCTATGTGCTCGTATCCTCTATCTATATGCTCTAGGTTTGAAATTTGTGTTGTTCCTTCTGCTGCTATTCCTGCTATTACTAATGCTGCTCCAGCTCTTAAGTCTGTTGCATTTACTGGTGCTCCTATTAGCTTGTCCACACCTTCAAAAAATGCTACTTTGCCTTGCGCTGTAATTTTTGCTCCCATTCTGTTTAGTTCTTCTGTGTATTGGAAACGTGAGTCCCATATGCTTTCATTTATTATACTTGTTCCGTTAGCTATTGCCATTGCTACTCCCATTTGTGGTTGTAGGTCTGATGGGAAACCTGGATATGGCAAGGTCTTTATGTTTACGTTGCCTGGCCTTTTAGAACATGTTACTCTTATGGTTTCTCCGTCTATGTCTGTTACTTCTGCTCCCATTTCTATTATTTTGGCTGTTATTGATTCTAAGTGCTTTGTTATGCAGTTTTTTATTGTGATGTCTCCTCTTGTTGCTACTGCTGCTAACATGAATGTTCCTGCTTCTATTTGGTCTGGTACTACTGAGTAGGTTCCGTCTTTTCTTAGTTCTTTTACTCCTTGTATTCTTATTCTGTCTGTTCCTGCTCCCATGATGTTTGCTCCCATTTTGTTTAGAAAGTTCGCTAAATCTACTATATGTGGTTCTTTGGCTGCATTTTCTATTGTTGATATTCCTTCTGCTAATACTGTGGCTAGCATTGCATTTATTGTTGCTCCTACTGATACTATATCTAAGTATATTTGGTTACCTTTTAATTTTTTTGCTTTTACTTCTATTTTTCCTTGTTCCGCTTCTACTGTGGCTCCAAGTAATTCGAAGGCTTTTATGTGTTGGTCTATTGGCCTTGCTCCTAGTTTGCATCCTCCTGGCATTCCTACTACTGCATGTTTACACCTTCCAAGTAATGCTCCTGTTAGATAATATGATGCTCTGAATTTGCTTGTTAGGTCTATTGGTGCTTCTACACTGCTTATGTTTCTTGCATCTACTTCTAGTGTATTTTCTGCTATTTTTTTTATTTTTACTCCAATTGCTTCTAGAATTTCGCAAGTTGCTTTTATGTCGCTAATGTTTGGTACGTTTTCTAATGTGCATATTCCATTTACTAGTAGCGTTGCTGGTAGTATTGCTACTGCAGCATTTTTGGCTCCACTTATTGTTACTTCCCCTTTTAGTCTGGTTTTTCCGTTCTATTACTATTTTTTCCACTGTAACTCCCCCATGTGCTTTTATTTTTGCATTCCTTATTTTTCTTAGATTAATATACCACAACTTATATTTTTTTACAAGATGTTACATAATTTTTTTACTAAGGTATTTTAACTATCCATTTCTTTTGCACTTATTTTTACAGTTTTTCATATTATTGTTTAGATATTTTATTTGTTGGGGGTTTTTATGGAGACGATAAAACTTGGTTCTATTGGCCCTTCTGTCGAGCTTTTACAGAGTTCGCTCAAAAGGGTTGGTTTTTTTAATGGAAGTATTGATGGGATTTTTGGTAATCTTACTTTAAATGCTGTAAAACGTTTTCAAAAGGATTTTGGACTTGTTCAAGATGGTATTGTTGGCACTAATACTTGGAATGCTTTATTTCCTTATATGTATGGTTATACTTCTTATTCTATTAAGGCTGGTGATACTTTGTATGGTATAGCTACAAAATTTTCTACTTCTGTTCCTAGAATTTTAGCTGCTAATCCTGGAATTAATCCTAATAATTTGGCTATTGGTTCTAGTATTATTGTTCCTTTTAATAATATTGTCCAAACGGATTTAAGTTATACTTATGATATTTTAAAAATGAATATTTCTAGTTTTTCTGTAGTGTTTCCTTTTGTTCAAATTGGGTCTATTGGTACTTCTGTGATGGGAAATGATATTCCTGTTCTTAGGATTGGTACTGGTAAGAAGGAGGTATTTTATTCTGCTTCTATTCATCGGTAATGAGTGGATTACTTCTCCTGTTCTTATGAAATGGGTTGAGAAGCTTTGCCTTGCTTATGTGAATGATGGTTATATCTATGGTTATTTGGCTAGAAGGATTTTGAGGGATACTTCTATTTATGTTGTTCCTATGGTTAATCCTGATGGGGTTAATCTTGTAACTAATGCTATTCCTAAGGATAGTAAGTTTTTTAAGCAAGCGGAGAAAATTTCTGCTGATTATCCTGCTATTCCTTTTCCTTCTGGTTGGAAGGCTAATATTGAGGGTGAAAGTTTCATTAACTTCCACCTTTTTGTTTTCAAAAAATAATGTAGTTATATTCTACATTTCTATTGTCTTTACTATCATAGTTATATTACATTTTTATTATTTAAAATCTTCTCTACTTCAATAAATTCATCCATATTTTCATTTATTGTATTTAATGGTGCAAAATTAAATGAAATAAAAACATTTTTGTCTTTGTCTATCTCTATTTTATCAATCAATCTAAATAAGGAAGATTTATCTATTTCTTGCATTTCTAAAAATTCAGTTATTGTTTTATTCATTTGTTTTTCATCATTTTTATTTTTGATAGTTCTTTGCCCCTGTAAATTTTGAAATCTATCCATTAGTTCACTTTTTTCTTTTGTTAATTTCTCTCTTTCAGCAACAAACTTCGCAGATATTCTTGTAAAATCAATATCAGTCAATATGTCATTTAATTTATCATTATATAAACTATCCAAATTTTTATTAATTTCTGTTATTTTAATTTCTATTGTTTCAATTTGCTTTTTAACAGATGTTATTAAATCGATTGATCTATCTTTTACTTTCTTATAAGTTTCTTCTAACATAGTACGATTAGCATATATCCTACAAACTTGCTTTATAATTTCTAATATTCTTTTTTCAAACTTTGGATAATTCAAATTTCTTACATAACAACCTCGTTTTTTATAACCTGTATCTACTATATATGGAATCTTTGGTCGATTGCTATTATGATTTACTTTTAATACAATTTGCATTTGCCAACCGACAATGTTTACAGTATATCAAACCTCGTAGTAAATAATCATATTGTTTTACAACTTTTTTGGCTCGTTCTTTATGTATTATTTGTGCTTTTTCAAATATATCTTTATCAACAATTGGTTCATGAGTGTTATCTACTCTTATGTATTTTTCTTTTTCTACTTTGCGAATTTTCTTCACCTTGTATGAAACAACAGATACTTTATTTTGAACTGTATTTCCAATATAAACCTCATTTTTCAACATATCACATACAGTAGTTGCATTCCAAAAATAATTCGTTTTATTTTCATTTTGGACAATTCCAGTCTTTCTATAACCTGATGGACTTAAATAATAATTTTTATTTAAATATTCAACAACCAACTTACTCCCTGTGCCACTTATATACATATCAAATATTTTCTTTACTATATCTGCAACATTATTGTCAATTACTAATTTGTTTTTATTAGTTAAATCCTTTTTATATCCGATATGCTGGTGTGCTACATAAATATTCTCCTTGCTTTTGTTTTTCCTTAAAAACACTTCTTATCTTTTTTGATATATCCTTTGCATACATATCATTTAATATTGCTTTAAATGGTGTAATATCATTGT
>JAAVZW010000040.1 GCA_022791835.1 Clostridia bacterium | reverse complement strand
ATTTTGCAGGCATCAAAGGCAGAGCAATAGACGGAATAATGATAAAAGCAACAAAGGGAACAGCAAAGTACAGAGTACATACAAAAAATGGCAAATGGCTAGGTTGGATAACACAGTATAATGAAAACGAACCAACAAACGGATACTCAGGTATATTCGGACAAGAAATAGACGCACTTCAAGTAGAAATTATCTAAAATAGGAGGTAAAAATAAAATGAACAAAAATGCTGTAAGTAGCATAAAACTACACACACACACACACACACACACACACACAGATGTTTTAGAAGACGGAAAAAGCGAGGTGAACTCGCTATGATATTAGCTCAAGAAATAATGAAATTAAAAGAAAGAGTGGCAGAGCTAGAGAATGCTAAACAAGTAAAAGAATGGAAAACTCTAGGAATGGGTGTATCATATAGAAAGGTTCGGTACAGATGTAGAGTTGTCAATCGCATATTGGGAAAAATTAAGTTTTAATGCATGGGAGGAAAAACTGATAGGAACATTGCCAGAAATATATAGATATTGCAGAGGTGTAAGTTTTCCGCTTTTAGCAAAAAATCAATCAGAAGAACCTGCATTGTTAATTTTGAAGACAAGTGAGCATGGAACAGTGTATTTTCAAAACGCAAGCGGAAAGACAATTACAACTAATCCAATTGTAGGATTTGCAAAATACAGCACACTAAAAGCAGATACAGCAACTACTACCAAAGAAAATTGACAAAAACTTCCAATTGTGATATAATAAAATAAAGTTAGATATATAACTTCAAAAGACTAGACAAAGCTGGGGGCTAAGTCTAGTCTTTGTTTTATATATTGTTATTAATTTGTTATTAACCCCCTAAGTTTTATCAAGTTTGACCAAGTTACAAAAAAGTGATATAATCTTAGAACGCGAACTGTAATCAAGTACTTTAGTGGGCATGGCAAATTTGGCAAAAATGCACAGAATGCCTCTTAATAAAGGAATAACACTAATATATTTAAAGTAAGCATAAAAGATTAAAACCACGAGTAAATGGAATCATACAGAAAACTAATATATAAATGTTAAAAATTTTTAGGTAATTTCCTAAAATTTATATTGACAAAATAAAACAAATGTTTTATACTATAAATAGTAAATATATAATAATTGACACAAAATAAAAAATATGTGTTATAATATAAAAGGATAGAAATGTTAGAAGAATTATATAAATTAATAAATTTCATACAAAAAGAATATTTAGAATTTAATGAAAAGTGGAAAGAAAGTAATTATTACTATAAGATTAATCTAAGGAAAAATGAAGTATGTGATTTACTAAATGACGAAGAAATGCTGAATATTATATTTAATTATAGAGAATTTATTAATGCAAATAATGTACAATTAGTAATGGATTTTCAAAAGTTTAATAGTAATTATTCAAAAATCAGTACAAGAGTAAAAGCAAAAAACTCAATTGAGAATAAAATAACAATATACACAAAAGGTTCAAAACATGGAGACGGAAAAATTCAAATTAACAAATGTCTTAATGATTTATTTGGTATAAGGATTGTTATGGAATATGAATTTAAGTTTGAAGAAATACTAGATTTTATGGAAAAAAACTATTATAATTTAAAGTGTAGAGATTCTTCAAATCGTGGATATAAGGCAGTACATATCTATTTTAAACAAGATAATTTCAATTTCCCATGGGAATTACAGATTTGGAATAAGAAAGATGAAACGAACAATATAATTTCTCATGAAAAATATAAACAAGATTATGTAAGATGGGAAAAAGAAAATAAAGGAGGGAACATTTAATGACAACACATTTTATATTTATGAGTAGTTCTTATCATTTAGGCACTAGAATTGCACTTGATTATATCGTTACAGATTTTAATGCACAAGAAAATTTAAAACGAAATTTGGACAAAATTGTTGATGAATGTGGAAAAGATGTGTCAATTTCGACTCATATGCTACAGACAAATGATGAAACATGGAAATCAGTGCAAGAAGCGGATTACTTTTTTAAAGATGTTAAACTTATAAAAACAGTAGAAGAATTTATAAAGTTAATACAAAGAGATAGAAAATTAGAAGGAATAGATATTGCCAAATATATTTTATCTAAGATTAAATGCACTCAATTAAAACTGCAAAAATTACTATATATTTGTTTTGCAGATTATATGTGTAATACAGGAAAAAAACTATTTACAGATAGAATAGTAGCATATAAATATGGACCAGTAGTAGAAGATGTCTATAAAAAATATAGAAAATATGGATATAAGTTAATTGAAGAAGCTAAAGATATTGAAAGTGATAGTAAATATGAAATGCCATCAAAGAGCAGAATTTTATTTGCAGAAGATGGAACAGAAAAGATAATAAGTATAGAAAAAACTTTGACTAAGTATGGTAACTTATCAGCCTCAGAATTAGTCGAGTTAACACATAGAGAAAACACACCATGGGATAGAACATACAAAGGCACTTTTTTTCTTAATCCAGTTATAGAAAATGACATAATTAAGGCGTATCATAAGTTTGAACAAATATAGAGTTTTGCTATTTACAGATTTAAAATTATAAAATAAACTTAAGCATAAAAAAACCTCATTTTGGAAATAATGAAAATAACACACATTATTTCCAAAGGAGGTTTTTTATTTGATAAAGAAGGTTGAAATATGTGGAGTAAACACATCAAAATTACCTGTACTATCAAATGAAGAAAAAAACGAACTATTTAAAAGGATAAAAGAAGGAGACACAGAAGCAAGAGAAGAATTTATTAATGGAAATTTAAGATTAGTTTTAAGTGTAATACAAAGATTTGGAGGAAGACGGAGAAAGTTCAGATGATTTATTTCAAGTTGGATGTATTGGACTTATTAAAGCAATAGATAACTTTGATACAACGCTAAATGTACAATTCTCAACATATGCAGTACCTATGATAATAGGAGAAGTAAGAAGATACTTAAGAGATAATAATCCAATAAGAGTAAGTAGGTCAGTAAGAGATTTAGCATACAAAGCAATGCAAATGAAAGAAAAACTAACAAAGGAAGAAGGCAAAGAACCTACCATAGATCAAATAGCAAAAAAACTAGGAGCAGATAGAGAAGAAGTAGCACTAAGTTTTGATGCAATCCAAGACCCAATTTCACTCCAAGAACCAATATATAAAGATGGAACAGAGAATATGTTTGTAATGGATCAAGTAAAAGACAGTAAAAATACAGACGAAAAATGGGCAGAAAATTTAAGTATAGCAGAAGCAATGAAAAAACTAAATAAAAGAGAAAAATATATAATAACAAAAAGATTTTTTGATGGAAGAACACAAATGGAAGTAGCAGACGAAATAGGAATATCACAAGCACAAGTATCGAGATTAGAAAAAACAGCAATACAAAGGATTAAAAAAAGCTATAAATAACTAAAAGCCCCTTGTAGATTTAAGAATAAGGGGCTTTGCTCTATTCTAGCAAAGTACATGCATAGTATACAATTGACGTACTAGATAATTATGGCGAGTGTTAAATCGTTTTTTTAGATACATAATTAGAAATTGCTTCAATAAACTGAGAACCATAAAGTTTAAGTTTAGTCTCACCAACACCACTTATCTTAAGCATATTTTCCTCAGTTGTAGGAGTAAAAGCAGCCATTTGCTTCAAAGACACGTCACCAAAAACAATAAAAGGAGGAACCTTATTTTTAACAGCAATCTCCTTTCTAACAATTCTTAAAATCTCAAATAAGTTAGAATCATATTGTAAAGAAGAAACATCACTTCTAAAAGTTTTAGAAGACTTAATATTTTCGACAGACTTATCAATTTTCTTTTTAATCACAACAGTTTTATCCTTAAACAAAACATCATTAGCAATTTCAGTTAAAACCAAAATAGGATACTTTTCACCGACACTTTTAAGATACCCCTCAGCAACCAAAAAAGAAATCAAATCACGAATAGTCTCCTTACTATATTCCTTCATAATTCCATAAGTAGACAAACTACTAAAGCCAAAAGACCTAACCTTAGCAGAATTAGAACCCTTAAGCACATCAGTAACCAGTCCAGCACCAAAACGCTCATTCATCCTTTTAATACAAGACAAAATCTTTTTACTATCAATAGTAATATCAGTAACCTCAGTTTGAGAATTACAATTAGAACAATAATCACAACTATCAAATCTAGGAAGTTCACCAAAATATTCTAAAATATATTTCCTAAGGCATTTACTAGTATTACAATAATCAATCATATCATTAAGCTTATCATACCTGCCTTGAGAACCATTATCTAAAGAAGAATTCTCAATCAAAAACTTAGCTGTTACAATATCAGCCCTACTAAATAAAACCACACACTCAGCATCATCTCCATCACGACCAGCACGTCCAGCCTCTTGGTAATAACTCTCCAAATCACTAGGCATATTATAATGCAAAACAAACCTAACATTAGACTTATCAATACCCATACCAAAAGCATTAGTAGCAACCATAATATCACATCTATCATAAACAAAATTATCTTGAGAAGCAATACGAGCCTTTTCATCCATGCCACCATGGTACTTAGACACTGTGAGATTCTCCTTAGAAAGCTTTTCAAACAAACTATCAACACTTTTCCTGGTCGAACAATAAATAATCCCAGATTGCCCTTTATGTTTGTTTAAAAAATCCAAAGTAAACTCAAATTTACTAGAAGGAGATTGAACAGAAAAATAAAGGTTTTTCCTATCAAATCCAGTAGTCAAAACAAAAGGACTATTTAACTTGAGAAGCTTAATAATATCCTCTTTAACAACTCTTGTTGCAGTTGCAGTAAAAGCAGTAATAATAGGTCTTTTCTTAAGTCCATCAATAACCTCAGCAATTTTACAATAACTAGGTCTAAAATCATGTCCCCATTGAGAAACACAATGAGCTTCATCAATAGAAATCATAGAAATATCCAAAGAATCAAGCATCTTAATAAAACCTTCCGATAAAAACCTTTCAGGTGCAACATAAATAATCTTATAAATATCATGATAAACATTTTGAATAGTCTGGGCATAATCATTAGTAGATAATGAACTATTAATATAAGTAGCAGAAATACCGCTGACTATTTAAACTATCTACTTGATCCTTCATAAGAGAAATCAAAGGAGAAATAACGATAGAAATTCCAGAAAACATAAGAGCAGGAACCTGATAACAAATAGACTTACCGAGCACCAGTAGGCATAATACCAAGCGCATCTTGCCCTTTTAAAATGTGAGATACAATTTCCTCTTGTCCACTCCTAAATTTGTCATACCCAAAAAACTTTTTCAAAACACTGACAGCATTCATAAAAAAACCTCATTTCAAAATATATATTTAATTCTCATTATGGAAATAATAAGAGCAAAAATTTCCTATGCAACAAGAATAAAATAAACATGATATAAATTATGTATAATAAGATATCACAAAAATAAGAAAAAGTAAATATAATTTACAAAAAACTATCAAAAAAATCAGAAATATGATAAGATAATTAAAAAAGGAGAATAAGAAAGATGAAAATAGGTGTAGATTTAGATGGAGTAGTATTTGATACAGAAAAAGAATTTAGAGTATATTCAGAATTATATGATATGCTAGAACTAAAAAGAAATAGTAAAATAGATAACAAAGCATTAAGATTTCAAGAACGTTTTAATTGGACAGAAGAAGAAACAATGAAATTTTTAAAAAAATATCACAATCAAATAGTAATAGAAGCAAGCTATCTTCCAGGAGCAAAAAGAATATTAAAAAAACTAAAAGAAGAAGGGCACGAATTAATAATAATAACAGCAAGAGGCGGAATTAATAAAGCCATGATACCAATAACAGAAGGAAGACTAAAACAAGAAGAAATGGATATATTTAATAAATACTATTGGGCAACAGAAAACAAAGAACAAATATGCAAAAAAGAAAAGATAGACATAATGATAGATGACTTTGATAAAAATTGCCACAAAATATCACAAGAAAAAATAAAAGTAATATACCTAAAAGATGCACCATCAAACGAATTAAAAGAAAATGCATACTTAAAAATATGCTACAATTGGGGAGAAATATATAGACATATAAAGGAAGGCAAATGAGACAATATGCATGGAAACTGGTGGTTTAAGGAAGAAAATAGTTGCCCAGAATTAGCACTTTTAAGAAACAGAAAAGAGGTAAAAGAAATATTACAAAAAGATAAAAATATAATAGCAGTATTCTCAGGACACCAACACTGGACAAAACAAATAAAAGAGGAAGGCATAAATTACTATTTACTAGGTTCATTAACAGAAGACATAAATAGCAATGGAATACCAGATGGAGTATACTATGAGGTCATCTTAGAAGAAAATAATATAGAAGTAATAGAAAAACACTTGTCAATAGACATAAAATAAGATATAATTGAAACGTCAAAGCTTATATTATCTGTTCCAAAAGTTAATTTGGAAATGAAAAGGAGGTTTTGCATAAAATAAAGAATAGAATTTATAACAAGTAACCGAAACACCATTATGAAGAAAGTGAGAAGTAGGCTTATGAGTAGAGAATTGTATTCTTATAGAGCGTACCATGAGCAACAACTGCAGAAGTTTATATCCTTCGGAGAACTGGCTGAAGGTGAGGTGGAAACACACACTCTTATCGAATCTCAGTCTACAAAAATTAATGATGGTCCAAAAGAAGAGCCACTTGGAATAAGAGCTAAATTACCCCCATTTAAGGGCTGGCCTGAAGAAATGTAGTAAAAAATTTCAAAAGGAGAAAAAGCTATGATTCAAACAGAAAGACAACAAAAACTGCAGGAGCTGGAAGGAATAATAAAAGAAAAGAGAGAACCGTCAGAACGTAAAGGTCTTTATGAGCCTGGAAAAGCACAAGACGAATGCGAAAGACGTGGATTCCCTGAAGAACTGTGGTCAATCATGGATTAGCAAAATCTTAAAAAGGATAAAGTCACTGTAAATCCTTTAATAAAAGAGGATACCATATTTACAACTGTATGCTTTTAAAGTAACAGTTTAAATATAGGTATCTTCTTTTATTAAAGAGATATACAACAAGGCAAGGAGAAAAAAGGACAGGCTATGTAATAAAGAATGAGTTTGTGTATGAAGAGGTTTGTATGGTGGAGATGTGAAGTGGTTAGAAATACTTGAATAATAAAAATAAAGAGGTTAGTAATTCTAACCAGTCAAACAACAAAACAAAAATTCGTAAGAAATATTGAAAATATATTTGAAATATGATATAAATAATAATTGATGGAGGCATATTAAGATCATAAATATTTATTCTTAGTGAATAATTAGGAAAAGAGGTAACATATGGATAATAATTTAGCAAACAAAACAGAAACAGTTTTTGAAAGCATTAAGCACAGAGACAAAGACGGAGTAGAATTTTGGTATGCACGAGAATTACAAGATGTATTAGAGTACAAGGAGTGGAGAAAATTTGAAGGAGTCATAGAAAAAGCAAAACAAGCTTGTCAAAACAGTGAAATCAATGTAAATGATCATTTTGTCGGCTCCGACAAAACGATCAAAATGCCTAAGGGAGCAGAAAAGATTATAGATGATTTTAAATTAACTAGATATGCCTGCTATTTAATAGCACAAAATGGAGATAGCAGAAAAAAAGCGATAGCTACTGCTCAAACATATTTTGCAGTTCAAACAAGAAATTACAAGACAGGAATATGAAAATTTAAGTGAAGATGAAAAAAGACTATATACAAGACAAAATGTGAAAGACAAAAATAAATATTTATTTGACACAGCAAAAATGTGGGGGAAAATGATTGACATTCCTATTCAATTTTAGTATAATAATTATAACAAAGGCGAGCAACCACAGAAGTGGCGTGCCGTTAGTTTATAAAGAGAAAAATTAAAGTGCATCTCTAACGGTCAAGCAGAGATGTACTTTTTTGCTGTCTAGTTTTCTTCTTGTGATAACTAAAGCCACAAATAATGCAACTACTAATACAATCATAAATGTAAGTTCAAATAGAAGTATGTATATGAAGAGAATATACATTTGTTCTAGCATACACATCGCCCTCCATTTGAAGACAACTTACGGACCGTAAAAAGTTCGTGAGTTTTTATTTTATATTGAAAAACTTTAGTTCTCTTTCTAGGAAGGAGGACTTTTTTGATGTTGGAATTTAAAACTATTGAAGCATTAAAACCAAATACTGAAATCTTAGAAGTAATTAAAGGCTATACTTACAAAGTTAAAAAAGGTGCAATAAAACATATTCCACATACTAATTTACAAGTTATAGAACCTACTGAATACTTAATTACATATCCTACTACTCTTACAATTATAGAATATAAAGTTAATGAAATATCTAATAAGCCATTTTATATTAAAGAACATAATCAAAAATATAATCTGAAAGAAATTACACAAATTTTAAAACAATTTAAAGTTTAGACTTCACTTTTTCCGTTTTAGTGAGGAAACAGATGAAAGGTGTCTGTTTTTAGTCAATTTATTGAGGAAACAAATGGGAGGAATAAATTTAACAAATGCTCAATGTAGTGTTTGCTATTTTGCTTTTCAGTGAGGAAACAAGTGAGGAGATGATTATTTATGAGATGTGCAGTATATGTGAGAGTTAGTACCGATGACCAAAGAGATAATGGTTATTCTATTGATTCACAACTTCGTATGATTAAAGAATATTGTGAGAAAAACGATTATAGCATTGTTGATGTTTATAATGACGCAGGACATTCTGGTAAAGATTTAATGCGACCAGAAATGCAACGATTACTTGCAGATATTAAGTCTAAAAAGAT
>JAAVZW010000039.1 GCA_022791835.1 Clostridia bacterium | reverse complement strand
CGCTTACCTTGCAAGCAAGGTATTAAGTTCGTTCGACTTGCATGTCTTATGTGCGCCGCCAGCGTTTATCCTGAGCCAGGATCAAACTCTCATATTAAGTCAATTCTTAAATTTTGGATTTGTGTAACAAATTTGAAATTTAAGAAATGATTTATGAAAAAATCTTCGATTTTTTCATTTCCTTATTTTGAGTTTTCTAACTCATTATACTCTTTATTAATTATTTTTTACTTCTGCATGCCTTTTTGGCATACTTCCGCTTGGTTATCTTAAAGGATTTTTTGTTTACTTTTCAATGTACTTTATTCCTTTTGCAAGGAACTTTCTTATTATACACTTTTGAAAACGATTTGTCAACACTTTTTTGTAATATTTTTGAAATATTTTTATTTTTTCTTTTTTGCCTCATTTTGGGCATAAGAAAAACCAGTAATGAAATGTCTTTTATTCATTTTGTTTCACTTAAATATTACTAGTTTGTATACTCTTATATACACTTTTTAATATGTTTTTCTTCGTTTTGTATAGTGTATTATTATCATAACATAATTAATTAACAAAGTCAATACATTTTTTGAATTTTTTTAATTTTTTCTTGTTTTTTAAATCATGCATTTTTTGCCTATTTCGTCAAGTCTAGTCATTATACTATTATATTCTTCTACCGCAACTTCTGTACTTGATAGTTTATCTTTCTCTTCTCTTTCTAGCTCTTCATTTTTTGCGCATTCTATATAGTACATATTTATAAGTATTTTTTCTCTTTCTGTATGTGTTTCATCGTTTAGTATTTTTTCGAACTGCTCGTTTGTTTTTTCTTCTCTTTCATTTCCATATAGTCCTGTCTCGTCTTTATCAAATTTAGCTAGTTCCATATATATTTCATCAAATTCGCGTTCTGTATATATTTTACCTTTTTGTATTGTTATGCCTAATTTTTCAAGAGTTTTTATTTCTTCGTCATTTAGCACTTGGTACAGCTCTATAATTTCTTTTTTGTAATACTTCTCTTCCCATTCTCGATTTTCTCTCATTTCTTTTTCTTTCATCTTTTTACCTCTTTCTTTTTTATTGTTTGTGTTTCCACTCCTGTATTTATACGTTTTAAAACGTATTTTTCTATATTATACTACAATTACTATTTTCTTTCAATACTATTTTTTTACACTTTTTTACACTTTTGTTTTTGGTATCCGTTTTTAAACGTAATATTGATTTTTAATCTTTGTTATAATTTTTATTAGTATGGTTTTGGAGGTTTATATTATGCAACTTAATGATGCAATAAGACTTCGACTAGAGCAACTAATGAAAGAACACAATAAATCAAAGTATCAGCTTTCCTGTGATGCTGGAGTTAATCCTTCACAGTTAAATGACTTTTTTAGAGGTAGAATTTCTTATCCTAGAATTGACACCTTGTATCTTTTGTGTGAAGGTATGAATATAACTTTAGATGATTTCTTTCGTAGTCCTTTATTTAGTATCGAAAATATTGAAGTAAATGATATGTTAGATTAATTATATAACTAAATAGCCCAATCATTGCATCTAGCAACAACTGGGCTTATTCTTATTTTGTTCCTTTGTTTTTCCTTAAGAATGATGGTATATCTAAATCTTGTGAGTTTGAGCTTGTACTTTCTGTAGAGGTTGGGACTGATGTTATTTTTTTGTCCCATGCTTTTGCTACTATTTGTTCTACTCCAAAGTTAGTGCTTGGTCTTTCTTTATCAAATCCTGTTGCGATTACTGTTATTACTATTTCGTCTCCTAAGCTTTCGTCTATTGCTGTTCCAAATATAATGTTTGCTTCTGGATCTACACTTCTTTGTACTAATTCTGCTGCTGTGTTGATTTCTTGTAATCCTACATCGTCTGCTCCTGTGATGTTTATGATGACTCCTCTTGCTCCTTCTATTGATGTTTCTAGTAGTGGGCTTTGGATTGCTTGTTTTGCTGCATCTTCTGCTCTATTTTCTCCTGTCGCTCTTCCTATTCCCATATGTGCCATTCCTGTATTTAACATTATTGTTTTTACATCAGCAAAGTCTAGGTTTACTAGTCCTGGATTTGCTATAAGGTCTGATATTCCTTGTACCCCTTGCATTAATACTTCGTCTGCCATTATAAATGCATTTATCATTGATGTTTTTCTATCTATTATTTGTAATAATTTATCGTTTGGTATTACTACTAATGCATCTACTTTTGCTTTTAAGCTTTCTATCCCTCTTTCTGCTTGTGATAGTCTTTTTTTGCCTTCAAATGTGAATGGTTTTGTTACTACGCCTATTGTTAGTATTCCCATTTCTTTTGCTGCATTTGCTACTACTGGTGCTGCTCCTGTTCCTGTTCCTCCACCCATTCCAGCTGTAACAAATACCATGTCTGCTCCTCTTAGGCTTTCTGTGATTTCTGTTTTGTTTTCTTCTGCTGATTGTGCTCCGATGTCTGGATTTGCTCCTGCTCCTAGTCCTCTTGTAATCTTTTCTCCTATTTGTATTTTTGTGCTTGCATTAGAGTTTTTTAGGGCTTGTCTATCTGTATTTACTGATATAAATTCTACTCCTTTTATTCCACTTTGTATCATTCTATTTACTGCGTTATTTCCAGCTCCACCTACACCTATTACTTTAATTACTGCGTTATCATTTACTTCTTTTTCCATCTCGTCGTATTCTAACATTTTATTTCTTCCTCCCTTAACATTTTAACTATAAAAAAATTCTTTTATCTTCTCTAATATGTTTTTTACTAAGTTGTTACTACTTGTTACATCTATTGTACTAGCTACTGATTTTGAAAATGGTTTTGATGATACGTATCTAACTAATGCATATGATGTTCTAAAGCTTGGTTTTATTGTGCTTACTAGTCTTCCTGTTGATATTTTTACTGGTATGTTTAGTGCGATTTTTCCTGCTACATCGCTTTTGTTTATGTTTGTAATTCCTTGCCCTGTGAGTATTACATTGTTTATTCTTTGTTTTATTCCTTGGCTTGTTATGTCTTTATTGATTAGTGAAAACATTTCTTCTATTCTTGCTTCTATAATTTCGATTAGTTCTGAGCTTTTTATTGTTTTGTTTTCTCCATTACATGTGCTTAGATATATTTCATGGTCATTGTCTATGAAAGATTTTAGTGCTAGTCCATATTGTCTTTTTAACTTGTCCGCTTCTTCTGATGATATTCCTAGTACTAGTTCTATGTCTTTTCTAATTGTGTCTCCTCCGAAGTGGAATTGTGTTTGTGTATACAAATTTCTTGCCTTCGAACACTCCTATTTCTATGTTTCCTGCGCCTATGTCTAAAAGCATGATATTGTCATTTAATTCGTTTCTGTCTAGTATTAGGTTTCTTTCTGCTAGAGTAATTGGTACCATTCCATCTAGTTCTATTCCTGCCTTTTTTAGTATTAATGACATTTTTTTCATGTATTCTTTATCTACTAATATTATTTGTGCTTGTATTGTAAAACTTGAACTTAGGCAAAGGGCTGGATTTTCTACTTCTTGTCCATTGTCTAGGATAAATTTTTCAGGTAGTATATCTATTATTGCTTTACCTTCTGGTATTTCTATATCTTTTACTTGCATTATGCTTGCACTAACGTCTTTTGCTGATATTCCTGCGTATTTATCTTTGATTTCCTTTATTACACTGTTTTGTACTATTGTTATGTATTTACCTGGAACGGTAATATATGCAGAATGTATCTTCAAATTAGCTTCTTCTTCAGCGTCTTGAATGGCTTTTGATATTGCTAAACTTATTTCATCTTCGTCTACTATTTTTCCTTTTTGTATGCCTTTGCATTTGCATTTTGTTGAGGATATAATCTCTATTTGGTTAAAGTTATTCATTCCTCCAACAATGGCTGATACTTTAGATGTCCCTATATCTAAGCCAACAATTATATCACCTGTTGTCAACCTTAACTCCTCCATTTTTTTATATATTTTTCTGTATTTAAGGATATAATATTTTGAGAAAAAAGTCAATAGAATTTGTAATATTTTTGTAATATTTTTGTAATGTTTTTGTCAAATGAGATGTGAGAGATGAGATGTGAGAGATGAGAGTTTTTCGCTTTACTCTCATCCCCTAGGTTTCTGCTTATTTTTTGTTTTTTTGTCGTTCTGTTTCTTCTTTTTTGGTGAAATTTTCCCATTTTTCTACATAGAATCTTCTTATTATTGTTAGGTTGTTGAACATTCTTCCTACAAATACTACTATAGCTGCTAGGTATATGTCTACATTTAATTTATTTCCTAGCAGGGTCAATAGGATTGATAGGATTGCGTTTACGAAAAAGCCTGATACGAAAATTTTAAAATTGAAATTATTTTTTAGTGTTGCTGTTATTCCTCCTAGTACTGTGTCTAGGGCTGCTATTATTGAAATTGCTAGATAGTCTGTGTACATGTATGAAATTGTTGGAGCATTTACTCCTAGGATTACTCCTACTAAACATCCTATTGTTATAAATAATATTATCATTTTTCTCTCCTCCTATTTATTGGCATATTCTAGTGTTATTGGTTGTGAATATTTGTTTATCCTAATCTTTCCTTTTTCTATTGTTATTGTGTAATTTATGTCATTATACATATCCATGAATCCACCTTTTATCCTTAATGCACTTAATAGTCTGTCTGTTTCACCTATTGCTTTTATTTCGAATGGGTCTGTTGTCCTTTCTCCATTGATTCTAATTATGTCTCCACTTATACTTACTATATCTGACATTGCAACTATTCTTTGTCCATTTATTGATATTGCTTCTGCTCCTGCAAGTAATAGTTCATTTACTAGTGTCAATAAGTTGCTGTAAGGCTCTACTGGTGCTGTTTCTGTACCTCTTGGTTCTACCATTTTTATTGTAATTCCTTCTCCTTCTACATCTGTTATTCCTAGTTTCATTCTTGCATCATCTCTATCTTTTTCTAGTAGTGCTATTGTCCCTTCTTCTGTTTTAGCTGTTTGCTTATATTCTTCTATTGTTTTGTCTGTTTCTATTATTTCTTCTTCTACTTCTTTATATTTTTCTTTGTATGAAGCAAGCATTTCTCTTAATTCTGCTTCTCTTAGAAATTTCACTTCGTCTACATCTGATTCGTTTACTATCCTGAATTGTATAAACATTACATATACTAATATTAGACTCATTACTCCTATTGTTGTATACATTATTATTTTGCTTTTATTCAATGTTTTTCCTTCCTTTCGTTTTTAGAATTATACTTTATTTTACATGTATCATGTATTTAGTAGTAATTGTTCCTGAATATTTTGGTATTATAATATTATTTTGCTTTTCTAGTTTTGCTTTTACTCCTCCATCTTCCATTAGAGATAAATATCCACCTGGTCTTGCTATGGCTGTTAGTGTAAAATAATTTCCTATTACTCTTATTTCAAAAGGTGAGTTTACTTTTACTCCATTTATTGTTATTATTGTTCCACTACATGTGATTGCTGTTGTGCTAATTACTCTTTGTCCATTTATTGATATTGCTTCTGCTCCACTATTTTTTAGTTCATTTATTATTTGTATCAAGTCTTCGGCATGAACTATTGCTTGTGTAGGGTCTCCTCCTGTTTCTTTTAGTTTCATCCTATCTTGATCTGAAAGTGTTAGTATTAGACCTGAACCAGTTACTTCTGTTAGTCCCAACAATCTATTTGTGTTATCTAAGTCTTCTTGCAATTGTTTTGTTCTTCCACTGTCTTTTGTTGCATCTTTTCTAACTGTCTCTAGTGTTTCTTGTTTTTCTTCTAATTCTTTATATTTTCGTTCATAATCTTCTTTCCATTTTATTACTTCTTCTTTTAGCCCTGCTTCTGCATATTGTGTTCCTACAATTCTTGTTGCTTCTTTGATTGTGTTTAACTGCACTACTATTGCGCCTGTTAAGAGTAGGCACATTAAGCCTAAAGCTATTCCTATTTGAATTTTTAGGTTATTTTTCATTTATTTACCTCCATTGTCTGGCGTGAAGTATACATTATCTGAGTTTAGATATATTGTTCCGCCTTGGTTTTTATTTTGTGTCATAAAAAAGTTTATCCATGTCATTTTTGCACTTAAGTCTTTTGTGTCTCCTAGCATTATGATTTTATTTTCTTCTTTGAATTCTAGTATATAATTATGAGCATCTGTAATGTTTATAGTACTTAATTCTGCCCCTACTGTGTTGTTTTGTGTTGCATCTATTATTTTTATCAAGTCATTAAATTTAGATAAATCTTCTTCGTTTAATCTTGCTCCTACTTCTAGTGTTTTCAGATTTGTTTTGTGTCCTTTTAGTAGTATATATTCTGGCTTAGAAAGACTTGTTTCTAATATGTATCCGTGTTTGTCTATTAAGTAGTATTCTCCTTCGCTTTCTAATGCATAGCTTATTGTTCTTTCTACTATTGATATTTCTATTTTACTTGGATAGATACTTTTTATTTCTACACTTTCTACATATGGTTCTTTTTTTATTTTAGCTATGGCATTCGTTTTTTCTATTCCAAATATATTTTGTCCAATTTCTATTTCTGACATTGCTATGTATACACTCTCGCTTATTGATGTTGCTCCATTTATCGTTATTTCTTTTATGTCGAATACTGGTGATACAAATAGGAACATTATTATTGCTACTGCTATTGCTATTACTATTGTTAGTTTTAATAGTGTTTTTAATATTTTTTTAAGTTTGCTTTTTTTCTTCTTTTTTTTCTTCTTAGGTTTTTGTGATATTTCTTTTTTGATTGGTTTACTTACTGTCTTTTTCTTTGATTTTTTCTTTTTCTTTTGGGGGTTGTCCGAATTTTTCTTTGAGTTTAAGCCTATTATGATTTCTCTTGCTTCTTCATCAATTTCTTCTTGTCCTTTTTTCTTCTTCGGCATTTTGCCCCCTCCTTTTCTTTTGATTTAGTTTTTGGCAAAAATGCTTTTTTGCATTTTTGCCTTACTATGTTAAATTTCTTTTAGTTCTATTTTTGCTCCTAATGAGTTTAGCTTTTTGTCTAGATTTTCATAGCCTCTTAGGATGTATTTTGCATTTGATATTTCTGTTTTTCCTTTTGCAATGACTCCTGCTAAAACTAAGCACGCTCCTCCTCTTAAGTCTGTTGCGTTTACTTTTGCTCCATATAGTTTTCTAGTTCCTTTTATTACGCATATTTTACCTTCGACTGTCATTTTTGCACCCATTTTCCTGAGTTCATTTACGTATTTGTATCTATTTTCAAAGATGTTTTCTATTACTATTGATGTGCCTTTTGCTGTTGTTAGCATTCCTGCTAATACTGATTGCATATCTGTTGGGAAACCTGGATATGGCATTGTTTTTATTTCTATATTTGTTAGTCTTTTTGGTGCTTCTAAATGTATCCAATCTTTGCCTGTCTCTATTGTACAACCGCTGTCTTCAAGCTTATGAATAATTGATACTAAGTGTTCTGGATTTGCTTTTTGTAAGTTTACTTTTCCTCCACTGCTTGCTACTACGCAAAGTAGTGTACCTGCTTCTATTCTGTCTGGCATAATATTGTAACCGCAAGTCTTTTAGATGTTTTACTCCTTTTATTTTTATGATGTTGCTTCCTGCTCCTTGTATTTTAGCTCCCATTCTATTTAGAAAGTTAGCTAAGTCTACTATTTCTGGTTCCATTGCTGCATTTATTATTTTGGTTTCTCCCTCTGCTAGCGTTGCAAGTAATATTACATTTTCTGTTGCTCCTACACTTGGGAAGTCTAAATGAATATCTGTGCCTATAATTTTGTCTACACTACAGGTAATAAATCCAGATTCTTCTTTTATTTCTACTCCAAGCTGTTTAAAAGCTTTCAAGTGTAAGTCTATTGGTCTTGCTCCTATGTCACATCCTCCGTGGATACGAGAATTTTGCCTTTTTCATTCTTCCGAAGCATTGCTCCAACCATAACTACTGATGATCTCATCTGTCTCATAAGTTCATCTGGTATTTCATGTGATATGAGTTCATTTGAATCAATTATTATTTTACCATTATTTCTCCTAACTTTGCAACCTAATTTTTTAAGTATTTCAAACATCATTTGTGTATCATGTATATTAGGCACATTATAAAGCTTGGAAATCCCACCATTTAGTAGCGTCCCAGCAATAATAGGAAGAGACGCATTCTTTGATCCAGATACAAAAGTTTCTCCTTCTAGTCGTCTTCCTCCTTCAATTATGTAACTTAACATTTTTCTCATCCTTTCACTTTTTGTTTTTGTATATATTATGTTATGTTTACGTAAAAAGTGAACGATATGCATCTGTTTTAAATATCTTTGCTCTTTTTATGTATAATAAAAGCAAGAAAAAATGTTGTATTAAAATAATAGAGTAGTTCAAGAGGTAGGTATATAAATATTTTTGATTTGAGCTTATTTGAGATGGTTCAAATTAAAAATATTTATATACCTACCTCTTGAACGGCTAATATGTTATGGCTCTTTTAGCCCTTCTTTATAACGAATATAATCGTTTAATACTAGTTTTACTACTGCTATCATTGGCACTGCTAGGAACATTCCCATTATTCCAAAGTAAGCTCCTACTACTGTTACTGAGAAAATTACTAGAATTGGGCTGATTTCTAAAGAATTTCCTAGAATTTTTGGGTTTATTATGTTTGCATCTATTTGTTGCAATATTATTACTACTACTGCCATCCAAATTGCTTGGGTTATTCCTCCTGTGAAAATTGTTATTAAGATTGCTACTGCTATTGCTATTATAGCTCCTAGATATGGTATTAAGTTAAATAGTCCTATCATAAATCCTAACAAAATGGCATATTTCACTCCTAATAATGACATTGCTATACTTGCTAATACTCCTACTATTGCTGCATCTATAATTTGACTTGAGACAAATCTGAAAAATATCTCATTTGATTCTCTAAAGTATTTTGCTAGAGTTTTATATATATTTGTATTAAAAATAGCTCCACATAATCTTCTTGCGAATTCTATTATCTCGCTTCTTTCTGCTAATAGATACATAGATACTACTATTGTTACAAATACGCTAAATACACTTGTTGCAACTCCTATAATTCCTTTTGCATATGCTCCTATCATTTCTAAGTTTACAAAATCTTCTATTTTTATTTCTCCAAGACCTTCTATTATAGTTTTCCAATCTACTTTATTTAATACAGAGTCTTCTGGGATTTCTTCTAATGTGTCTATCATTGAGCTATAATACCCTGGTAAAGATTTTGCTAAATCCATAAAACTTTCATATACTGTTGGAATTATGAATTTGAATATTATAAGCATTAGTACAATTGTGATTAAGTATACTATGAATATTGAGAGCCATCTTGCTCTCTTTTTTATGAATTTTACTTTTACCTTTTTTATAATCCCTTCTATTTTTCTGCATGGAAGATAGAATAAGTATGCTAATAATAGTGCCATGATGAATGGCATTAGTACTGATATTAGCCCTCTTAACCATGTAGTTATTTCGCCTAAGTTATCTAATAACTTATATACTGCAATTACTGCAACTGCAAATATAAACCAAAATATGCCTTTTTTCCAATTTCTTTTTTCTGTTTGCATTTTGTCCCTCCTATATATTTATCTCAAGCCCCACTGGGCAATGGTCGCTTCCCATTATTTGATTATATATGTATGCTTCTTTTATACTTGTGTTTAAATTTTTTGATACTAAAAAATAGTCTATTCTCCACCCTATGTTTCTTTCTCTGGAATTTGCAAAGTATGACCACCATGTATAGCTGTCTGCTTTATCTGGGTACATATATCTATATGTGTCTGTGAAGCCTGCATTTAGTAATTCTGTCATTTTTCCTCTTTCCTCATCTGTAAATCCTGCATTTCTTCTATTTGATTTAGGATTTTTTAAGTCTATTTCTTTATGTGCTACATTTAGGTCTCCGCAAATTATTACTCCGCTTCTTTTCGCTTAATTTCACTAAGTATTTTCTAAATTCGTCTTCCCATATTTGTCTATATCCTAGTCTCTCTAGTTCTCTTTTTGAGTTTGGTGTATAACAGTTTACTATGTAAAATTTTTCGAATTCTAGTGTTATTACTCTTCCTTCTTTGTCATGCTCTTCTATCCCTATTCCATATGTTACATTTATTGGCTTTTGTTTTGTAAAGATAGCAGTTCCTGAATATCCTTTTTTCTCTGCACTATTCATATATATGTTATAATCCTTTGCAAAATTTAATTCTGCTTGTCCTTCTTGCATTTTTGTTTCTTGTATACAAAATATATCTGCTTCTGATTGTTTGAAAAAATCTTCAAGGCCTTTATTCAAGGCTGCTCTTAGTCCATTTACGTTCCATGATATTAATTTCATATCTTTTTACTCCATTTATTTTTTAAGCTATTCCTTAAAATCTATAATTATGAATTTAGGGCAAGTTTTGCTTGCCCTTTTTTTCTTAATTTACCTTATATATATAGCATTCTAAGTTTCTTCTTCCGAATGTTATGCATTCATTATATGTATTCATGTATATATCTACTTTGTTGTTTGAGATTGAACCACCTCTGTCTTGTACTACAAACCATCCACCATTTGGCTTATCTTTGAAATATGGTATGTAGATTATGGTTCCCATAGGATATCCTTTACCTGCTGCTACTGTATACCAAGCTGTCGCTTTTGCTCCTGATGCTGTTTTTCCATATCCTGGTGAGCTTGGGTCTTTACCGCATTCTGATGCTGTATATGCTGATGCATTCATTGTTTTTACTATTGGTTCTATTCCTTTTACTTTACTTGCTAGGTCTTTGCTTGATGGTGTAGGTACTGTACTAGCAGTTCTAGATCCACCTTCTGTGCCTCTGTTAGTTACATTTACTATTTGTTCTATTTTTTGTACTGGTTCTTTTATTGTTTCTTCTTTTACAAGTGTTCTGCCTATTTCTATATCATTTTGATATTTTATTTTGTAAGTTGCTTTTTTTAAGCCTTCTTGACCTTCTTGAGTTACTACATGTGCAGTAGATTCTCCAGAATGTGATACGTCCTTTGTAACAGTTTCATAGGGAATTGGTTCTTCTTTTTCCTCTATTTTTTCTGTTATTGTATTATAGGCACTTAATAGCTTATCTAATACTACGTTTTCTTCTGATTCGGCAATTGCAACTATTGAATATGCATCTTGTGTTGTTCCTGTAATTACTATTGTCTGAGAATTTTCCGTTATTTCCGCATCTAAGTTTGGAACTACGCTTTCCTCTGGTAAGACTATTATGTGATTTTCTTCTAATATGTCTGAAACTACAGTTTTTGTTGTAAGAACTTCTATTTCACAGTTGTCTGATAGAACAATCTTAACGTTCTTCACGTTTCCTGTCGTAGCTAGTACGCATACGCTTAGCATGAATATTGTAATTATTGTTATAATTGCAATTCTCATTACGGACAGTGAAGCTTGTTCGTTTTTTATCATAAAACTTTGTCCCTCCTTGTTTCAATATCAAGATTATACTATGAATTTTTAAAATTGTCAAATTTTTCTTTGTTTCTTGTATTCCTTGTGCCTTAGGGAACTGCAATTTTTCGTCAAAATGGCACAAAATGTTTTTTTGCTTTTTCTTTAGTTAAGTGTATGTTTTGTGGATTTGTTTTAGAACAAAAAAATTTTTTGGGATACGTCTTTTTACATATCCCAAATTATATTATTTTTTCAAATTTATATGTTTTTTCTAATTTCTCATCCATGTATACTTTTGCTACTAGTTTTAATTCTTCTATGGATTCTTCTGGTATTGTGAATGAGAAAATTTTTTTTGCTTCTGACATTATTGCATATCTTATTGCATATAGTGTCGCATCTGATATTTTGATTACACTTTTGTCTAGTTTTGCGCAGGTTTCACATTTTATGCCATTGTCCTTTATACTGAAATGGGTTATATTTTCTTTTGTTCCACATGTGGTACATTCTAGTACATTTGGAGTAAATCCGTATTAATGATAGTAGTCTAATTTTAAATATTGCAACTACTAGTTCTTTGTCCTGCTCTGTCTCTGATATTGTGTAAATTGTGTTTAAAAGTAGTTGTAATATGTTATATGAACTGTCGTTTTCATTTGTGATATCTTCTACTATTTTTGTTATGTGTGTTGCATATTGTAGCTTGTCTAGGTCTATTCTTAAATTATAAAAGACTTCGATTGGTTCACATGAGTTTATATTGTAACTGCTTGCTCCTTTGTATAAAACATATTCTCCAAAGCTTAAGAATTGTGTTCCTGCAAGCATACTACTACTTGGTTTTCTTGCCCCTCTTGCTGCACATGATATTTTGCCGTATGTCTGGGGTAAGCATTGTTAGCATTTTATCGAAGTCTCCCATGTTACTTTCTCTTAATATAATTGCTTTCGTTTTTATTATTCCCATTGCTTTCCTCTGCTATGTTTTCTTCTATATTTTTTGTTTCTATAAATTCTAGAAATGTGTTTATATTCCCTGTTTTTTTGAAAGTATTCCACGCTATTTCACTTAGCATATACCTCACTCCATTTTCATGCATTTATCTATTTCTAGTTTGTATGTTTTGAGTGCTTTTATACTTTATTTTAAGTGTCAATTTTATACTTTTTTACTATATTTTCTTCATTCTGCCAGTCTTTTCTTACTTTTACCCAAGTTTGGAGATTTACTTTCTCGCCTATTTGTTTTTCTAAATCTTCTCTTGCATATGTTCCTATTTGTTTTAACTTACTTCCTTTTTTTCCGTATTATTATACCTTTATGTGCTTCTTTTTCGCAATATATTGTAGCTTCTATATTAAAAATGCTTTCTCCTTGCATTGTTTTGCCTTTTTTTAATTTTTGGACTTCTACATATATTCCATGTGGTACTTCATCGTCAAGTAGTCTTAAGGCTTTTTCTCTGATTGTTTCTTCTACTATCATTCTTATTGTTTGATCTGTATAAGTCTCTTCGTCATAGTATTTTGGACCTTTTGGTAAGCTTTTTTCTATTTCTTTTAATATGTCTTCGTTTTTTTCTCCTGTTATTGCTGAAATTGGAATTACTGCTTCGAAGTTATATTCTTTTCTGTATAAGTCTATTAGTTTTATTAGGGTTTCTTTTTTTATTAAATCTATTTTGTTTATTATTAGAATTGTTTTTTTATTTGATTCTTTGATTTTTTCTAATATTAAGCTATCCCCTCTTCCTATTTCTTTACTTGTTGCTTCTATTATAAATAAAATTAAGTCGACATCTTTGGCAGATGTAAATGCCGTTTGTACCATTATATTACTTAACTTTGTTTTTGGTTTATGTATTCCTGGAGTATCTAAAAAAATTATTTGTGAGTTTTCTCTATTGAGTATGCCTTTTATTTGTGTGCGTGTGGTTTGTGGTTTGTTTGCAATTGCTGCAATTTTTTCTCCTATGAGTGAATTTAATAGAGTAGATTTTCCTACATTTGTTCTCCCTAGTATTGAAACAAATCCTGATTTGAATTCTTGCATTTAGTGTGTTCCTTTCTCGTTTTTTTGTATTATACCACTTTATTTTTGGGTTGTCTAGTGAATTTGAATAGAGGTCTTATAAATGAACACTCTATAAATGCTTATTTATAAGACCTCTATTTTTCTAATTTTTTGATTATACATTTGAAATTTTTTCTTTAATTAATTTGCTCTTGATACAAATTTTTTCAATTTTGATTTCAGACTAATACATGGTAGCTTTCGAACTTCTTCTCTATTTTCGTCTATGTCTTGTTGCATCTCGTCTATGGTACCTTTTAGTAATTTTCCAAGTTCCTTTTTGAACTCTGCAAATTTTATTTCTAAGTCTTGCTTAGTTAACATTTGTCCTTGCATTGTTTCAACTTGATTTTGTGTTGCTTCGATTTGCCCTTGCATTCTTTCAACTTGATTTTGTGTTGTTTCAATTTGCCCTTGCATTCTTTCGATTTGATTTTGCATTGTTCCGATTTGCCCTTGCATTCTTTCGATTTGATTTTGCATTGTTCCGATTTGCCCTTGCATTGTTCCGATTTGCTCTTGCATTGTTTTCATTTGTCCTTGTAATATTGTTACTTGGCCTTGTATTGTTAAAACTGCACTTAAAATTTTGTCTGCTTTGCTTTCTTCCATTTATTCTCACCTCCTTTTGTTGTTTACCATTTCATTTTACATTTACTTATTGGTTTTGTCAATATATAAATTAAAATAACATGATTTTATTTTTTGTGATTTGTTTTAGGGAATTTCCTAAAGACAATTGTTTTGCTATCACTTAAGTTGCTAGGTTATAAAACTTTTTGATTTTATATAAAAAGTATCTTGTGGAAATGTAAAATTTGTTTCCACATTTATTGATTAATATTATATAACTTTCTAGCATAATTGTAAAGAGAAATTTGCAAATTTCTATAATTTGAAAATTTCCGATATTTTTTCGATTATCCGAAATATCAGTTGGTTGAAATAGGATATTATTTATATATATTTTTAGATAAATTTATTAACTAAGGAGGAAACACTATGACATTATCTCAAGCAATTAGAGAAAAAATCAAACTGACTTTAAAAGAAAAACAGATGACAGCTTGGGCTTTATTTAAAGCTAGTGCTGTTCCTTGCTCTACTATTTCTACTTTTATGACTGGAAAAACTGAGCTTATTAAACTTGATACTTTACTTCACATCTGTGAAGGTTTCGAAATTAGCTTAGGAGAATTTTTTAGTGACCCAATTTTTGATGACGTTGAACAAGAAAAGAATGATGAGTAAATTCTGCTAAATCGAAACATTACTTTTTAATTACTAAAGTTAGATTTTTGTCTAACTTTTAGTAATTTTTTATATTCTAGGAAAGTACGCGCGTAGCGTGTAATTGACGTAGAAGATAATTATGGCGAGTGTTACAATTTCTTAATGATTTTATCATTTAGAAATTGTTAAGTCGGTTTTTTTATATTCTAGGAAAGTGCACACATAGTGTGTGTAGAATAAGAAAGTTAGCACAAAAACGCTTGAATATTATCGAATTATGTTATATAATATTGTTGTTAAAAATTTTATATTTTATGGAGGTATCTATGAAGGCTTTAATTAGTGTATCTGATAAAACAGGTATTGTTGATTTTGCAAAAGAATTAGAAACTTTAGGTATTCAAATTATTTCAACTGGTGGTACTTATAAAAAGCTTCAAGAGTCTGGAGTTAAAGCTATTGAGATTTCTGAGATTACTGGCTTCCCTGAATGCTTAGATGGTAGAGTTAAGACTTTACACCCTAAGGTTCATGCTGGTATCCTTGCTATGAGGTCTAAAACTGAACATATGAAACAACTTGAGGATTTAGGAGTTGATACTATTGATTTTGTCATTGTTAATCTTTATCCTTTCAAACAAACTATTTTGAAAGATAATGTTTCTCGTGCTGAGTGCGTTGAAAATATTGATATTGGTGGTCCTACTATGCTTAGAAGTGCTGCTAAAAATTATCAAGATGTAACAGTTATTACTGATCCTAATGATTATGCACTTGTTTTAAATGAGCTAAAGCAAAATGGTCAAGTTTCTATTGATACTAAGTTTTATCTAATGAATAAAGTCTTTGAACATACTGCAAATTATGATGCTATGATTTGCAATTATATAAAGTCTGAGAGAAAAGATGAGAGTTTTCCTAAAGATTTAACTCTTACATATGAAAAGGTTCAAGAAATGAGATATGGTGAAAATCCTCATCAAAAAGCTGCTCTTTATAAAGAAGTTGGAAAGTGTGAAGGTTCTCTTACTATTGCAACACAACTTAATGGAAAAGAACTTTCTTTTAATAATATAAATGACACCAATGGAGCTTTAGAACTTCTTAAGGAATTTGATGAGCCTACTGTTGTTGCTTGTAAGCATGGTAATCCTTGTGGTGTAGGTTCTAGCAGTGATATTTACGAAGCTTGGAATAAGGCTTTTAATGCTGACAAGACTTCTATATTTGGTGGAATTGTTACTGTTAATCGCGAAGTTACTTTAAAAATGGCTGAGGAAATGAAAGAGATTTTCCTTGAGGTTATTGTTGCTCCTTCTTTCGCTCCTGATGCTTTAGAAGTACTTAAATCCAAGAAAAATTTAAGACTTTTAGAACTTCCTTCTATTTGCGTTAGACAACCTGAAGGTTCTTTAGATATTAAGAAAATTAATGGTGGTATTATTGTTCAAACTATTGATAGCAAGCTTTTAGACGACTATACTGTTGTTACTGATAGAAAACCTACTGATAAAGAGCTTGAGGATATGATGTTTGGGCTTAAAGTCGTTAAATTTGCTAAGTCTAATGGCATTGTACTTGCTAAGGATAAACAAACTATTGGTATCGGTCCTGGACAAGTTAATAGAATTTGGGCCGTTAAGCAATGTGTAGAGCATTCTAGTGAACTTATTAGAGAAGGTGTAACTCATGGTAGTGTTCTTGCTTCTGATGCTTTCTTCCCTTTCAACGATTGTGTAGAAGAAGCTCACAAAGCTGGAATTACTGCTATTGTGCAACCTGGAGGTTCTTTGAGGGACCAAGATTCTATTGATAAGTGCAATGAATATGGTATTGCTATGATTTTTACAGGTATGAGACATTTTAAACATTAATATTATATAGTAAAGGTCAATATATATGTATTGACCTTTTTCTTTGGAAGGAGTTTTTATGAATATATTAGTTAGTGGAGCTCTTGGTAGAATGGGGCAGGAAGTTATTAGTTGTATTGAGAAAGAGCCTGATTTGAATTTTGTTTGTGGTTTTGGCTTAGAAAGTGGGGATGTTAAACGGCGTACCTGTTTATAATGATTTAAGTAAAATTAAGGAACATATTGATGTAATTGTTGATTTTTCTCATGTACATGCCACTTTAGAAATTTTAAAATTTGCTGATAGTAATTATATTCCAGTTGTAATTGCTACTACTGGTTTTAATTCTGAGCAGGAAAATATTCTTAAAGATTATAGCAAACACTTGCCTATTTTTAGGTCTGCAAATATGTCTTTTGATGTTAATCTTATGTGCAAAATTGTTGCAGAAATTGCACCTTTGCTTGTTGGAGCTGACGTTGAAATTACTGAGACTCATCATAGGAATAAAGTAGACGCTCCTAGTGGTACCGCCCTACTTATTGCTGACCATATTAATGAGGCTTTGGGTGGCAAGATGAGGTATGTTTATAATAGGCATGATTTATCGCAAAAGAGAGGCGATGATGAGATTGGTATTACTTCTGTTCGCGGTGGTAATATTGTTGGAGAACATACTGTACAGTTTTTTGGAGAGAATGATACTTTTGAGATTAAGCATACTTCTTATTCTAGGTCAGTATTTGCTGAAGGTGCTGTGAAGGCCGTTAGATTTATTGCTGGCAAATCTGATGGGCTTTATGGGATGGGCGATTTGGTGTGAGATATTGCATTAGTATGATAAAAGGCTCAAGTTGTTGGCTTGAGCCTTTTTGCTTTTATACATATTATCGCTTTCTCACATTTTTCTTATCAATATTATAGTTATTTTTCACATTTTCTTTACCAATATGCAAGTTTTTGCAGTGTAAAGTTATCAATATTTTAGACACATTGCAATATTTTTTACTAAGTTTTGTTTTATTACAAA
Organism: Clostridia bacterium; assembly: GCA_022791835.1. GTDB lineage: Bacteria > Bacillota > Clostridia > TANB77 > CAG-508 > JAAWPK01. Next base: position 725 of record JAAVZW010000039.1, on the reverse strand, counting down.
GGTTTTTCAAAATGCTGAAGGCTTTAATCGTGCTGTTCAGTTTTTTTGTGCGGACAATCAATTACCCCGTGTGGCATTGTTATGACTCCGCAAATATCGCATCGATATGTACCTGGGCAAGTGAAGATAGTTCCCACATCTTCTCTACACAAGTAATGTATGACCTGTTTCCCACATTTTCTGCAAGTGTAACGGTATCCATTCGACGGGCTTTTGTGACACAACCAGTTCTCGCAGCTTTTATTTGGCTCAGAACTAACCCACTCAGAATCAGTTTCGTATAGTTTCTGTCCACACGTTTCGTGCGTGACGTTGGTCGAATGGTACTGACGACCGCGGGCAATATGTTCGTATTGTTCCATATTCTTTCTCTCCATATAAATGTCCGCGAGCTTGTTTCTGTAGCTCGTACTTTTAGATAATAGTATGTATATTGAGATAATCCACTTGCCGTTAGCGTTACTGTGCTACCTGATGATACTGGACTACTTGTCGCTTTTTGTGTCCATATTGAATTGTTTGTACTTGTATATAATGTATATGTCAAATTATCATTTTGCGCATCTGTTGCTCTTGCTGTTACTGTAATCGAATTAGTTGTTTTTTCTTTGTATGTTACTGATTGTACTACTGGCGCTGTGTTTGCACTTGGTATTACAGCACTCGTTCCATTTGAATTATCTTCTGCACTTTTCCCAATATTACCTGCTCCATCTGTTACTAAT
>JAAVZW010000038.1 GCA_022791835.1 Clostridia bacterium | reverse complement strand
GCTTTTGAAAAATTTGTTGAAAAACAACTTTTTCTTTTACAATCCGAATTCGAAAAAGTTTCCTAAAATTTAGCCCTAAAAACTAAATTTTTAGGGCTTATGTTTTAAAATTTTTAAGACATTTTCAAAAGTGATTGACAGAAAAACCTTGTAAATTTTTTTCAAAAACTATATAATCCAATTATATATACAAAAATAAAGGAAGAAAAAATGAGTAAAAAGAAAAACAAACAAATAAAACAAGTATTAGGATTAGTAATCCTTCTAATATGTATAGCAGTATCAATATTTTCAGCAGAAAAACAAAAAGAGAAAGTAACAGATATAGCACAAAAACCATCATATTTTGATATAAACACAATTCCAGAGTACATAGACGAAATTTATATAACTTTAAACAATAATATTCCATACTTTGAAAAAAACGAATATACAAAAGAAGCATTCGAAACATATAGTAAACTAGATAAACTAGGCAGATGTGGAGTAGCCTATGCAAATATATGTAAAGAAATAATGCCAAAAGAAGAAAGAGGAGACATAAGCAAAGTACAGCCAACAGGCTGGGAACAAGTCAAATATAATGGAAAATATTTATACAATAGATGCCATTTAATAGGCCACCAATTAGCAGGAGAAAATGCAAATGAACAGAATTTAATTACAGGAACAAGAACTTTTAATGTAAATCGGAATGCTACCATTTGAAAACAAAATAGCGGAATACATAAAAGAAAATCAAGAAAACCATGTGCTATATAGGGTAACACCAAACTTCAAAGAAGACAACTTAGTGGCAAGTGGAGTAGAAATAGAAGCATACTCAGTAGAAGATAATCGGACAAGGAATATGTTTCAATGTATATATATATAATATAGAGCCAGGAATAGAAATTGACTATAAGACAGGGAAAAGTACACCAAAAAATTAAAATATATTGCAAAAAAGCCTGAAATAATGTATAATTATTTCAGGTTAATTCTTGAAACTATTATTTCAAATAGTTATATATCCAAGATAAAACAGAAAAAGTAATAGGAGTGATGTCATATGGAATTAGGCATACTAGGCAAAATATTAGAAAATGCAAAAGAAAAAAGCGTAGTAACAAACTTTGTAAAAGAACTATCAAACTATTTAGAAAATACGAACCAAAGTAATAATAAGAATTTAAATGAAATAGAAAAAGAATATAAACTAACATATGATTCTTCATGCTTGTTAGTAACAAAACGAAATGAAATACTAAAGGAATATGCGATAAAAAGTCAAAAAGAAATACAATATATATCATACAAAAACGAAGACAAAGGGCTATATCAAATTATAGAACTAAATAAAAAAGGAGAACAATCATCATTTTATTTACCAAAAACAGAACTACCAGAAAATATAGAAGTAGATAAAATCATAAAAAAGCAAGGAAATAAATACAAAATAGATGAAGAAACAACAAAAGAAATAATAGAAAAAATACAAAATGAAGCAGAAAAAATAGCAAATATACAAAATGAAAATTTAAATAAATACAGAAAAGAAAATATATTATACCAAGTAGTAGATTTTGGCTCAAAAGGAATATACCTACAAAACACAAAAACAAACGAAATATTCGAAGAACCAAACTTAGAGCAAGAAATAATAAACAAAATATCAACAGACGCAATATTAAGCTACAAATCAGGTAAATACCAATACGAAGAAGAACTGACCGATAAATATATAGAAGGACTAATAGATATAAAAGAAAATAAAACCTCCTAGCTATGAAAAACATAACTAGGAGATTTTAATCTAATTTACCGCTTTATTTATGCTTATGGCAAATCCACCAATAAAACAAAAAAGGTTCATTTTAGCGAACAATGGTGGAGATGAGGGGAGTCGAACCCCTGTCCAGTAATACTTCCATATGAACTTCTCCGAGTGCAGTTTATTGTCAAAATTCCCAAAAGCTCAAGTCAATAAACAAACTTTAAACTTTCAGTAGTTTCAAAAATACCAGCTATCCTAGAAACAAAAGATAGCATTGTTTCCTACGAGGGTATGCGCCTTATCTAAAAACCGTAGGCATTTTTAGTAAGACGTAACTGCGCTTAGGCAGCTAGTGCTAATTCTCTATTATCAGCGTTTATTTTAGTTTTCGTCTTTTTAAGGTGGCCAGACGAATCCACCACTCGCTATTCATATTTCGGGATCACCGTCGAAACCAAATACATCCCCATGTAAAATATAATTATACACCAAGTGACATAAAAAATCAAGCGTTTTTTAGCAAGAAATATTGACAAAATGATACAAAAAATGTTAAAATATAATAAGACAAATTATGAAAGACGAGGGATGTAAAATGTATGAATTAAGGGAGTTTGATATAAGAGATAAAGAACAAATAGTTAAATTATGGGTAGACGTTTCAGTTAAAGAACATGACTTTAAAGAATGGGAAGAAGAGATAAGTATGCTAAACGAAAGTGAATATGAAAAAATATTAGTTGCAGAATGCAATGGAGAAATAGTAGGAAGCATGGCATACAAAAAGGTAAATGACGAAACAGTAGAACTTAAAAGAGTATACATATATCCTGAACACAGAGGAAATGGACTTGCGACAAAACTGCTAAATGCAACCTTGAACATGATAAAAGAAAATAAATATAAAAAAATACTAGTAGAAACATGGGAAAACTTTATAAGCGGAAGAAGATTCTATGAAAAAAATAACTTTGTTCTACAAAATATAGAAGGAGAAGTATATAATTTTATATTAGAATTATAGGTGAGAGGAAAGATAAATATATAATGAATATATTAATGTCAGTAAATAGAAAATTTCTAGAACCACTAGAAAATATGATATTTTCAATCCTATATTATAGTGAAGAAAATGTAAATATATACCTAATGTACCAAGAAACAGAGCTAAAACAAGATGACTTAAAACAAATAAATGATTTTGTAGCAGAAACAGGCAAAGGAATAATATATCCAATAAAATTTGATACAACTGAATTAAGTGAAATGCCAGTTACAGACAATGCTGGTGCATTTTTTGGTATGGAAGCATATAGTAGATTATATTGTGCTTTTAAGTTACCAGAAAAAGTAAAAAAAATACTATATCTAGATGCAGATATGATATGTACAGGTAGCATAATGGAATTATATAATACTACATTTGAAGGAAAGACATGGATAGCAGTAAGAGATGAAGGTGTAAAAGCAAAAGACTTAGAAAGACTAAAGCTTAATCCAGATTATAAATACATAAACTCAGGAATGCTACTAATAAATATAGAAAAACTTAGAAAAATTCACACTGAGAAGACGATAACAGACCTAATAAAGAAAAATAAAGAAGTACTAATTTATCCAGATCAAGACTTTATTAATAAAATATTTGCAGGAGACATAAAAATAGTAGACAAAAAGTATAATCTTTTAGCAAAAGATATAAGATACAAAGAATTAAAAGAAAAACCATTAATCATACACTATGCAGGAAGTACAAAGCCATGGAATGACGATGTATCAAGATTTGAAAAAGAATATATAGAACCATACTATGAAGTATTAAAACTACAAAAAGGAAAAGAGGAACAACTAAAATATTTGCAAAAGAAACATGAAGAACATGGATATAGAAAATAAATAAAAAAATAGAGCAAAAAAGATAAAAAAATATTGACAAACAAACATAAAAATAGTAAAATAATATATGCACGGTTTAAAGTGCATATTAATGGACGGTGGATGTAGCGTAGTTGGTTAACGCGCCAGTTTGTGGCACTGGAGACCGTGGGTTCGAGTCCCATCTTCCACCCCATAAATAAAAGCTATAGTCCAATATATTGGGCTGTAGCCAAGCGGTAAGGCACATGACTTTGACTCATGCATGCGCTAGTTCGAATCTAGCCAGCCCAGCCAAACTTGTATTATAGGACATAGCTTTTATTTATAAAAACAAAATTTCAATCTAAATCTATCAAATATCATGGATATTTTATTCTATATATGATAGTATTTAAATAATCCGAGGTAAAAAGTGATAAATTATAACAAAAACATACGAAAATTTCTAGAAAACAATAAAATAAATGTAAATTATTTCGATTCTAACAATGAAGTAATAATACTACCTTATTACCAATTTAAAAGGAGATAGAACCAATGTATAAAATGATAATTTTAGACCTAGATGGAACTTTGTTAAATGATTACAAAGAGGTAAGCAAAGAAAATATAGAAATGATAAAAAGAGCATATGAAGAAAAAGGAATAATATCAGTAATAGCGACAGGGAGACCACTAGGATATGCAAAAGAAGTAACCAATTTATATGATTGTTTTTTTACAAACTATATAATAGCAAGCAATGGAGCGATAATAGAAAATACAAGCACAAATGAATACATACACAAGATATCATTTACGAATGAAGAAATAGCAAGTATCAGAAAAATTTACTTAGAAGAAAATGCAGATTATATGATGCTATCTACAGACAAACAAGCAATAACAGAAACAAAAACTAATGAAAGCATAAATGGTATGGGAATTAACCTAACAGAAAAGAAAGAAAAGACAGAAAACATAGAAGAAAGAATTAAAAGTAATCCTAATATAGAAAAACTGTTATGTATAATAGGTGCAGATATTCCAACATTAGAAAAAATCAAAGAAAAAACAAAGAAACTAGAAGGAATGGAAACCTCAGTAATTTCAAGATACCTATATAAATCAGAAGAAAATACCTTTGAATCAACATACATAGATATAAATAAAAAAGGATGTAGCAAAAAGAATGCGATATTGAAATTAGCAGAAATATTAAAAATAGAGCAAGAAGAAATCATAGTAATGGGCGACGGAGGAAATGATATTTCAATGTTTGAGTGTGCAGGACTAAAAATAGCAATGGAAAATGGAGGAGACTATTTAAAAGAAAAAGCAGATTATATAACTGCTACAAATAATGAAAGTGGAGTAGCAAAAGCAATAAAAAAATTTATATTTAATGAAAAAATTTAAAATCTAGAGATTAGTAAGTTTTAAAACTAACTAATCTTTTTCTAAATTCTTGTATCATTTAGAAATTGTCGAGTCAGTTTTTTGAAAACAAAAACCAACATTCTTTAAGAATCTTCGAAAAATAAAATAAATTCTATCGAAAAGTATTGACAAAAAACGAACAAGATGTTAGAATATATAAAAATGAAGAGGAGGAGCTTTTTATGAAAACAATAATAGATTTTTCGGTAGTAGCAAGTGTAGTTAGGTCTATAATTTCAGAAATCAGAACAATGGAATTTAGAGGACTAGACTTAAGACCTAGGTACCAAAGAAATTACATATGGAAAAACGATTTCAAAGACAAACTTATATACAGCATAATAAAAGGATATCCAATTGGAAATATAATAGTTAGAAAATTGAAAGTTCCAAATGAAAAAGGAGCAATGTCAGAAATTGTTGATGGACAACAGCGTTTAACAACAATATATGAATTTATAGAAGGAAGGTATACTGTACATAGTGAAATATCAAAAGATATAATAGAAGCAATTAAAGATTTTCATGGAGATAGAACAAATGATGAGCTAGAAAAGTTAAAAAAAAGGTTAAATAATAAAGGGAAAATAAGCATAAAATTCTCAGAATTACCACCAGTCACAAAAGAAAAATTTGAAAATTTCAATATATCAGTTACTCAAATATCAGAAGCTGATGACTCAGATATTACAGAATACTTTACATTTTTGCAAAATCAAGAAAGACTACGTGCAGGAGAAATACTAAATTCACTAGCAGATTCTAAGATGGACAAGTACTTGCATAAAATAGAAACACCAGAAGAATTTTGCAATATAATCGGATTTGACAACATAAGAAAAGAATTCGATAAAATATTTTACAATATTATAGGACTGTTAGACAACAAAATATCATTTGGTGTACCAGATAGTATAATAAACAAATATGTAACAACAATAGACACCTTAGATGAAGGAGAAGAAAAAGCAGAAAGAGTAATATCACAAACAAATAAGATTATAGAAGAATATAAAGACACAAAAATAGTAGAACATACGAAGAAAAGATTTGTAAAATTTTTAATGCTACTTATGGGATTTGGATTTGTAGATTTTACAGAAAACACAGAATACAAATTAAAGGTATTAGAGAAAATAGATAATAAATTGTCAGTATTCTTTTCAACAAAACCAGGAATAGTAGAGAAAGAATTTGAAGGATATTCAAGCCAAATTATGGAAGAATTTCGAGCAATAGCACTAATAAGTAAAGGAGCACAAACACTAGAAAGAGTAAAAAATAGAATGGAAATATTGGCTTATTATGTTGAAAACATAGATGAGAAACAAAAACCATCAGGAATATCATTAGAATAAGAAAGAAGGAGAAACATGTATACAGTATTTATAGATGAATCACGGAGAACCAGGAGGATTTGACAAAGAAAGTAATAAATTAAAGCCAAATACCAGTAGGTATTTTACCGTAGCAGGATTTATGATAAATTCAAATCAAATACTAGATATAGAAAAAGAACTAAAAGATGTAAAGATAAAAAATAAAATAGGACAAGAAAACGAAATAAAATGGCACACAACATATTCAAAATTAGGAATGGACTTTAAGCAATATAGTAATGTAAGAGAAGAAGTCATGAGTATTATAGCAAAATATAAAGGTTCTGTAATTGGAATAATTATGGATAAAGAAAGTTGTTACCAAAACAAAGAATACATAAAAACTCCAAATGACTTATATTCAGTAGCTCTACATCTGTTAATGGAAAGAAGCTGTATGCAAACTACAAAAAAATGGCAAAAGGAAAACCTAGAGCCAACCATGGTCATTGCAGATAGCAGACAAAGCATAAATAGTAGCAAACTTGACAACGAACTAAAAATAGCATACTCAAGAGCCAAAAATATGGGAACACACTTTATGAAATTTCCAAGCTTTTGTGAAAGTATAATGTTCGCAGATTCAAAAGATTTATCAGGAATTCAACTAGCAGACTTTTGTGCAGGAGCAATACATAAAAAATATGAAAGAGAGGACGAAGAGTATTTTAACTTACTACTACCAGCAATAGTAAATAAAGAAGGGAATATATATGGACCAGGAATTAAATTGTACAAATAAAAAGTGGACGATGGGATTAGTTGACTAATCCAACACACTAAAAGTCAGTGTTACATCGTCCATATTTGTGATCTCTGTATAATAATTATACATGTTTTTCAAGCATTTGTCAACAAGTGCTAAAAATATTTTATGCAATAATAACAAAAATATTACACACACCTACTCATATTTCCATTTGTATATTCATTTCCTTCAAAACGTTCTCCAGCTCTAACAGTTCTAATAACTTCATTAATCCTAGGAATATCTTCCTCCAAAATATCAATACGAGCATAATCAATATTAAGTCCATCATATGTAATAGAAAGAGTCTTTGAATTATAGATATTAGAAATATTTTGCAGACTATTAGGTATAATCCTAAATTTAAGTCCCATTCTATCTTTTAAATAATATTTATTTGAGCGATTCTGACACTTACTCTCACAAGTAGGATAACAGTTATTAGAATTACCTAAAAAGCAATACTTGCTAGCCATTACTTTAAGATTACCATAAACAATCAGTTCTTTATCCACGTTAGATCTAATGTTTTGAATATCATATCTAGTAAGTTCAGGAGATAAAGTAACAGTATTAACACCACGATTTGCAAGCTCATTTACAGTATAATCATTAAAAGCATTTAAAGTATAATTCGAAATACAATCAAACTCACTACTAATAGCCTTCTTAATAATATCCATTTCACCAATACTAGAAAAAACAAACCCCTTAATTCTATAAGTAGAAATAATAGAAGACATCATGCTATTAAGTAAATTCAAATAATTCAAATTAATAACAGTAGGTAAATAAATATAAGTATCAAACCTAGAAGTAATAGTAGAAATAGCCTTCTTATTATTCACATCACGAAAACAGCGAAGCGGGATATATACCCTATCAACCTCATCCATCTCCATATAATCAAAATCAGAACCAAGCTGTGAAAGTAACACAGAAATCTTCACTTGATTATTATGAGGTTTATCATTAAAACTCTTCATTTTTATAGATACAGGAACCCTAGTAAACTTTAGGATTAACAAATCTTGAAGTTTAGAAAGAGCCTCTCTTCTAAGAGCATTAATTTCACTAATCTTAGGAATACAAAGTCCACTATCTAAATCAACATCAATATTAGAAAATTCGAATGGAGTATCATTAGTCTTAGAAAACTGGGAGATAATCTTATCCTCAGTTAAAGGTTGATTAATTGCAACTTCAGGTATGATATTTGATGTTATATTAACACTAACCCCTTTATAATTTTCATAAATCTTGTGAGGAGTAATAGATACCGAAACAGGTTCTCCAGTTTTAACAGAAACTCTACAATAAAGCTTAATTTTCTTAAACTCTTTACCAGAAAAAGTCTCTCTAGCCGAATCTGAAAGTCTTTTACTAGAAATTTTAAAAACCTTATCTCCAGGATTAATATTCCCCTTAACTCTACCGATAGTAACAAGTTCATTATTACAAGCAAAAGGGATATTCTTATTTTGAAACATAAGCTCAGAAATACGATACTTAGTAGGCTCATTTTCAAAAGTAATAGAATCTCCAATAGCAACATTTTCATCATTCAAATTTAAAGAAATATGCCCTTTATTAGAATTATAATTAGCAACATTCCCAATATAAATTCCCATATTATTAGGCTTTTCCTTAAAAATCAAATCACGATTAGCATCTTTGTCAAGATGTCCAGAAGAAAAATTGCCTCTGTTAAAAACTTGACGAAGATCATCAATATCTTTTGGGTCAATCTCAAACTTTTCTCCAGAATAATACAAATCAATATATTTCCTATAAACTCTAGTAACAATCGCAACATATTCAGGAGACTTAAGCCTACCCTCAACCTTAAAAGAAGCAACACCAGCATCAATAAGAGCAGGTATAAATTCCAACCCACACAAATCACGAGGACTTAAAAGATATCCTTTATCAATAGCTTTGTCATTCTCAATAAGCTCATAAGGTAAACGACAAGCTTGAGCACATCTTCCACGATTAGCAGAACGGCCACCAATCATACTAGACATTAAGCATTGACCAGAATAACTAAAACAAAGAGCACCATGTATAAAAGTCTCAATTTCAACATCAGAACTTCTGCAAATATATTCAATCTCATGTAAAGAAAGCTCCCTAGCAAGCACAATCCTTTCAAAGCCTAAATGGCCTAAAGTTTGAACACCACTCAAATTATTAGCAGTCATTTGAGTACTAGCATGAATAGGAAGTTTAGGTAGATGATTAATAAGAGCCATAGCAAGCCCCATATCCTGAACAATAATAGCATCAACACCATACTCATAAGCCTTTTCAGCAATAGCAAGAGCATCAGAAAATTCTTCATTCTTAATCAAAATATTAAGAGCCAAATGAACTTTCACATTACGTACATGAGCATAATCAATAGCAGTTTTAAGTTCTTCAAGAGTAAAATTATGAGCTGCAGACCTAGCACTAAAAGAAGAAAAACCAAGATAAATGGCATCAGCACCATTTTGCACAGCTGCTTTAACACAATCAAAATCACCAGCAGGAGATAAAAGTTCTACTTTATTTTTCAATTTATAATTAAACCTCATTTCATAAAAATCTCTACAAATATTGTATCACAAAATAGAAAAAAATCATAGTATAAAGTAGAAACTTTTAAAAACAAAAGTTAGGTTATTAAAGGAGGCAAACAAAATGCAAGAAGAACAAAGAGTTTATAACGAACCAAGAAACTGTGGATGCAGTGGAAACTCAGGATTCGGAGGACTAGGAAGTTTATTCGGAGGAAACTGCGGATGTGGAGGAAATAGCGAAATACTATTTTTCCTAATAATATTCCTACTACTATTTACAAACTGTGGATGCAACAACGGCTGTGGATGCGGAAACTAAGAATACTTAAAAAGACACCTTTTTGATGAAGGTGTCTTTTTAAATAATAGAAAGAGTTTTTACAAAAATTCTTTAAGTCTAGTAACAGAATTTTCTTGCATTTGAACAAACTCATCAAGAGTAGTTTTTACATTTTGGTCAATGCTAGGATTATGATTTAAAATCTTACATCCTTCAATAATTCCCATAACAGTACCTTGAATAAGCATTTCAGAGAGTTTAGAATTACTTTTATCATTAATAGTATTCATTTGCACACCCATCCAAGTCATAATATCATTTTTCAAATTAGAAGTACTAGGTACTTCACCATACTTGTTATAAAGGTCAGTAACCTTATTCAAAATATCCTCATATTGATTATACTGAGTACTAAGTTCTCTCTTAAACTCAGCATTTTCAGTCTTATCAGAAACAAAAGAAATAGCATTAATTCCCATCTGAGCCCCACTATGAAGCTCTTTCAAAACCTTCAAATTCTCATTATTATCCATAAAATACCTCCATATAAACATAGAGTGTCCAAAAATTAAAAAATATATACAAAAATGGAAAACATATGATATAATTCAAATATAAAATGGTAATTACACTATTGTGTCATAATAGTTAATATATAAGGAGCAAAAACATGGGAGAAGTAAAATGGACAGATGAACAAAGTCTAGCAATAAAAGAAAAGGGACAAAATATATTAGTAGCTGCAGCAGCAGGAAGCGGAAAAACAGCAGTACTTGTAGAAAGAATAATAAATAAAATAATAAATGAAAAAATAGACATAGACAAAATACTAGTCGTAACCTTTACAAAAGCAGCAGCAGCAGAAATGAGAGCAAGAATATTAGATGCAATATATAAAAAAATAGAACAAAATCCAGAAAACAAGCATATGCAAAGACAAATAACCTTATTATCAAAAGCAAGTATATGCACAATAGACTCTTTTTGTCTAGATGTTGTAAAAAACAATTTTTTCGAAATACGGAATATCTCCAAACCTAAAAATAGGAGAAAACACAGAACTACAAATACTAAAACAAGAAACCCTAGAAAACTTGTTCGAAGAAAAATACGAAGCGGACGACAAAGAATTCATAAAATTAGTAAACATGTATACTAGCTACAAAAAAGATGATGATTTAAAAGAACTAATATTAAACATACATAACTTCATACAAAGCACTCCTTACCCAAAAAAATGGCTAGAAGAAAAAGTAGAATTATTTAATTTGGAAAACATAAGTTTTGAGCAAACAGAATGTGGAAAAATAATATTCCAAAAAGCAAAAGACGAATTGCAAGGACGGAAAATTAAGACTAGAAAACGAACAAGAAAGAATAAAATACGAAGAAGACACAGAAAAATTTGTAGTTACACTATCAGAAGATATAAGAAAAATAACTCAAATACTAGAAACAAATACATGGGATGAAATGTATCATACAACGAGCGAACTTAAGTTCGACAGATTTCCAGTAGACAAAAGAGTACCAGAAGAAATAAAAGACCACATAAAAGAAATAAGAGGCAAAGTAAAAGACAAAATAAAAGACTTAGGTAAAGAACTTCTAATTTATACATCAGAAGAAGCAGTACAAAGTACAAAAGCAATGTATAGCATATTAGTAAAAGTAAAAAAACTAGTAATAGAATTTTCAGAAAACTTTGCAAAAACAAAGCAAGACAAGAACATACTAGACTTTAGCGATATAGAACACTATGCACTAGAAATATTAAAAAAAGAAGAAGTATGCAACAAATACAAACAAAAGTACGAAGAAATATTAATAGATGAATATCAAGACAGTAACCTAGTACAAGAAACAATACTAACATCAATATCAAAAGAAAACAATATCTTCATGGTAGGAGATGTAAAGCAAAGTATATATAAATTCAGACAAGCAAGACCAGAACTATTCTTAGAAAAATACGAAAACTATAAAGAAAAATCAGAAATACAAGAAAAAGAAAATCTAAAAATAAAACTATTCAAAAACTTTAGAAGTAGACAAAATGTACTAAGCCTAACCAATACAATATTCGACAGCATAATGAGCAAAGAACTAGGAGATATAGACTATAACAAAGGCGAATATTTAAATCTACGGAGCAGACTATCAAGAAGGACAAAACCTAGAAGCAGAGCTACACGTAATAGACTTAAAAGAAGAAGAAAAAACAATATATAAAACAGAAGAAGACGAAGAAGAAACAGAAGAAAAAATAGAAGATGCAATAATAGAAGCAAAATTCGTAGCAAAAAAAATAAAAGAACTAATAGACCAAGGTTATAAAGTATCAAACAAAGACAAAACCACAAGAAGCATTACATATAAAGACATAGCAGTACTATTACGCTCAACAAAAACACTAGCACCAATATACGAACAAGAAATCTCAAAACTAAATCTACCAGTATTCTGTGATACAGCAGTACGGATACCTAGATAGTGTGGAAATACAAGTAATAATGAGCCTACTTAAAATAATAGACAACCCAAGTAATGACATAGCACTAGTTACAGTATTAAGATCAATGATAGGAGGCTTCACAGATAATGACCTAATAGAAATAAGAATAAAAAACGACAAGCAAAGTTTTTACGCATCCATGATAAACTATAAAGAAAAGGAAGAAGCAAACCAAGAAGTAAAACAAAAAATAGAAAACTTTATAAAGAAAATAGAAAACCTAAAAAAAGAGCAAGAATACATGCCTCTAAATGAATTTATATGGAAAATCTATATAGACACAGGTTATTATAACTACGCAAGCCTAATGCCAAATGGAGTACTAAGAGCACAAAACCTAAAACTATTATTTGAAAAAGCAAAGCAATATGAAAAAACAAGTTTCAAAGGGTTATATAACTTCATAAGCTTCATAGACAAGTTGAATAGAAGTAGTAATGACATGTCAGGAGCAAAACTAATCGGAGAAAATGAAGATGTAATTCGAATAATGAGTATACACAAAAGTAAAGGACTAGAATTTCCAGTAGTATTCCTATGTGGAACATCAAAAAAATTCAACCAAAGAGATATAAATCAAAACCCAATACTAATGCACCAAGACTTAGGATTACGGACCTAAATACATAAATCACGAAGAAGGAGAAAGCTATACAACACTAGCAAAAGAAGCAATAAAAATAAAATCAATACAAGAACTAATATCAGAAGAAATGAGAGTACTATATGTAGCATTAACAAGAGCAAAAGAAAAACTAATAATAACAGGACTAGAGAAAGACTATAAAAAGAGTATAGAAAAGAAAGAAGAACTATTAAATTCATATAAAGAAGCGGAAGAAACAAATAAAATAAATAAAAATATAACCAGTAAATATACAAGCTACCTAGATTGGATAGAACTAGTAAACTTAAAATGCCAAAACAAATTAGAGAATGTATTAACACAAAAAATATACAAAAAACAAGAAGTACTAAAGCTAATTACAGAAAAAGAAGAAAAACAAGAAATAGACCTAAGCGAAAAACTAAAACAAATAAAAGACAAACACAAAGAAGAACTAAAACAAAAGCTAGATTGGGAATATGGATACAAACAAGCAAAAGGAATTCTAACAAAAACATCAGTTACAAAAATAAAAGAAATGAAAATAGACTTAAAAGAACTACAAGAAGAAAGTAAAGAAGCGGAATACAACATTCCAGAATTTATGAAAGAAGAAAAAGAACTAACAAATGCAGAAAAAGGAACACTAATGCACTTAATGCTACAAAAACTAGATGAAAAGCAAGAATACAACGAACAAAAACTCCTAGACCTAATCCAAAGCTTAAAAGAAAAACAAATAATAACAGAAAAAGAAGAAAAAGAAATAAACATAGAAAAACTACTAAACTTCACAAAAACAAAAATCTGGCAAGGCCTAAAAACAGCGAAACAAGTACAAAAAGAAAAGCCATTCTACATAAACATAAAAGCAAAAGAAATCTATGAAGAAGAAGGAGCAGACCTAGAAGAAGAAATTTTAGTACAAGGAATAATAGACTTATACTATGAAACTATGCAAGGCACACTAGTACTAGTAGACTACAAAACAGACAAAATAAAAGAAGAAGCAGAACTAATAAAAAAATACAACACCCAACTAAAAATCTACAAAAAAGCACTAGAACAGGGAGCAAAAAAAACAGTAGAAGCGGTATACATATACTCAGTGCATTTAGATAAAGAAATTCGCTTAGAATACTGAAAAATTTGGAACACACAAAACTTTAGTAAAATTGAACCATTAGAATAGGAGTGAAAATATGTTTCATAAGATAAAAACAATAAAAACACAAAAAAATTATACATTACTAATTACATTCGAAAGTGGAGAACAAAAACTTTATGATATAAAACCTCTAACTAAAAAGTTTCATATATTTCAAGAATTAATAAAAGTAGAAGGTTTATTTGAAAAAGTAAAAGTAGACCAAGGAGGATATGGAATATCATGGAATGAAGACATTGACTTGTCGTGCAATGAACTATGGGAAAATGGAAATGACTTGTAAGAATCTATTAAAAAAGTATATAAGAAGAAAAGTTAATTTTGTACTTAACTTTTCTTTTGTTTTCACAAATTAGCGAAAATGCTTGCTTTTTACCTATTTTTATGGTAAACTTAATAATAATTAAATCAACAAATTAAAGACAAGACTATTTAAATACAGACAATTAAGATTTCAATTTATTTTATAGTAGACTTATAATTTTATAATTACATGAATAGTTACCCTAATAATTAGTAAAAATATATTAAAAGGTAGAGCAAAAATATTATTGACAAATAGTATCAAATGTGATACTATAAAGTGAGATGCTGGGCAACTATTTCTAGCAATAGGAGGAGTAAAAAGTATGCCCAGTATTGAGAAACTAATCGAAAAAATGAAAAATCAACCAAATGGAATAAGATTTCAAGAACTAGCCAAAGTATTAGAATATAATGGATATAAAATGAAATCAAAAACAGGAACATCACATAGACAATTTATAAATAACAACGGAGAAGTGATAACAATAAAAGCGGAAAATCCACTAAAAGCAGTTTATGTGAAAGATGTGCTAAAAAGAGTAGGAAAACAAAATTAAATGGAGGATACAATGAAGAAAGTTGAAGCATACATAAATTTACCATACAATTATATAATTCATCCAGTTAATGATGAAAGTGGGCAATATTTTTATGCAAGAATACTAGAACTAGACGGTTGCCAAAGTACAGGAGAAACCTTTGAAGAAGCATACAAAAATATAAAAGATGCAATGAAAGGCTGGATAGAAACAAAGTTAGAAGCAGGATACGAAGTACCACTACCAATCGGATATGAAAATTTTAGTGGTAAATTCATAGTAAGAATACCAAAATCATTACACTATAAACTGACAGTAGAAGCAGAACAAGAAGGAGTATCACTAAACCAATATGCATTATACAAATTAAGCAAATAATAACAATTGATAGATATTGATTAGATAAAAACTGCACATTTTGTCAAATAAAATTGCCAAAAACAACTTGAGAAAATTTTCAAAATTTGATATACTAAAGGACATGATAGTAGAAGTAATAATAAGCAGTAATGCCAAAGATTTGAATAGAATATTTGATTACAATGTACCTCCAAAGTTTGAAGGTACTATTAAGATAGGCAGTAAAGTAATAGTTCCGTTTGGAACAATGAAAAAATCCCAAGAAGGTTTTGTTATAGGTATAAAAGAAAAATCAGACTACAAAATAAAAGATATTATCAATGTAGAAAAACGGAATTCTTACAGAAGAAAAAGTAACATTAGCACAACTTATGGCAAATAAGTACTTTTGCAATATATCAGATTGCATAAAACTAATGCTTCCACCAGGGACAACTACAAAAAACATAGAAAATAGAATCAAAGATAAAGAAATGAAATTTGTCTATCTAAAAAAATCAGAAGAAGAGATTGAAGAAGAGATAGAAAAAAAACAAATAAAATCTGAAAAGCAAATTCGAACCCTAGAATTTCTTATAGAAAATGACGAGGTACTGCTTCCAGAGCTAATTGAATTTGCAGAAAGTAGCTCATCAGTCGTAAAAACTTTACAAAAAAATGGATATGTAGAAATAATATCAAAAGAAGTAAAAAGAAACCCATTTAAAAATAAAAATATAGCAAAAACAGAAAATTTAAAACTAACAAAAGAACAGCAAAAAGCAATGAACAAAATAGAAGGAGCAATAAATGACAAAAATTTCAAAGAATTTTTAATACATGGAGTAACAGGTTCACGGAAAAACAGAAATATATCTCCAACTAATAGGAAAGGTCCTAGAAAAAGGTAAAACAGCAATAGTATTAGTTCCAGAAATATCCTTAACTCCACAAATGGTAGACAGATTTATAGCAAGATTTGGAGAAGAAAAAATAGCCCTATTACATAGCAAACTCTCAGTAGGAGAAAGATATGACGAATGGAAAAGA
Organism: Clostridia bacterium; assembly: GCA_022791835.1. Classification (GTDB taxonomy): domain Bacteria; phylum Bacillota; class Clostridia; order TANB77; family CAG-508; genus JAAWPK01. The sequence continues at coordinate 17,301 of JAAVZW010000038.1, read as the reverse complement.
GCAGATAAAGGCGAAGCAAAAATAGTCATTCGGAGCAAGGTCAGCAATCTTTGCCCCAGTAGAAAACTTAGGAATAATAATAATAGACGAAGAACATGATTCATCTTACAAATCAGACATGACACCTAAATACAATGCAAAAGAAATAGCACTATATCTAGCAAAAGAAGAAAACATTCCATTAGTTCTAGGCAGTGCTACCCCAGACATAAGCACTTACTATAAACTAGAAAAGCAAAACGCAGTAATAACCTTAACAGAAAGAGCCAACAGTGCAGAACTTCCAAAAATAGAAATAATCGATATGAAACAAGAACTAGCAATGCGGAAACAAATCAATGCTTAGTAATAGATTATACGAACTAATAGAAGAAAACATAAAAAACAAAAAACAAACAATACTATTCCTAAATAGAAGAGGATATTCAACCTTCGTAATGTGTAGAGACTGTGGCTACACAGTAAACTGCCCAAAATGCAATATAACTCTTACATACCATTTAAAGCAAGATAGACTAAAATGTCATTATTGTGGCTATGAAAGAAATAATCTAAAAGAATGCCCAGAATGCAGAAGTCAAAACATAAGATACTTTGGAACAGGTACTCAAAAACTAGAAGCAAGCATTAATAAAGAATTTCCAAATGCAAAAACAATAAGAATGGATATAGACACAGTAAGCAAGAAAAACTCATACGAAACAATACTAAACAAATTCAAAAACGAAGGAATAGACATACTAATAGGAACACAAATGGTAGTAAAAGGACACCATTTCCCAAATGTAACCTTGGTACGGAGTAATAGCAGCAGATAGCAATATGTACATGCCAGATTATAGAAGCAGTGAAAGAACATTCGATATCCTAGTACAAGTCGCACGGAAGAGCAGGAAGAGAAGGAGATAAAGGAAATGTAGTAGTACAAACGTACAATCCAGACAGTTTCACAATAGAATGTGCAAGAGAACAAAACTACAAAAAATTCTATGACCAAGAAATCAAATTAAGAAATGTATTGAAATATCCACCATTTTGCGATATAATAAAAATTGAAGTAAGTGATTTTGAAGAAAGAACAGCACAAGGAGTAATAAATGCAGTATATGAAAACTTATTGAAAACAAACGAAAAAAAGATGCAAATATATGCACCAATGCCATCTCCAATAAACAAAATAAAAAGTAGATATAGATATAGAATAATAATAAAATGCATATTAGGAAACAATATAATCAGTAAAATAAACAAAAGCATAAACAGCATAAAAGTAGCAAACAATACAAGAATTAGCATAGACATAAATCCAAATAATATGAATTAAAAAAGAAAGGAAGAAAAAAAGTGGCACTAAGAAATATAAGAAGAGAAGGAGACGAACTACTTAAGAAAAAATCAAAACAAGTAGAGGTAATAGACGACAAAATAAAAGAACTAATCAAAGATATGATAGACACTATGCATGAATATGATGGAGTAGGTTTAGCAGCAGTACAAGTACGGAATACTAAAACAAATAATAGTCATAGACCTATATGATGAAAAACCAATCCTAAAATTAATAAACCCAAAAATAATAAAAACAAAAGGAACACAAGAAGTAGAAGAAGGTTGTCTAAGTTTTCCGAACAAATATGTAAAAGTAATAAGACCAGAAGAAGTAACAGTAGAAGCACTAGACGAAAACGGAAAGCAAATAAAAGTAACAGGGACAGGCTTATTAGCACAAGCAATCTCACACGAAGTAGACCATTTGAATGGCAGAGTATTAACAGATGTAATGATACCAGGAACAATGGAACTAGTAGAACCAGAAGACACAAAAGATAAAAAGAAAAAGCGAAAGGAAAAAAAGAAATAATGAAAATATTATTTATGGGGACGCCAGACTTTGCAGAGGCGTCCTTAGAAAAAATATATAATGAGCGGATTTGAAGTAATAGGAGTCATAACAAATCCAGACAGACAAAAAGACAGAGGAATGAAACTAACAGAAACAGAAGTAAAAAAATTCGCAATTAGCAAAAACTTAAAAATTTATCAACCAGAAAAAATAAAAGGAAATACAGAATTTATAGAAGAAATAAAGAGCCTAAGCCCAGATGTAATATGTGTAGTAGCATATGGAAAAATACTTCCAAAAGAAGTGCTAGACATCCCACCACTAGGCTGTATAAATTTGCACGCATCATTACTTCCGAAATACAGAGGAGCAGCCCCAATCCAATGGGCAATTCTAAACGGAGACAAGCAAACAGGAAACTCAACAATGTATATGAATGAAAGAATGGACGAAGGAGATATTATCTTCCAAGAAAAAGTAGAAATCGGAGAATACGAAACAACAGGAGAACTTTGGGAAAGACTAAAAGTAGCAGGAGCAGAATTATTAGTAAAAACCCTGCAAGAAATAGAAAAAGGCACAGCACCAAGAACACCACAAGGCAAATATTTCACACTAGCCCCAATGCTAAAAAAAGAAATGGCGAAAATAGACTTTAGCAAAACAGCAACACAAATAAAAAACAAAGTATGCGGGTTAAACCCAATAATGGGAGCATATGGAATATACCAAGGTAAAAAAATAAAATTTTGGAAAATACAAATACTAAACGATGACCAAGCAAATATGATAGGACAAAAAAATAACTTAGAGGCAAAAGTAGCTGGAGAAGTAATTCTCTCAAATGACAAAATAGGCTTGTACATAAAAGCAGGAAGTGGCATAATAAAACTAACAGAAGTCCAAGGCGAAAACGCAAAAAGAATGAATATATGTGATTTCCTAAGAGGTAACAAAATAGAAGAAGGAACAAAATTCGAATAAAACTTGTAAAACAAAGCAAAACATGATATAATAATTATGTAACCTGTAAAAACAGGCAAAAGTAAAAATCTTACTAAAAATTTATTTTAGGAGGACAAAAAATGCCACAGTATAATACTTGCCAAATGTGCGGCTCTACCAGAGAGGTCGTATGCACTGACTGCAGAGGCAACGGCTACTGGTTAGGACGTAAGTGCCTAAAGTGTAAAGGAAGAGGAGCACATCCTTGTCCCGACTGCACTGATGGTAAACTCGAACCGAAATTCAGAAGGTATATTAAGAAATAAGGCATGAGCAGTCACTGATGACGTAAAAATTATCAGTGACTGTTTTTTTGGAATTATATTGGAAGAAGATATGAAAACAAGGAGGAAAAATAACGAATTGTTTTAAATGTGAAGAAATTTTAAAAGAGAAAAAAGTCAATTATTTTGTAGATTTAGAAAAGAGGAAAAAGTATGCAAAAGAACAAAGCAAGGTGAGCTGTGAAAGTACGGATAGCACGGCCGAATGTTCATGGGCGTAAACTAAAGAAAAAGAGACATCTTGACATCTGCGCACCAGTAGGTGATTTTTCACCAGTAAAACCAGGGCAGAGCTTTAGAAGCTCGAAATAAGAAATAGACAGCTACTGATAAAGTAAAAAATATCGGTAGCTGTTTTAATTAAAAAAAATTTAAGAAATATGTAATTTTCTGTTTACTTTTTTCGAAAGATAGGATAAAATGTCTATGTAAGAAACAAAAGAATATAAAAAGGGGGCTTTTGCTCATGAAAATTTTGATGCTCACATGGGAGTATCCACCTAGGATTGTAGGCGGAATATCAAAGGTTGTTTATGATTTATCAGGAAGACTAATTAAAGACGGACATGAAGTTACAGTCGTTACATATAGAGAAGGGAACGCACCATATTTTGAAGTTGATAAAGGTGTAAATGTATATAGGATAGACAACTATATGATAAACCCAAACAATTTCATAGACTGGATAATGCAGTTAAATTTCAAAATGATAGCAAAAGCAGGAGAAATAATTGGAAAAGAAGGCAAATTTGATATAATACATGCACATGATTGGTTAGTTGCATATAGTGCTAAAGCCCTTAAAGATGCATATAATATACCAATGTGTGCAACAATACATGCAACAGAGAGTGGCAGAAACAGTGGAATACATGATGAAACCCAAAGATATATAAATGATACAGAATGGATGCTAACATATGAAGCAACAGAAGTAATAGTAAATAGTAACTATATGAAATGTGAATTACAAAGACTATTTGGATTACCATTTGAAAAAATAAGTGTAATACCAAATGGAATAAACATGAACATGTATAATGGCATAGAAAAAGACTATGATTTTAGAAGAAGAGTAGCATCAGATAATGAAAAAATTATAATGTATGCAGGAAGACTAGTATATGAAAAAGGAATACAAAATCTTATATCAGCAGCTCCAAAAATTCTATCAGGATATCATGATACAAAATTCATAATTGCAGGAAAAGGAGCAATGGAAGGCGAACTAAAAGCACAAGCAAATTACTTAGGGCTAGGAAATAAAGTATACTTCACAGGACAGTTACCATATAAAGACCTCTGTAAAATGTACAAATCAGCAGATATAGCAGTATTTCCAAGCACCTATGAACCATTTGGAGTAGTAGCAATAGAAGCAATGTATGCAGGAATTCCAACAGTAGTATCAGACATAGGAGGATTAAACGAAATAGTAGAACATGGAATAGACGGTATGAAATCATATGCAGGAAATGCAAACTCAATTGCAGACTCAGTTTTAGCATTGCTATATGACCATCAATTAGCAGACAAAGTTTCAAAAAATGCAAAAGCAAAAGTAAAAAGTATATATAATTGGAATAAAATTGCCCAAGATACACACTTTATATATCAGAAAGCAATATGTCAGACTATGGCAGAAAGACAAAAACATCAAATGGCACAAGAAAATGCAAGAAAAACCAAAAAAGCAAAAACAAAAGGAACCTTGCTTCCATTTAGAGGTCGTGAAGCTTTGGCATAAATTTAACCAAAAAAAGGATGATAAAAATGAATGTATATGATACAGCAAATAAATTAGCACAAGAACTTAGAACAAGTGAAGAATACTTAAGCTACAAAAAAATAAAAGAAGAACTAAACCAAAATGCAGAAGTAAAAGCAAAGATTAGAGAATTTGAAGAAAAAAGATATGAAGTACAACTAGAAGCTTTAAAAGGAGAAGAACAAGAAAAAACAAAGCTAGAAGAAATGCAAAAAATATATGTAGAACTTATGCAAAACGACATTGCCAAAAGATATTTTGAAATAGAATTAAAATTCAACGTACTACTTGCAGACGTAAACAAAATAATAGGAGAAGCAGTGCAAGACGTAATAAAATAAACACACAATATCCCTCAGAAAATCACTGAGGGATATTGCTGTTAACGAATGTAAGAGCAAGTAATGCTCATCCATTCTTCGAAAAAACTGCTGAAAAACTTAGAAAGGATAGAAAAAATGACAAAAAAATGGCAATATATAGAAAACAATAAAGAAGAAGCAGAAAGAATATCGAAAAAATTTGGAATAAGCTTATTAACAGCGCAAATAATAGCAAATAAGAATTTAAAAGATGAAGAAATAAAAATATTTTTAGAACCTACAAGAGATAGCTTTTATGACCCATTTCTACTACCAGACATGGAAAAAGCAGTAGAAAGAATAATAAAAGCAATAGAAGAAAAAGAAAAAGTAGTAATATTTGGAGATTATGATGTAGACGGAATAACAAGTACAACAGTATTAAAGAAATACTTAGAAGAAAGAGGCTTAGAAGTACGGATACTATATTCCAAATAGACTAAAACAAGGCTATGGACTAAATAAAGAAGCAATAAAAGAAATAGTAGACCAAAAAGTAACACTGATGATAACAGTGGATTGTGGAATATCAGGAATAGAAGACATAGATTATGCAAATAATCTAGGACTAACAACAATAGTAACAGACCACCATGAACCACTAGAAATCTTACCAAAAGGATTAGCAGTAATAGACCCAAAAATAGAAAATAGTAAATATCCTTTTAGAGAACTAGCAGGAGTAGGAGTAGTATTCAAACTAATACAAGCTATATCAATAAAATTAAAACTAGATGCAAAAGAATATCTAAAATACCTAGACTTAGTATGCCTAGGAACAATATCAGACATAGTTCCATTAGTAGATGAAAACAGAGTAATAACAAAGCTAGGGCTAAAATTAATAGAAACACATAGAAACGTAGGTATAAGATATTTGTTAGAATCATGTGGATTTAAAACAGTAAACTCAGGAGTAGTATCTTTTGGCATAGCCCCAAGAATAAACGCATGTGGAAGAATGGGATTTGCAGAAGATGCGTTAAAATTATTCATTACAGAAAGCTTAGACGAAATAAAAAAACTAAGCAACAAACTAAATGAATACAACAGAAAAAGACAAGACACAGAAAAAAGAATAATACAAGAAGCAATAAGTGAAATAGAAAAAAATCAAGAACAAAACAAAAACATTATAGTATTATCAAAACAAGGTTGGCACCATGGAGTAATAGGCATAGTATCATCAAAAATAACAGACACATATTTAAAACCAAGCATACTGCTATGTGAGGAAGACGGAATATGTAAAGGCTCAGGAAGAAGTGTAGAAGGATTAGACCTACATGAAGCACTAAATGCAGTCAGCAAAACACTAGATAAATATGGTGGACACGCAATGGCATGCGGAGTAAGCCTAAAAAAAGAAAATCTAGAAACATTTAAACAAGCAATAAATGAATATATAGAAACACTAAATTTATCCGAAATAAAACCAGTAATCAATATAGATGCAGAAGTAAGCCTAAAAGATATATCAATAGAGAAAGTAAAAGAACTATCAAAACTAGAACCATTTGGAGAAGCGAATGAAACACCAATATTTGTGATAAAAAACTTGAAAATAGAAGCAATAAGAGCAATAACAGAAGGAACACACTTAAAACTAAAACTAAAAGATGAAAACACAAGTATAGATGCAATAGGCTTTGGACTTGGAAGCTACACAGAAGACTACAAAATAGGAGACAAAGTAAATATAGTAGGAAATCTAGAAATAAATGCATTTAACGGACTCGAGACAATACAAATGAACTTAAAAGACATGATAAAATCACTATAAGGGGAGATAAATATGCCAGAAGAAAAAGAAATAACCATCTATGATGTAATAAATACACTAAAAAAGAATAGAAAAAAAGTAAATACAAAATTAATACTAAAATCATATAACTTTGCCAAAGAGAAACATAAAGAACAAAAAAGGCTATCAGGCGAAGAATACATCATACATCCAGTAAATGTAGCAGCAATACTATCACAAATAAACCTAGACGATGCAACAATATGTGCTGCAATTTTACATGACATAATAGAAGATACAGAAGTAACAAAAGAAGAACTAGAAAAAGAATTTGGAAAAGAAATAGCTCTAATGGTAGATGGTGTTACAAAATTAGGAAAACTCCAGTACACAACAAGAGAAGAAGAACAAGTAGAAAATTATAGAAAAATGTTTCTAGCAATGGGAAAAGATATAAGAGTAATTTTAATAAAACTTTCAGACAGACTGCATAACATGAGAACCCTAAAATATCTAAAAAGGGAAAGACAAATAGCCAACTCAAGAGAAACAATGGATTTATATGCACCACTTGCAAATAGACTACGGAATGTACTCACTAAAATGGGAACTAGAAGATTTATCCTTTAAGTACCTAGAACCAGAAGAATATAGAGAAATAGTAGAAGGGTTAGATGAAAAAAGAGAAGAAAGATTAGCTTTCATAGAAAAAATACAAAAACAAATAGGACTAGAATTAAAACTACAAAGAATAGATGCCCAAATTACAGGACGTGCAAAACATATATATAGCATATACAGAAAAATGCAAAGAGACAATGTAGGACTAGACCAAATCTATGACTTGCTCGCATTAAGAATAATAGTAAACTCAGTAAAAGATTGCTATGCTGCATTAGGAGTAGTACATGAACTATTCAACCCAATGCCACGGAAGATTTAAAGACTATATAGCATTACCAAAAGCAAATATGTATCAATCCTTGCACACAACATTAATAGGTCCAAAAGGAACACCATTTGAAGTACAACTTCGTACATGGGATATGCACAGAATAGCAGAGTTTGGAATCGCAGCACACTGGGCATATAAAGAAGCAAATAAAAACAAAAAAACAACAGTAAAAGTAGAAGAAGACAAACTATCATGGCTTAGAGAGAGCTTAGAATGGCAAAAAGACATGCAAGACCCACAAGAATTCTTAAACACACTAAAAACTGAATTATTCGAAGATGAAGTATATGTGTTTACAAGAAATGGAGACATAAAAGTGTTGCCAAAAGGTGCAACACCAATAGATTTTGCGTACAATATACACACAGACATAGGGCACAAGATGACAGGTGTAAAAATAAACGGAAAAATGATGCCAATAATTACAAAACTAAACAATGGAGACATAGTAGAGATAATAACAACAGAAAATGCAAAAGGACCTAGCAGAGATTGGCTAAAATTTGTACAAAGCTCAAGTGCAAGAAACAAAATAATGCAATGGTTTAAAAGAGAAGACAGAGAAGAAAACATAGAAAAAGGAAAAGAACTATTACAAAGAGAAATCAAAAGAATAGGAATGCATGAAGAACAATTATACAAACAAGAATACCTAGATGTAGCAATAGATAGATATAAATTTGGCAGTTTAAATGATATGTATGCATCAGTAGGATTTGGAGCTATCTCAGCAGGAAAAATAATTTCAAAACTATTATATGAGTACAGAAAAGACCATGAAGAAGAAAACATAGAAGAAAAAATAGAAGAACTAACAACTAAAAAAAGAGCAACACCAAAAAACCAAAAATCAGGAGTAATAGTCAAAGGAATAGATAATTGCTTAGTAAAATTTGCAAAATGTTGTAACCCACTACCAGGAGACGAAATAATAGGATATGTAACAAAAGGTAGAGGAGTATCAGTTCACAGAAAAGATTGTATAAACATAAAAGAATTATTCCAAGAAGAAGCAAGAATAATAGATGTAGAATGGTGCAAAACAGAAAAAACAGCTTATAAAGTAGATATAGAATTACGCTCAAACGACAGAAGTGGTTTAGTTGCAGACATAGCAAGAGAAATGAACAATCTAAAAGCAGAAATGATACTAATAAACTCAAAAGTTGGAAAAGATAGAATAGTAGTAACAGAAATGACAATAGAAGTAGAAAGCTTAGAAGGACTAAATAAAGTATTAAAATCACTCAGAAAAATAGATAGTGTATATGAAGTAAGCAGAAAAAAATAAAAGAAAAGAGAGAAACAAATGATATTAAAAAGATTAAAAATAGAAACAATGATAGGAAACTTTACGAACTGCTATATAATATCAGACGAAGAAAAGAAAGAAGCAATGTGTATAGACCCAGCAGGAAACCCAAAAGAGATATTAGAAACACTAGAAATACTAAAATCAAAACTAAAATACATTTACTTGACACATTGCCATGCAGACCACACAGCAGGACTAGAAGAAGTAAAAGAAGAAACAAATGCTCAAATATTAATACACAGAAAAGAATATGAAAACATGAAAAATCCAAGCATAACACTAAGTGGATTAGTAGGAACAAAAGATATCGAAATCACAGCAGATGCAAGAGTAGACGACGGAGATAAACTCCATATAGGAGATATAGAATGCAGAGTTATACACACACCAGGGCATACAAATCGGAGGAAGTTCATTATACTTTGAAGAACAAAAACTATTATTTACAGGAGATACACTATTCAAAGGAACATATGGTAGATATGATCTTCCAACACGGTAGCAAAGAAGAAATATTAAAATCAATAAAACAAAAACTTTTAACCCTGCCAGAAGAAACGTTAATCTATCCAGGACATGGAGAACCAGGCTTAATATCAGAAGAAAAACCACTATATTTCTAAAAATCATAAAAACTCTTAGGTAAGCATATATATTATAAAAAGAAATTAGGACTTACCTAAGGAGAAATTATGAATATAGCCGTCATAAATATAAAAGATTTAATAAAGTTTGCTTTATTAATAGGTATAGTAATTATAGTAATAATATCAGGAATAACAATAGTAAAAGGAAAAGAAGAATTAAAAGAAGAAATGGCATCAGAAAAAAGCGAAGAAAAAGAAGATTCTTCTTTTTTATATTGTCTAGGATTAGAAATGCCATTAATGGAAAGCGAACCAGAAGAAAACGAAAAAAAGAACAAAGAACAAAATAAACCTTCAAAAATATTAGACACACAACTAGCAATGTTATACAATATAGGAAACAAAAAAGAAGAAAACACAGAAGAAAGAAAAGAACAAGAAGGAATAGCGGAAGAAAAGCCAAAAGAAGAAGTAGAAGACAAGAGAATAGCAAGTACAGAAGGACAAAGCACAAAAGTAATAGAAGAAAACAACATAACTCCATCATACACAGACACAGGAGGAGACATACAATTAAAAAATCAATCAAAATATGATGTAAAAGAACTGTTGCAAAATTCAAACTATGAAATAAAAAACAAAAACAAAGTAATAATATACCACACACATACTTGTGAAAGTTATACATCAAGTGAAAAGTATCCATACCAAATGACAGGAGCATATAGAACAACAGACTTAAACTACACAGTATCAAGAGTACGGAGACGAATTAGAGACAGCATTAAAACAATATCGGAAAAACAGTAATCCATGACAAAACCTATCATGATTATCCATCATATAATGGTTCATATGATAGGTCAGTAACAACACTGAGTAACATTTTAAAAGATAATAAAGATGGAGAAATAGCAATAGACTTGCATAGAGATGCAGTAGGAAGCTCAAATACATATGGACCAAGTGTACAAATAGGAGAAGACAAATGTGCACAACTAATGTTTGTAATAGGCTCAGATGGAGGAGGATTAAAACATGATAACTGGAAACAAAATTTGGCATTTGCAATAAAAGTACAAAAGAAAGCAAACGAACTATATCCACGGATTATTTAGGCCAATAATACTAAGAAACTCAAGATACAACCAACACTTAACACCAGCAACAACAATAATAGAAGTAGGAGCAACAGGAAATACATTAGATGAATGTCTAAATAGCATGAAATACTTAGCGAAAATCTTCGACGAAGTAATGAAATAGGAAAAAATGCTCCAGGTCACAGTTAATGTGACCTGGAGCATTTTTTCGACTTCATAAGCTTACTTGTTGCCGTAATGCACTTTGAAACTAAAGAGATATGGAGGGATTTTTTTCGGAAAACAATCAGTTTCCATACCAGCAGCTTTGCCAAACTCCATCACTCTACTCCAAAACTCCGAAGGATTGTCCGTAGGACATGAGGGAATAGGAAAAATAGAAGTGATAGGATCTGTCTTAAAACTGCCAGAGCGGATAAACACCGTAATTTGAAAAGAGTTTAAAGATTTATAAAACCTTTTTAGCTTATCAAACTCTGGAGTCAAAAACTCAGAAACAATCTTCCGAGCCTCCTTATCCACATCCACGTTCTCGGCTGAAACAAAAGTCCCAGCAACATTTTCTTTGTCAACCATAGAAGTCTCCTTTCTACTCACATAGCACTTGGCTAAATTAAAGTAACTATATAAGTATATCACGTTTAACATAATATGTCAAAGGAAATCGTACAAGAAAATTCGACAAAATAAAAATGATAACAAATAATGACACAAACGAAAAAATTAAACTGGTGACCCGTACGGGAATCGAACCCATGATTCCACCTTGAGAGGGTGGCGTCTTAACCGCTTGACCAACGGGCCATAAACTACATCTATTCTAGCACACAAATTATAGTAATGTCAATACTTAAAAAAAATCTAAACAAAATTAGCAAAAACTATTGACAAGTGCTAAAAAAAGATATATCATATTAGCAGTCAGAAACAAAGAGTGCTAAAACATAGAGTTAAAGAGGTGAAAAGATATAATGCTAGATGAACGTAAGAGAAAAATATTAAAAGAAATAGTAGACGAATATATAGACACAGCAGAACCAGTAAGCTCAGCAGTTATCGTTGAAAAATATGAGCAAGATATAAGCTCAGCAACAGTAAGAAATGACATGGCAGAGCTAGAAAAAGCAGGATATCTCGAAAAACCACACACATCAGCACGGTAGGATACCATCAGCAAAAGGATATAGACTATATGTAGATGAACTATTAAGATACGATAACATAAGCCTAGAAGAAATAAAATATATACAAGAAAAACTAGAAACTAAAGCAACAGGATTAGAAGACCTTACGAAAATTGCAACAACAACTTTATCAGAAATAACACATTATACCACAGTAAGCATAGGTCCAAAAACTTCACAGCAAATAATAGAAGAAATAAAATTCGTCCTATTAGGAGCAAGAATGCTAATGGGTATAATAATGACTGATACAGGACTAGTAAGAGAAACAATAATAAAATTTGACGAAGATGTAATAGAAGAACAAGTAGAAACACTAAACTATTTCTTCAATAATAAGCTAAGAGGCGAACCACTAGAAAAAATAGACACATCCTTTGAAGAATACATCTTTAGAGAACTAAAATATAACATAAACATCATAAGACCAATTATAGAACAAATGAAAAAATTGATAGAAGACGAAGAAAAAATCTATTTAGAAGGAACAAACAAAGCTTTTGAACTTCCAGAATTTCAAAGTCTAGAACTAGCAAAGAACTTTGTAAACATACTAGACACAAAAGAAGTTATGTTAGACATACTAGATAGTGGATTTGCAGAAGATATAAAAATATATATAGGTGATGAGAATGACAATGAAGAGCTAAAAGACTTTAGCATAGTTACATTCAAACATTCAGTAGGAGAAAAAGATATGGGAACAATAGGCATAATAGGACCAAAAAGAATGAACTATTCAAAAGTAATATCAGTAATGAAATACATTAGCAAAAAACTAAAAGACGACTTAGATGAAAAAAATAAATAGGAGGGAACAATGGAAGAAAACAAAATAAAAGAAAATCAACAAGAAGAACCAATACAAGACACACAAGTTATACAAGAAGAACTGGAAAATACAACAGATAGACTAAAAAGACTAATGGCAGAATTTGACAATTTCAAAAAAAGAAGTGCAAAAGAAAGAGAAGCCTTATATAGTTCAATAGTAGGAGACATAGCTTGTAAGCTTTTGCCAGTATTAGATAATCTAGAAAATGCAGCAAATGCAGAAACAGAAGACAAAAACTATAAACAAGGAGTAGACCTAGTATTAAAACAATATATAGAAGTATTAAATTCATTTGGAGTAACCCAAATAGAAAGCATAGGAAAAACCTTTGATCCAGAAGTACACGAAGCAGTAAGTATGGTACAAGATGAAAACTTAGGGGAAAAAGAAATAAAAGAAGAATTTAGAAAAGGCTACAAAATAGGCGACAAAGTAATACGTCATGCAATGGTAATAGTAGCAAACTAAAAAGTTATTAATTTTTTAATTATAAACAAACACAAAAGAATTGATGTAGGAGCGACTTCCCGTCGTTCACACTGCGAATAATGATATAATTTAAGGAGGAAAAAATTATGGGAAAAATAATAGGAATTGACTTAGGAACAACAAACTCATGTGTAGCAGTTATGGAAGGAGGAGAACCAGTAGTAATAGCAAATGCTGAAGGAAATAGAACAACTCCATCAGTAGTTGCATTCTCAAAAAATGGAGAAAGACTAGTAGGTCAAATAGCAAAACGTCAAGCAGTTACAAACCCAGAAGGTACTGTAATATCAATAAAAAGAGATATGGGAACAAATAAAAAAGTAAAAATAGAAGAAGATGAATTCACACCACAAGAAATCTCAGCCATGATATTACAAAAACTTAAATCAGATGCTGAAAACTATCTAGGACAAAAAGTAACACAAGCAGTTATAACAGTACCAGCGTACTTCAGTGATAGCCAAAGACAGGCAACAAAAGATGCAGGAAAAATAGCAGGGCTAGAAGTACTTAGAATAATAAACGAACCAACAGCAGCAGCACTAGCATATGGAATGGATAAAGAAGACACAGACAAGAAGATAATGGTATATGACCTAGGTGGAGGAACATTCGACGTATCAATACTTGACATCGGAGATGGAGTATTCGAAGTATTAGCAACGAGTGGAAACAACAAATTAGGAGGAGACGACTTTGACGAAAGAATAATAAACTACCTAGTAGAAGAATTCAAAAAAACACAAGGAATAGACCTAAAATCAGATAAAATGGCAATGCAACGACTAAAAGAAGCAGCAGAAAAAGCCAAAATAGAACTATCAGGAGTAGGTCAAACAAATATAAACCTACCATTCATAACAGCAGATAGTACAGGACCAAAACACTTAGACATAACACTAACAAGAGCAAAATTCGAAGAATTAATAAGCGATTTAGTAGAGTCAACACTAGGACCAGTTAACCAAGCACTAAAAGATGCAGGAATATCAGCATCAGAACTACACAAAATATTATTAGTAGGTGGTTCAACAAGAGTACCATGTGTACAAGAAGCAGTAAAGAAAATTACAGGAAAAGATGCAGACAAAGGAATTAACCCAGACGAATGCGTAGCAATTGGTGCAGCAATACAAGGAGGCGTACTATCAGGAGATGTTCAAGACTTACTATTACTAGACGTAACACCACTATCACTAGGAATTGAAACATACGGAGGAGTATTCACAAAACTAATAGAAAGAAACACCACAATACCAACAAAAAAATCACAAATCTTCTCAACAGCAGCAGATGGTCAAACAAGCGTAGAAGTACACGTACTACAAGGAGAACGTGAAATGGCAGCATACAACAAGACACTTGGAAGATTCCAACTATCAGGAATACCAGCAGCACCTAGGGGAGTACCACAAATAGAAGTAACATTTGATATAGATGCCAACGGAATAGTACACGTATCAGCAAAAGACATGGCAACAGGAAACGAACAAAATGTATCAATAACAGCAAGCTCAAACCTATCAGAAGAAGACATTCAAAAAGCTGTAAAAGATGCAGAAGCACATGCAAGTGAAGACAAGAAAAAGAAAGATGAAATAGAAGTTAGAAACAATGCAGAAAGCCTAGTATACAACTGTGAAAAAACAATGACAGAACTAGGAGACAAAATAAGTGGAGAAGAAAAAGCAAAAGTAGAAACAGAAATAGATAGTGTAAAAAAAGCATTAGAAGGAAACGATACAGAAAGCATAAAACAAGCAACAGAAAAATTAACAGGAGTATTCTACGAACTATCAGAAAAACTATATAAACAAGCAAACCCAAATGCAGGAGCTGAAGCAAACGCAAGTAGTGAAGGACCAAAAGAAGACGAAAATGGAAATGTATATGATGCAGACTACAATGTAGAAGACAGCAATAATCAATAAAATTCCAAAAGAAGGGACGGCATAAAAGCCGTCCGTTCTTCGAAAGATATTAAAGGAGAAAATAGAAATGGCAGAAAAAAGAGACTACTATGAAGTTTTAGGTGTAGATAAAAATGTAAGTAGTGATGAACTAAAAAAAGCATATAGAAAACTAGCAAAAAAGTACCATCCAGATGCAAATCCAGATAACAAAAAAGAAGCAGAAGCAAAATTCAAAGAAGTAAACGAAGCATATGAAACTCTATCAGATACGCAAAAAAGAGAAATGTATGATAGATTTGGACATAATGGTCCACAAGGCTTTGGAGGAGGAGCTGGTGGTCAAGGAGGATATTATTCATATTCTACTTCTGGTTTTGATGGGTTTGACATAGACCTAGACGATATAGTATCTTCTATTTTTGGAGGAGGCAGAGCAAGAAGAAAACAAGCGACAAATGGTCCAACAAAAGGAGCAGACCTAAGGCATGATATAGAAATAACATTTGAAGAATCTTACTTAGGTATTAGAAAAGAATTGAATATCTATCGTGAAGAAACATGTGAAGTGTGCCATGGAAATGGAGCAAAGCCAGGAAGCAAAATTGAAACATGCACAGTATGTGGAGGAACAGGACAAATAAAACAAATCCAATCTACACTATTTGGTCAAATGCAAACAGCTAGAACATGTAGTTCATGTGGAGGAACAGGAAAAATAATAAAAGAAAACTGCGACAACTGTAGAGGAAAGGGTAAAGTAAAAAAACAAGTAAAAATCTCAGTAACAATTCCAGCAGGAATAGATGATGGTCAAACAGTAGTATTAAGAGAGCAAGGAGCACCACGGAAATAATGGAGGACCAAAAGGAGACTTATATATAGTAGTACATATAAAACATCATTCAGTATTTGTAAGAAAAGATACTCATGTGCTATGTGATATTCCAGTAACAATAACACAAGCAACTCTAGGGTCAGAACTAGAAATACCAATGGTAGATGGAAGTAAAGAGAAATTTAAAATCCCAGAAGGAACCCAAACAGGAACAAAATTCAGAATAAAACAAAAAGGGTTTACAAGCATAAATGGCAGATATAAAGGAGACTTCATATTCACAATAGTAGTACAAACACCAAAACGCTTAACTAAAGAACAAAGAGACCTGCTAGAAAAATTAGCAAAAACAATGAATGAACAACCACCAGTAAAGAAAAAAGGAATATTTGGATAAAAAACAATCCCCATCATGCAATGCATGATGGGGATTGTTTTGGAAACTGATTGGAATTTATTTGCTGTTGAATTTAGTGTATATGTGCATAGTCATATACTTATTTCTGAGAGGACTTTCATCTACGGTAATGCCGTACTTTTGTTGTTCAGCGTTCAAAATCTGATCAACTTTAGGCAAGATATCGCAGATTGCCGCGCTAGAAAAATTGCATTGAGATTTGCAGCCTTTGGGATTATTTGTACCGAAAGCTAGGTTAATGGTAACAAAATAAATAAGGTCGAAACCATTAACACCAGCATAAGTTTGGATGCAAATGTCCCAACGCTGTGCATTGGGGTAATCGTTGCGGAGTATTTCGAATTCTGGAGCCACGACTTCGTCAATCAGCCGACGAGCTTCATCCTCCAATGAGCGAAGATGCTCGTAAGATACTGTGTTGATGCTTCCCATAAAGTTTCCTCCTACTACTAGCTCTAGGCTAGGTAATAATATAATTATATCATATTTAACATAATTAGTCAAATTCCATTTTTTTTACGTATGAGTTTTTGATTCTGGGGATTTCCCAAGATTTCAATATTTTTAGACATCTATTTGTAATTTTATTAGATTTTCAAACATTTCTCATATTTATATATTATCATTTTAAGTATAGTTTTTCAATACTTTTAAACCTAAT
>JAAVZW010000037.1 GCA_022791835.1 Clostridia bacterium | reverse complement strand
TTTGTAGAAAAACAATTAATTAAATTGCAAACAGAACTTGAAAAAGTTTCCTAAAATTTAGCCCTAAAAAAACTAAATTTTTAGGGCTTATGTTTAAAATTTTTTGGGACTTTTTCAAAAATCATTGACAAACAAAACGACTGATATTGCAAAAACTTTTGATAAATAGTATAATAAATATAAAAATAAAGAAATTATAGGAGGACTATATGTACGAAAATTTCAAAGAATTAATTAGTAAAGAAGCACTAGACAAAAGAATTGCAGAACTAGCTGAGCAAATAGACAAAGATTACCAAGGAAAAGAACTAACAATAATCTGTGTAATGAGAGGAGCAGTATTTTTCACAGTAGAATTAACACTAAAAATGAAAACAAAACTAAAATATGAATTTATAACAATCTCAAGCTATGAAGGAACAGATAGCACAGGCGAAGTAACACTTAGAACAGACCTAAGAGACAGTATAGAAGGTAAAGACGTACTTATAGTAGAAGACATAGTAGACACAGGAAAAAGCATGAAATACTTACTAGAACACCTATGGGCAAAAAATCCAAGAACAATGAAAGTATGTGCACTAGTAAATAGAATAGGAAGAAGAGAAGTAGAAGTACCAGTAGACTATGTAGGATTTGATGCACCAAACAATTATGTAGTAGGTTTCGGATTTGACATAGACAATAACTATAGAAACCTCCCATATGTAGCATATTTAGAGGGATAAAAAATGTTTAATATAGAAGAAGAACTAAAAAAGCTCCCAGGGAAACCGCGGAGTATACCTAATGAAAGATAAAAATGACAATATAATCTATGTAGGAAAAGCAATCTCACTAAAAAACAGAGTAAGACAATACTTTAGAAAAACAAACAAAACAGCAAGAATAGAAAAAATGGTAACACTAATCGATCATTTCGAATACATAGTAACAGATAACGAAGCAGAAGCACTAATATTAGAATGTAACTTAATAAAGAAAAATACCCCAAAATTCAATGTCTTACTAAAAGACGACAAAAGCTATCCATATATAAAAGTTACAATAAAAGACGATTACCCAAATGTATATATAACCAGAAAATACATAAAAGATGGATCAAAATACTTCGGACCATATGCAAATGCACGGAAGTGCAAAAGAAATGGTAGACTTTATAAAAAAAAGATTTAAAATAAGACAATGTAGAAACTTCAAATCAAATAAAAGAGTCTGCTTAAATTATCATATAGGTAGATGTTTAGGACCATGTGCAAACAATGTTCCAAAAGAAGAATATCAAAAACAAATCGACCAAATAATAATGCTACTAGAACGGAAAAATAGACAAAATAAAAAAAGAACTAGAAAACGAAATGAAACAATCAGCATTAAACCAAAAATATGAAGAAGCAGCAGAACTAAGAGATAAAATCCAAGCAATAGAAAACATAAATCAAAAACAAAAAGTCTCAAATATGGTAGAAAATAATATAGATGTAATAGGAATAGCAAGAAATGACCTAAACGTATGTGTAGAAATATTTTTCGTAAGAGGAAGCAAAATGATAGGGAGAGAACACTATTTCCTAAATGAACTAAAAGACATGGAAACAGGAGAAATTCTATCAGGGTTCATCAAAACTTATTATATAGAAAAAGAAAATATCCCAAATAAAATAATGATAGAAGAAAAAATCGAAGACGAAGAACTACTATCAAAAGTACTATCAGAAAAAATGGGAAGAAAAGTAGAAATAAAATCACCTCAAAAAGGAGAAAAATTAAGATTTGTAGAAATGGCAAAAAATAATGCCAAAGTAACCCTAGAAAACAAACAAGAAGACAAATATGAAATACTAACAGAAATAAAAGAAAAACTAGAATTAGACTTCCTACCTAGAAAAATCGAAACCTTCGATATATCAAACATCTCAGGCACAAACATAGTAGCACGGAATGTGCGTACTAGAAGATGGAAAAATAAATAAAAAATTATCAAGAAGATTTAAAATAAAAACAGTATTCGGACAAGACGATCCAAGATGCATGGAAGAAGTAATAGAAAGAAGAATAAATCGCTCACTAGAAAACCCAAAGGGAGGCTTTGGAAATCTACCAGACCTAATTTTTGTAGACGGGGGAATAACCCAAATAAGAGCAGCAAAAAATGCATGTGAAAAATGCAAAGTACAAATTCCGATATATGGAATGGTAAAAAACGATAAACACAGAACAAAAGGATTAATAACAGAAGAAAGAGAAGAAATACCATTATCAGAAAATTTATTAAACCTACTAACAAGATTTCAAGATACAGTACATGACACAGCAATAGAATACCATAGAAAACTTAGAGAAAAAGAAATGACTAAATCAGTCCTAGACGAAATAGAAGGAATAGGAGAAAAGAAAAAAGAAGCATTATTAAAACAATTTGGTAGCGTAGAAGAAATAAAAAAAGCAAAAATAAGTGAAATAACAAGAATAAAAGGAATAAATGCAGAACTAGCAAAAAAAATAAAAGAAAACCTAGAATAAACAAGACGAAAACTAGTCATAAAACAAACACCCCTTGAATAAAAATAAAACAAGGGGGAATTACAAATGAAAAAATTATTAATAATATTCTTAAGTGTAGGAGTAATATTCACACTAATCTACATAGCACTAATAATGAGCTTTTTTAACATATTATCAACAATCTAAATAAATACAAGAAAAGAGGAAAAATAATGGACATAGCACAAAACTGGAGCGAATACGAACTAATAGACATGGCAAATGGAGAAAAACTAGAAAAATGGGGAAACAAAATCCTAATACGTCCAGACCCACAAATTATATGGAAACAAAAACAAAATCCAAAAGCATGGGACAAAGCAGACGCCATATATAAAAGAAGTAAAACAGGAGGGGGAAACTGGGAATACAAAAAAAGACTTCCAGAAAGTTGGCAAATAAAATATAAAAACCTGACCTTCAACATAAAACCAATGGGCTTTAAACACACAGGACTATTCCCAGAACAAGCCGTAAATTGGGACTGGATAATAAACAAAATCAAAACAGAAAAAAGAGAAATAAAAGTCCTAAACCTATTTGCATACACAGGAGGAGCAACAGTTGCAGCCTTAAGTGCAGGAGCAAGCGTATGCCATGTAGATAGCTCAAAAGGAATGACAGCATGGGCAAAAGAAAATGTAGCCTCATCAGGACTTGCAGACAAAAAAGTAAGATACATAGTAGACGATGTAATAAAATTCGTAAATCGTGAAATAAGAAGAGGAAACAAATATGATGCCATAATAATGGATCCACCATCATATGGAAGAGGTACAAACGGAGAAATTTGGCAGTTCGAAGAAAATATTTGTGACCTAGTAACCCTATGTGAGCAAGTTTTATCAGAAGACCCACTATTTTTCCTAATAAACTCATACACAACAGGAATATCAGCCAAAGTATTAGAAAATATCTTAAATTTAAACATAGAAAAAAAGCATAAAGGAAGCGTAACATCAGGAGAGATAGGATTGCCAATGAAAAATTCAAAGATAGTATTACCATGTGGAATATATGGAAAGTGGGAAAAATAAATGCAGAAATTAAAAGTAATATATGAAGACAACCATATCATAGTAGTAGAAAAAATGCCAAATATACCATCACAAGGCGACAAAACAGAAGATATAAGTATGCTAGAAATAATAAAGGAATATCTTAAAGAAAAATATCAGAAGTCAGGTAACGTTTATTTGGCTTTAATCCATAGATTAGATAGACCAGTGCGGAGGAGTAATGGTATTTGCAAAAACTTCCAAATCAGCAGCAAGACTAAGTGAAGAGGTAAGAGAGAGACAAATACAGAAAGAATATTTAGCAATAGTAGACGGAAAACTAGAAAAAGAAAAAGGAACATTAGAAGATTACCTATTAAAAAATCAGCAAAAAAACACAAGTAAAGTAGTAAAAGAAGGCACAAAAAATGCAAAAATTGCCAAGCTTGATTATGAAGTAATAAAATATGAAGCGGAAACAAACCTATCACTACTAAAAATACATCTGCACACAGGAAGACACCATCAAATTAGAGTGCAATTATCAAATGCAGGACATGCAATCTATGGAGACCAAAAATATGGCACAAGAGGCAAAGGAAAACAAATAACCCTTTGGGCATATAAGCTAATATTAATTCACCCAATAACAAAGAAAGAAGAAATATTTGTGTCATACCCAGAAAAAATAGGGTCATGGAAGATTTTAGAGGATATCTGTCTAGATACATACTAATTTTACATAAATTTGATTTTTGCTATAAATTATTATATTAAAGACAAATAGCTGACTGCCATTATTATAAATGGTAGTCAGCTATTTTAGTTTAACTAAAATTATTTACTTTCATTTCCGATTTCCAGAACTTGTCTAAAATAATGAAAATTTTTACTAGCTTTTAAAGCTAAATTAGTATGTAGACTAATCATTTCTTTAACTTTCCATAGCCCTAACCCATGGCTATTACTATTCTTCGTCTTAGAAGAAAAACCCTTCTCAAAAATCTTATCCACATTTATTTCCTTATCCACATAACTATTCTGCACAATAATTTGAACACTATCAAAAACATTAACAATCTCCAAAGAAACCGATTTTTCAAAAGAGTCACTAGCAGCTTCAATAGCATTATCCAAAAGTACACCAAGTACCCTAGAAAGAATATAAGTAGAAACACCAATTTGACTAATTTTAGCTGTAATATGCACATCAAAAAAAACATCAGCCTTACGAGCTTTGTAAAATTTAGAAGCTATCAAAGAATAAATACCGAGGGTCATCAATAAGTTTAGGACTAAGCATAGACATAGAATTAAGCTCTGCACATTCTCTCTTTAAATCTTGATAATACTTTCCTAGAGCAGAAATATCTTGAGTTTTTATATATCCGTCAATAGATTGCAAAATATTGAAGAAATCGTGTCTAAAAGAACGAACATCATCATACAAATGCTCCAAAGTTTTATTATAAAGTTGAGCCTCTTCTAGACTGCGATTAGTAGATTTAAGCTTCTTAGTATTTAAAACCAACAATATAAAAATAAATAAAAAAGCAAGTATAAAAATACTTAAAATTAAAATCATAACAATAAACACCTCTATAATTTCCAAAAAATTCCATATATAGATATAATATACCAAAATATGACAAAAGTCAAGCGCAAAATCTAAAATATATCATAACAGCAATGGTATAATAGAGTAAGATAAAAGTTATAAAATACTTGATAATATATATGAAAAAAGTAAATAATAATTTCGTAAAAGAAAACAAGCTATTTGTAAAACAAATAAAAATAAAAAAGAAAAAAATTATAAAATAAAGTTGTACATAATAATTGCTTAAAAACTAGCTAGAAAACAAGCAAAAACTGTACAAAACCATACAAGTTAGATAAAGAAAGGAGTAAAAAATAAGCAGAAGAAAACTGCCATAACAAATCAAAGACGAGTAAATGGGAAAAACTTTAATTAAACCAAATTATAAATATTTTCAAGAAGCCCCTTATTTAGAATATGGGGCTTTATCTAGCAAACCAAATTTTTTCTTTCATTTACGCAATTAATTGCCTCCAAAAAACTGCTCTTATACTTTGGACCAATATAACACTTACTGTTTCCAAGAAATAAAATAGTATTACAATTCATTTCGATAGAAGAAATATTATTAATATTTACGATATAAGACTTATGACAACGCACAAAGTTATCATGTAGAGTAGGTAATATTTTAGAAAAAGAACCATAAGTTTCGTAAACATTAGAACAAGTCTGGAAAATTAATTTCATACCATCACGCTTAATATAGTAAATATTATTCTCACGAATAAAAGTCTTGTTATTAAGCGAAATGAAATGTCCAGAAGAATTTTGAATATCATCAAAAAGCCTAATTAATGTACTCTCCAACCTATCAGAAACAATAGGTTTAGGCAAATAATCAAAAGGCTTAGCTTGAAAAGACAAAAGTCCATATTCAAGATGCCCAGTAGTAAAAATAATGTATAAATCCTTGTGGGTTTCACGTATTTTGTTAGCAATATCAAGCCCATTAATAACAGTTTTAAACTGAATATCTAAAAAAATAACATCAACAGAATCATTCCTGACATGTTCTAAAAGTTCAAAAGGGTTAGTAGACATGAAAGAAACCTTAGCATCAAAATCATTTTTTACAAAAAGCTTGCTCAAAGTTGCCCCCAAGCTACTAAGGAAAGCTTGGTTATCATCGCATAAAGCAAAATTAAGCATAAAATCCTCCTTATCAATCATTTAATATTAATATAAACTAAAAAAAAACGAATATCAAGGGAAGGTAAAAAAAGATAAAAACTAAACCAAGATTATAGCTTTTTAACAATATGAATAAGCTGAATAAGAGAATCCACATCAATATTCTCAGCTTCAACAAATTTACAAAGCTTAATTAAATTAGAATTAGTAATTTCATTTTTTGAATTGAAATTAAGTAAAACATTTGGAGTAGTTTTAAAAAGATGTGCAAGTTCAATAATCATATCAGCAGTAAAACTACTATGACCAAGTTCATAATGATTATAAGTAGTCCTAGACATCTTTAGAAAATCAGCCACATCCTTTTGTAGTAAATCATTGTCCTCACGTAAATTTCTGATAGTCTCATAAACTTCCTTCATAGAAAAGACTCCAATCTAAATATAAAATTAAAAATATTTTCACTTAAAATATAACAAAAAAATGCACATTTTTTACAATAAATCCAAAAATTTTAAATTTTCTTATTGACATGTTCAAAAAAAGAACTTATAATAAACTTAAGTTAAAATAATTGGACAAATAAAAATATATCTTCTTGGGAGGAAATAGAAATAGTTTTGGTTTGGTTTGGTTTTGCTTTGGCTATTTTTATTTCTTGCCAAAAGGATATATTCATAATATACCCAAGAACAAACAGAAATATATTAATATGAAAATAAAAAATCAAAAGAAGAAAGGAAAAACAATAAAATGAAACAAGAAAAAGGTATAACTTTAGTATCATTGATAATATCGATAATAATCTTAGTAATTATAACTGCAGTAGTACTGCGAACAGTTACAGGAGACGAACCACTAATAGGAACAACAGCCAATGCAACAGAAGATTACAAAGTAGTATCATATAAAGAGCAAATAGAGCAAGTAGTTCATAGTGAAATTATCAATAAAAGTATCATAGGAGAAATAGCAACAACAGGAGATATTTCAGATGCGCTAAACAATCAAGACTGGGTCAAAACATCATACCTAAGTAGCGATGCAACAGAACAAGAAGGAAATATCATAGTAAAAGTTAATGAACGGATATATCTTTCAAGTGTATTACAATAGTATATATGGAAAAATAAAAGTAGACTTAATAGGAAAAGATATAAATGAAAATGACCTAAATAACCTAACACTAACAGCAAGATACGAAAAAAGTCTAGCAACAATCTTTGCAACAGCAAAGGATGAGAAAAAAGGTATAGCTAAGATAGAGCTAATATATAAAGGAGAAGTAGTAGGCGAAAAAGAGAAGCCAAGTGGTGAAGTAAGTTGGAATATAGAAGACATAGGAGCAGGAGATTATACAGTAAAAGCAATATCAAACTCAGGAGCAATAAAATATGCATATATCAAAGCGAGAAACATATCAAATAAATTAACTACACCAAGCATAACAATAGAAACAGAAAGTGTAGCAAAAAATGGGTGGTATGGAGCAGATGGAAAAGATGTATATATTAAAATAAGCACAAATAGTGGAAGTGCAAAAGAAATAATATATACACTATCAGGAGCAAGCCTAAAACCAGAGACAACAGAAAGTTTACCAGAAGTAGGAGAAGGCGAAGAAAAAAGCATAAGAATAAAAATAGAAGAAAGCGGAATAAGTACAATAACAGCAGTAACAGGAGATGGAGAAGGAAACGAATCAGAACCAAACTATACAGATATAAAATTTGACAATGTAAAACCAGTAATTACAGACCAAAGAATAATAGGCACAGAAGGAACAAATGGCTGGATAAAATCAGTACGGAGAAATACAGATATATGCAAATGATCCAAAAGGAGTAATAGACGGATATAACTATGCAATATATGATACAGAAGGTAACAAATTAACACAAACCATACATGTAAAAAATACACAAACACCAATACCAATAAATGACGATGGAGAATATGAAGCACATGTAGAAGCAATAGACCAAGCAGGAAATACAAGCCCAACAAGAGTAATAACAGTAAAAAAAGATACAGAAAAACCAACTATTGGAGAGCCAAATATAACAGATATAACAGAAAGCAGTTTCATAATAAGCATAGGAGCAGTAGATGACACATCAGGAGTAGGAACATATGAATATTTTGTAAATGGAATTTCAAAAGCTACTTTAGAAGTAGGAACATGGAAAGCAGAAGGTCTAAGTCCAAGCCAAACATATGATGTATATGTTAAAGTATATGATAATGCAGGACATTATAAAGAAAGTATCCATAAACCAGTAACGACAAAAGGTAAACTGTTAAAACCAAATGTAACAGTAACAGGAACACAAAGAAATGGATACTATGTAGGAACAGTAACAGTAAATATAGCAGACACAGCAGGAGGAACAGAAACGAGAACAACAAGATTAAAATATACACTAAATGGAGTAGAGAATACAATAAATGCAACAAGTGGAAGTTTCACAATAACAGCAGATGGAACACATAATGTAACAGCATGGGCAGAAGATAATGCAGGAAGCAAGTCAGATACATTCGTAGTACCAACATTTACAAAAGATAGCACGGCACCAAATGTAGCAACAATAGGGAAAGTAGGAACAACAGGTAACAATAGCTATTATAAAAGTAATGTAACAGTAACAATAACACCAGGAATAGACGGAACATCAGGAATATATGGAATAAGATATAAAGTAACAGGAGCAACAACAGTAGCAGAAAAAGATGTAGCAACAACATCATCAATAACCCTAACAATATCAGCAGAAGGAACAAGTACAGTAACAGCATACACAATAGATAAAGCAGGAAACATATCATCAGTTGCAACAGCAGAAATCAAAAAAGACGCAACAAAACCAAGCAAAGCAAGCTTATCAGTAGGAACAGCAACGGAGGCAACAATACCAGTAACAGCAAGTGGAGCAGATGCAACATCAGGAATAGCAAGTTATAAATTTGAGTATAAACTAAGTACAGCAAGTAGTTGGAGTACAGCAGCAACAAAAACATCAACATCAACATCATACAGCTATACATATACAGGACTAACAGAAGGAAAAACATATAACCTAAGAGTAACAGTAACAGATAAAGCAGGAAATGCCTATACTGGAAGTAGTGTCAATGGAACAACAAAAACATCAGGAATAACACCAACACCGACAAGTGATATAGGAAAGTATGTAAACTATAAACCAACAAGTGGAAGCTACACAGCATCAAGTTCATATTCAGGATATAGCCCAAACCAAACATTTTCAACAGAGACAGCGTTAAAATGGAGAATATGGAATGTGGATAGTAGTAAAATATACCTAGTATCAGACATGCCAACGACAACTTTATTATACCTAACTGGAGTCCTAGGATATAACAATGGAGTTACACTATTGGATAATATATGTAACAGTTGCTATAAAAATAGTAGCTACAGTGGAATAACAGTACGAAACCTAAAAGTAGAAGATGTAACAGCAATAACGACACTATCGAACAGTTCAGGAAGTAGTTATGGAACAGCACCATACACATATACCTTTACAGCACCATATATATGGACTACATATGAAAAGAGCAGTTGGACAAATGCAGTAAATAATAGGAGTACAGCATATAGCTTAACGACAAATGGTGCATCAAGTTCAGCAAGTATCAAACCATATTGGACGCTATGGTATAACACAAGTATGAACACAACAAGTGCATATACAAATGCAAAATATAAAGAATTAGTGACAGACCCAGCCTCTACCCGTATCTACTGGCTTTCTTCCCGCTTTGTCTATTCTTATGCGAGCAATTATTGCTACTTCGGCCTGCAGTCTGTGAGTTCGGGCGGCGTGGACGACTACGGTTTGTTCCGTGGCACTAGCGACGGCTCTACCTACTATTATACCAGCAGTTATGCGGTGCGCCCCCTAGTTTCTATCCCTCTGAACTCCTGCACAATTAAAGCAAGTAGCACATCAGGAATAGACTACGACATCACAGCGAAGTAGACCAATTTGGTAATCATCGCGAGACGGCCTTTGGTCGTCTTGCGACCACACAAGAAATTGTAACACTCACTATAATTATCTGCTAAATCAATTACACGCTATGTGCGTACTTTCCTAGAATATAAAAAACGGAACTAATATTTTCTAAGCTCATCCTTCGCTAAGAAAATCTAAGTTTCGCATAACTATCTTCTACGTCAAGTACACGCTATGCGCGTACTTTCCTAGAATATAAAAAATCCCTTTAAGATTTTATCTTAAGGGGATTAACTCTTGAAGAAAAAAATAACAAACATATTACTTATTTTTTCTAAAATATCATAAATTATATACAAAAATAAATTTTGTAATATACACATAACAAAACTTACCTTTCCTAAAAAAATAACCTATATTAATAAAAAATATGATAAAACATAAAAAAGGACGAATTTTGTCGAATAACAAAAGAAAGGTAGGTTAACATATGAAAGTTGAAAATACAGTAAAATTATTTAAAGAAATACACCCAGAAACAGTACTATTAATAAAAGTTGGAAGTTTCTTTCATGCATATGGAAAAGACTCATATATACTAGCATATTTATTTGGCTATCAAATCAAAAAAATCCAATCAAACTATAGTACATGCGGATTTCCACTAGCAGGTAAAGCAAAAGTAATAGCAAAGCTAGAAGAAATGCAAATTAGCTACTTGGTAATAAATAAAGCAGATAACTACGAAGTATCAGAAGAAGAAGACTACAAAACAAAAAACAGATACACAGAAATCTTTACAAAATCACACACATATATAACAAAGAAAAATAGAATAGACACAATATACCAGTATTTATTAGAAAATATCCACACAGAAAACTTAAGAGAAAAATTAACGAAAGTCGAAGAAGTAATATATGAAACAGGAAAAATTTAAAATTGTAAATCTAATCAAAGATTTAATCGTATATATAGATCAAAGTATACTAAACTTCCCCAAAAAAGAAATAGAACTAAAACACAAAATAAAAGATACAGCCTATAATTTACTTTTATATTCATACGAAGCAAATAATAGAAGTAATGTAGAAAAAAAGATAGAATTACAAGAAAAATGCATAGCATATATAAAATATTTAGATTTTTTATTTAACCTATGTTATGAAAAACAAATAATAAATGGAAAAAGATATTTAAAATATGGAGAAAGACTAGATATGATAGTAAGATATATAGGAGGTTGGGTAAGTGTAACAAAAGAAGAAAAACTGAAAATCGGTGAAAAAACATGAAAAGAAAATCAAATCTATATGAAAACATATACAAATTAGAAAACATTATGAGTGCATATGACGAAGTATGCAGAAATACCAAAAGCAAAAGAAAAGTAGAGCGCTTCAAACAATATAAATGCATAAACATAAGTAGAATATATAACATTCTAAAAAACAGAGAATATAAAGTAGGACCATATATCCACTTTACCATATACGAACCCAAAAAAAGAGAAATAGTAAGTCAAGGTATGCAAGACAAAGTAATAAACCATTTAGTCAGTAGACACATACTATATCCAGCACTTCTGCCATGCTTAATAGACAAAAATGTAGCAAGTAGGTCAGGATATGGTACAAGTGCAGGACTAAAAGCAGCTAGAGAATTTAACAGAATTTGTAAAGTAAAATATAACAAATACTATATATTAAAATGTGATATAAGTAAATTTTTTGCAAGCATAAACCTAGAAATACTGAAACAAAAATTACTAAGAAGAATAAAAGATAAAGACGCAATAAAAATAGTATTCGACATTATAGATAGCGAAAAAGCAGGGCTAGGTATAGGTAATATGACATCACAAGTATTTGCAATATTTTACTTAAATGATTTAGACCATTATATAAAAGAAGAACTAAAAATCAAATACTATGTAAGATACCAAGACGACTTTCTACTGTTTCATGAATCAAAACAATATCTAAAAGAATGTTTTGAAAAAATCAAAATATTTCTAGAAAAAGAAAAACTAACACTAAACAGAAAAAGTAGATTATATACAAGTAGCAATAACTTTATATTCTTAGGAAGAACAAAAAATGGAAAATATGCAAGATATAGAAGAATAAAAAGAAAACTAAAAAAAGCAAGATACCTATATAGCAAAGGAAAAATAAAACTCCTAGGCTATTCAAGCAGTATATTAACCTATAGGTCACTTTGCAAAAAGAACTTCACAGGTTAAGAAATAAACTTAGGGCATGGTTGTAGTGGCTTTCTTCCCGCTATGTCAATCCTAATACGAGCAATAATTGCAACTTCGGCCTGCAGAATGTGAATTCGAGCGGCGTGAACAACAACAATTTGTTCAATGGCAATAGCGACGGCTCTACCAACAATAATACCAACAGTAATGCGGTGCGCCCCCTAGCTTCTATAAATTTTAGGTTGCATTAACCAAGGTTATGCAAGAACAAATATAGAAACAAACCACTGTCCTTTAGCAAAAAAAGCTATAAAATAAAAATAGATAAATAATGTTGTAAGTAAAAGGCAAAATGCCTTGTAAAAGGGACAATATTTTACCACTATTTTTGAGGCAATTCTGTAAAAAAGGATTGTCTTTTTTCATATATAATAGCCTTAATGCATATAATTAATAAAAAAAGCAAAAAGACAGGTGAAAAAATTGATAAAAGGAATAATCAAAAAAATATCAGGGATATTGCTAATATTAGTAGCAATAACAATATGGATAATACATACATATCAAATCGAAAACATAAGTATTCAAACAAATTCAGGAATACTAAGCGGAACAAAAATAGGGTGGGGTATAAAAAGAGCAAAAGACCATGAACAGCCAGACGTGCGGAAAAATAAACAAAGAACTAATGGACAAATACAATCGGAATCTATATGGGAAATAAAGAAAAGAAATATGTATACCTAACCTTTGACGAAGGATTTGAAGCAGGTTACACAGAAAAAATTCTAGACACTCTAAAACAAGAAAATGTAAAAGCAACATTTTTCATAACAGCACACTACATAAACACTGCAGGAGACATTGTAAAAAGAATGATAGAAGAAGGACACATTGTACGGAAATCACACAGTAAACCATAAAAGCATGCCAACCTTAAATGAAGAAACACTAAAAAGCGAAGTAATGAAACTACACCAAACAATATATGAAAAATACAATTACGAAATGAAATACCTAAGACCTCCAATGGGAGAATATAGTGAAAAAACTCTAAGCCAAACACAAGACCTAGGCTACACAAATGTAATGTGGTCATTAGCGTATGACGACTGGGACGAAAACAAACAAGGCAGGCCAACCTATGGTAAACAAAAAATTCTAGAAAATATCCACCCAGGAGCAGTAATTCTCCTACACGCAACCTCAAAAGATAATGCCGAAATTTTAGGAGAAGTAATAAAAGAAATAAAAAATATGGGCTATGAAATAAGAGCAATAAGTGATTATGAACGATAGAAATAAGCACATCATATAAATTCTCATAACCCGAAGGTCGTAAGTTCGAATCTTACCCCCGCAACCAAACTTGAATCACTAGAACTATAACGGTTTTAGTGATTTTTTAATGTTTTAAAACTGGTTGCAATAATGCCATTTTTAGATGCTATTATGTCAAATTGGGTAAAAATTGGGTAAAATAATCGCCTCAAACTACTTAAATTCTAATAAAAAATCATTAAAATTTTATACTTTTTTATATATTATAAAAGGCAATGGGAAATCTAAATTTTTGTATTTAGTTGCCTTTTATTTTCATATCGTGAAAATTGTAACGGCTTTTATTTCCGTTTGTGAAAATTAGAAAAAATATCGGAA
>JAAVZW010000036.1 GCA_022791835.1 Clostridia bacterium | reverse complement strand
GTACTATATTTATTTTTTAGTGCCGACGCGCAGGGAAGCTCCCCGAGTGGGAGAGACCCGTTGCGAATGAAGCGGAGCGTAGCGGAGTGACAGCAAGGAGGCACTAAAAAATAAATATAGTACCTCTTTACCTTCCCGCACTAAAACGCGCCTTACCCCTTATGGCAAGAAACAAAAATAGCCAAAGTCAAAACCAAACAAACCCAAAACTATTCTTATTTCCTCCCATAAAGTTTCAACAACCTTACTAAGTTTCTTACTAAAAACATTATACTAAGTTTCTTAGTAAAAGTCAATACTAATTTTCTTAGTATGATAATATTTTTTATATAAACAAATGAATGCATTGCCTAGAAAGAGTTTAAAGCTCAAAAAATTTATGCCTTACGCAGACAAAATATTAGCGAAGGCAAAGAAAGAACGTGATTAAATATGAAAAATTTCAACGAAAGATTGAGAGAACTTAGAGAAGATAAAAATCTTACACAAACACAACTTGCCAAAGAACTGCTTATTGACCAGAGAAGTTTGTCCTTTTACGAACTCGGAAAATATGAGCCTAATTTAGAAACCTTAAAGCGCATGGCCTGCTTTTTCGATGTCTCTTCAGACTATTTGCTTGGACTAACCAACAATAAAAAGCCAAATTAAAAATCATATTCTACATAAGTTACACACTACTCACAAACTTTCCTATAATGCAAACAAAGCCATTCTTCTTGCTAGAACAGAATGGCTTTATCACTTATAAATATTAAAACTCTCTTACTTTTTATCAAATATTGTTTTTACAATCCCCTTATCTATTAACGTTTCAAAAATCGATTTTAGTATTATAATAATTATCGGACCTAATAGCATTCCCATAATACCTATTGCTTTAAAACCAGTATACATAGCTATCAGTGTAAATATCGGATGTATACCTATTTGCCCACTCACTACCTTTGGTTCTAACAACTGCCTCACAACCGAAATTATTACAAAAAGTACCATCAATGCTATCGCTAGATTCAAATTACCCTGCATAGCACATATCACTGCCCATGGTACCATTACCGTACCTGAGCCTAATATAGGTAAGGCATCTGAAAAAGCAATTAGTAATGCCATTAGCATTGGATACCCTACATTTAATCCAAAGATTTCAAATGCAAATAACCCTATTAACACTAATACAAAGTTTATTCCAATCAAAATAGCTTGTGCTTTTAAATACCCACCTAAAAGTTTACTTATCTTCTTTATATTTTTGCTAAGCTTTTTTACCCATTCCTTTGGGAAATGGTGTTCTAATTGGTCTAATATATATATCCTGTCCGCACAAATAAAATACGTTGCAAGTATTGTTATTACTGTGTATACCCCTACTGTTGCAATTGAGGATATCTTTGAAAGCATTGAAGTCAAAAAGTTACTAATCCATATAGAAGCTTGGTCTAAGAAATTTGATATAGACGTTTTTATCATATTGACTACATCTTCTGATATTTGTATATCGTCAAATTTAATTTTATCTATAATTCCCATTGCATATTCGTAGCCATTTCCTACATAGTCATTTATCATTTTAAGTAAATTTGCTCCTTCGTCTATTAATGCCATTATTCCCCAAATCAACAATCCTACTATGATTGCAAATACCAATGCTAGTACTAGAACTGCACTTGTTTTTCTTTGGAGTCCGTGTCCTTTTGGCTACCTTTTTTATGACTGGTTCTACTATTAATGCTATTATAAAAGCAATCAAAAATGGCATGTAAAATACAGCCATTTTGAATGCTAGATATATGCCGAATCAAACTTAAAACTAGTGTCATTATTCTTTTTGTGACTTTTTTTAAGTACCCTAGATCTATAACCATTTCTTATTTTTCCTCTGCTTTCTAACTCTTCTTTTGTTTTTATATAATAAGTATATTCATATATCTTTTAAAATATGCTTATGTTTAGTCATCAAAGTCTTCTGTGTCATCTGCTGTTATAAGTATATCTTCTGCTGCTGGTACTTCGTTGTATTCATATTCAAAGGTATCTACTGCTTTACTTCTTCCTCTTCTTGGTCTTGTTTTTGTTACTGTTGTTGTGGTTTTCTTTTCTTGTTTTGTTTCTTTTTCTGGTTCTTTTTGATGTAATGGCTCTCTTGCTTCTTGTCTTTTCATTTTTTCTTCTGATTTAATTTGTATTTGCTTGTTTATTATTCCGTTTATCTTATCTATTGCATCTGGCATGTAATCTAGCAATTTATCCACTGCTGATGAATGGTTTACTGGCAATAATTTTACATTTCCAGCTTGTACTACTAAAAATGCTATTGGGTTTATATTTACTCCTGCTCCACTTCCTCCTCCAAATGGTAATCGATACTGTACTTGCTCTTCTTCTTCCTTTCTTGAATATTCATTTACAGTCTCTCCTTTAAATTCACTTCCTCCTGCTGCAAAGCCAAATGATACTTTTGATATTGGAATTATTACAACATTGTTTGCAGTTTCTATTGGATCTCCTATTATTGTATTTACGTCTACCATGTCTTGTATACTATTCATAGCTGTAACCATAAGACCTTCTATTGGATGTTCGTTCATGGTTATTCCTCCTTTTTCTTAACAAAATATATATTACATAAATAATATGTACTATTTTTACCGTAATTATACAATTTAGGTTAAATTTTATAACATTTCCAATATTATACATTGGCATTACTTCAAAATTTGTTTCTTTTGGTTCTACTTTTGCAAGTATTATGCCTAATAGTGCCGAAATTATAGCAACTGCATATACTGTAAGGTTTATACTATCTAGTCCGAAGTAAATTTGCAGATTTACTTTTTCTGTTTTTAGTTTTAAACTTTTTATTATTTCTAGTAGATGTATTTTTTTTACAATTTTTGCATCCTTTTTTAGTGAGTCTAAATTTTTTTTGACAATTAATTCTTCTATTTTATCTTTTGTTATTGGAATTTTAATTAGTTTTATTAGTCTTAACAAATAAAACTCTATATAGAGTTCAAATTCTGTATCTAGTTTTGCTTTTTTTACTCCCTTTTCTATATTTGAAATATGACATTTCCTAATATTTAGTTTTATGCTTGATAATGCTATTAAAAGCAATACTGATACTATGAATATTAAAATTATACAAAAAAATAGTAAAACTAGTTTCATAGGCTCCTTCATCTCTTTTCGTTATATTTCTAGTTTTACCATTTCTTGTAAATTTATACTTATTTTGTATTAACTTGCTTTTTCTCTTTTCTTTTTTTCTACTGTAATATCTCCAAATAGTTCTAATTGCTCAGTTTGCACTTTATTTCTTCTTGATAGTTCTAGCAATCCTGTAAAGGCTGTTACTACTTCTACTGTGTTGCATTTTGATATTGTGTACATTTTATTGAATACAAATTTGGGTCTTTTTATTAGTTCTCTAAATATTTCTTTTACTTTACTTCCTACTGTATAGGTGTCTTTTATTGCTATTTGTTCTATATTTCTTGCATTTACATTTTCTCTAACTTGGTGTCTTTCTAGTGCATTTTTGTACAGTTCCTCTAATACCGACATTTCATACGTTTGGTCTAGTGTTTGTTTTGGGAGTTCTATTTTTTCTGGTGTTCCAAACATTGTATCTCCAAATGTAGAGTATAGTTCTCTTAACTTGCTTGTAATTTCTTTATATTTTTTATATTCTACTATTCTTCTAATTAGTTCTTCTTCTGTAAGCTCTTCTTCTTCCCCTGAGTCTTGACTTGGGAGTAGCCCTTTTGATTTAATTAGAAGAAGTGCTGATGCCATTATAAGAAATTCACTACTTACTGCTAGTTTTTGTTTTTCCATTTGGTTTATGTATTCTATATATTGGTCTGTGATTTCATTTAAGTTTATGTCATATATATCCATTTTGTTTTTGTCAATTAAATGGCATAGTAGGTCTAGTGGTCCTTCAAAATTTTCTGTTCTTATTTTTATTTTATTTGTTTCTAATGTAAGTACATTTGGCATGTTTTTTACTCCTCGTCTTTTAACACTTGGTTTATTGTGTCTGTATCAAACCCTTTATTTACTAAGTATAATTTTAGCTTTTGTGGTTCCATACCTCTCTTTTTATTCGCAAGTTTTTCTGCTGATTTTAATTCATATGATTCTAATTCTTCTTTGTTTTCATATAGGTAGTCTTCTATGTCATCTGCGTATATTCCTTTTGAGTAGATTTTGTTTTTTATTTCTCTTATTGACATAGATTTGAGTGCCATATATTCGTTCACAAGTCTTTTTATGTATTCTTTGTCATTTATATATCCTGCTTCTTTTACATATTCTATTATATCATCTAGCATATTTTCTTCTATTGTATGACAGAATTTTTTTCTTACTTCGCTTTCTGTCCTTTTCTTATATAATATGTATTTCATAACTTGTGTTTTATTTAGGTCAAATTCTTCTGGTGTATACATTAGGCACTCCTCCTATTATTCTTCTGGTTCTGCGAATTCACTTTCTAATGCTTCTTCGTCAGTTTTTATATCTTCATTTAGTGAGTTTTCAAAGGCTTGTTCCATATTTGCTCTGATTTTCTTTTCTACATCTGCCATTATTTCTGGGTTGTCTAATAAATATTTCTTAACGTTTTCTCTACCTTGTCCTATTCTTTCTCCATTATAGCTAAACCATGAACCACTCTTTACTATTATATCTAATCCTACTGCTATATCTAAAATATTTCCTTCTTTTGATATTCCTTTACCATATAGTATATCAAATTCTGCTTCTCTAAATGGTGGTGCTACTTTGTTTTTTACTATTTTTACTCTTGCTCTATTTCCTATTACTTCTCCATCTTGTTTTATATTTTCTATTTTTCTTATATCCATTCTAACTGATGCATAGAATTTAAGCGCTCTTCCCCCTGTTGTTGTTTCTGGGTTTCCAAACATTACTCCTACTTTTTCTCTTAATTGGTTTATGAAGATTATTACTGTTTTTGATTTGTTTACTGCTCCTGCAAGTTTTCTAAGTGCTTGTGACATAAGTCTTGCTTGAAGTCCAATATGTGAGTCTCCCATATCTCCATCTATTTCTGCTTTTGGTACTAGTGCTGCAACAGAGTCTACTACTATTACATCTAATGCTCCGCTTCTGATAAGTGATTCTGCTATTTCAAGTGCTTGTTCTCCTGTATCTGGTTGTGATACTATTAAGTCATTTATATCTACTCCAAGGTTTTTAGCATATACTGGGTCTAGTGCATGTTCTGCATCTATGAATGCTACTTCTCCCTTTTGCTTTTGTGCTTCTGCTATTATATGTAATGCAAGTGTAGTTTTTCCAGAGCTTTCTGGTCCATATATTTCTATTATTCTTCCTCTAGGTACTCCTCCTATTCCTAATGCTATATCAAGACTTAAAGCTCCTGTAGAAATTGCTTCTACATTCATTGCTTTAAATTCTCCTAATTTCATTACAGAACCTTTTCCAAATTGTTTTTCAATTTGTCCCATTGCCATCTCTAGGGCTTGTCTTTTTTCGTTATTTTCTTTACTTTCTTTTGCCATTTTTATTCCTCCTATTTATTAAACATTCGTTTGCTTTTTATTATTATATACTTATTAGTTTTTTTAGTCAAGCTTTTTTTGCAATTTTTTCATTTTTTATTTTGAGTTACAATTGGTAGTTAAATTTTGTTTGTTTTAGAATTAATATATTTAGACATTTATCTCACAGGTAAAGCGTTTTTAGGCGGGGCACGACCCACGTACGCCTTGGAAGAGACTAATTTTTCCTATGCCAATTCTCTATATTATAGTATAGGTTAAACCAGTTGCTTCCTACTGTTGCACCTAGCCTTGTCCCATATATTGTTGTTGTTCTACTGAAGTATAAGCCTATATAGCCTCTTTCTTCTTCATATATTTTTTGCAAACGTTCGTATTTTTCTTTTAGTGTTTTTTCATCTGAGATGCTTATTAGTTCTTTTTGTATTTCTTTTGCTTCATTATTTTCTAAGTTTGCTAGGTTTCCTTCTCCAAAGTATCTATCTAAGTTTGGACTTAGCCCTATTGTTACTCCTGTAAATATCATATCATAATTTTTGTTTTTTAAGTAGTTTTCATAGGTTGGTCCTTTTACTGATGTTACTGTAACTAGTATTCCAATATCTTCTAAATGTTTTTTTATTAGATTCGCTATTTTTACTCTTGTTTCATTTTCAGAGTTTACTACTAAATTAATCCTAAGTTTTAATGTATTATAGTTTTCTTTTTTTTGCCATACTCCGCTTCTATATTCCCATCCATTCATTTGCAAAATTTGTTTTGCTTTGTCTGGATTATACTGGTTAGCCTCTTCATTTTTTGTATATAGATAGCTTCCATATTCTAATGGATAATCAGCCGATATATATTTTCCTGCATAGATTGTATTTACTATTTCTTTTTTATTGATTCCGTATCCTAAGGCTTGTCTTACTTCTTTGTGTGATAGAATATTACTCTTTGTATTTAATGCTAGGTAATCAAAGTCTCTTCCATAAGTTTCTTGCAATGTTGCTCCTATTGTGCCTATGTTTTCTTCTATGTTTATGGTTTGCGTACTTAGCATGTCTATTCCACCCATTTTGTAACTATTATATACTTCTGCAATTGTCTCATATTTTCTTATTGTAATTTCATTTATTCTTAACTTTACTTTGTCTGCATTCCACCAGTTTTTATTTTCTACTAGACTTATTTGTGAGTTGTCTACTGCTTTTACTTTGTATTTTCCGTGTTCCTATTGGTAAATTGTTTTTGTCTGTTTGTTCTATATTTTCGCCTTCAAATAGTTTTTTTGATATTATTGGGAATGTTAGGTTATATTCGAAAAATGGTTTTTCTTCTTTTAATTTTAGCTTTATTAGATTTTCACTTAGGACTTCTACATTTTCTATATTAGACACGTTTTCTATATATATTGATTTTTCTCCTAATGCTATTATTGTGTCTATTGTGAATTTTACGTCTTCTGCTGTAAATTCTGTTCCATTTTGCCATTTTGTATTTTCTCTAAGTTTTATAAAATATGAGCTGTTTTCTGTTCTTGAGCCTTCTATTGCCAAAGCATTTTCTAATTTGAAGGTGTCTGTTATATTAAATAAGGGTTCATAGATTAGTTTCGAAATTTCTTGTATGTTTCTGTTTTTTGAAATGATTGGATTTAATGTATCTATATTTGATATTGCTATTCTTAAATTGTATTGTTCTATTATTTCTTCTTCCTTCTGTCCTACTTGATTTACTTCTGGCTTGTTATCTTTTGAGAGATACCATGCAAATAATGCTACTAGTCCGTATTATTACAATTATTACTATGTATTTTGATTTCTTCTTCTTTTTCATGATACCTCCTATTTTAGTTTAAAAACTTTTGTTTCTCATAATTTCATATATTTTGTCCATATTATCATCTTCTGCTACTTTATTTTTTCTTATTTGTCCGCATTTTATGCATTTGAACACTATTACATAACCTTTTTTTGATGTAATTTCTATGTCTATTGGTTCTAGTAATCCATGGCATGTTTCTTCTCTGTCTCCTGGATTTTTGTCTACATGTTTTGAATATAGGCAATGTATACAATGATTTCTACAAGAATAGCCTAATTTTGGAACTTCTTTTCCACAGTGTTCACAGATAAATTCTTCATCTATTTCAGTAAATCTTGCTCCCATTTTTTCTCCTTTTTTTGAAATTAATACGAAAATACACTTCCTCCTATAAATTCTCTGATTATTGAGCTTTCTGGTATATAGTCTGTTGGTACTTGTTTAAAATAGTTTAATAGTGTTATTAGTCTTTTTGCTTCTGCATATTCTGGATATTCTTTACTTATTTCTCCTAATATTGGCAGTGCATGTTCTTTGAGTACTCCTAACTCATATACTATTGATGAGTTGAACGTTGCATCTGCTTCTTCTTGATATGGATAGATGTATTTTTCTTCTCCTCTTGCAATTGATTTCCATCTTTGTAGGGTTTCTTTTGCTGAATAACCTCTGTATTTATAGTCTCTTACTATTCTTCTTATTATTCTTGTATCTGTTGTTGATATTCTGTTGTAATAGTCTATGTTTAGTACTGTTAAAGCACTAATATATATTTTGAATTTTTTGTCTCTTGGGATTGATTCTGTTAGTTTGTCGTTTAAGCAGTGTATTCCTTCTACTACTAAAACTTCATTTTCTTCTAGTTTCATTTTCTCTTTGCCAAATGATTTATGCCCTGTTGTAAAATCAAATGTTGGTGTTTCTACTTCTTCGCCTGCAAGTAATCTTAGAATGTGTTCGTTAAATAGCTTTAGGTCTACTGCTTCTATACATTCAAAATCATATTCTCCGTTTTCATCTACTGGGTTTTGTTCTCTTTCTACAAAATAGTTATCTACTGATAATGTTTTTGGCTCTATTCCGTTTAGTCTTAGCTGTATTCCTAGTCTTTTTGCAAAGGTTGTTTTTCCTGATGATGATGGTCCTGCAATTAATATCATTTTTGTACCTTTTCTTTTTGCTATTTGGTCTGCTATGTCTGATATTTTCTTTTCATGTAGTGCTTCTGCTAGTAAAATTGTTTCTATACCATTATTTTCTTCTATACTTCTGTTTAGTCTATGAATTGTATTTAGTTTAAGTATTTTATGGATTGTTTCATATTCTTCTAGTGTTTTTGATAGTTTCTTGTTGTCATGGAATTCTGATAATTTTGTTGGGTCTTTTTTGCTTGGATATCTAAGTAAAAATCCGTTTTCGTATTTTACTAGGTCAAATACTTGCATATATCCTGTTGAAATTGGCATGACTCCATAGAAGTAATTATAGTAGTCTTTGCAATAGTACAACGAAACACTTTCTTTTGTTTCTGAACTAATTTGCAGTTTACCTCTAAGGTTTTGTTCTTTTTCATAAAAAGCTTTTGCTTCTTCTGTTGTC
The DNA here is from genome assembly GCA_022791835.1 of Clostridia bacterium. Lineage (GTDB taxonomy): Bacteria > Bacillota > Clostridia > TANB77 > CAG-508 > JAAWPK01. Next base: position 10,734 of record JAAVZW010000036.1, on the reverse strand, counting down.
ATTTTTATTTTTGTTATTGGAGAGTCTTCGTTTATTATTTCTCTCATTTTTGTTTTTATTTTTTCTAATAATTCGTCTGTTATTTCTAGTTTTTCAAATGTACAGAACATTGAGTTGTCTAATTGGTAGTTTATTGTAAGTAAACTTTCTGGATATAGTTCATTTATTGCCATTGCCATTATGTACATTATTCCTCTAACATATACTCTTTTTCCTTCTGTTCTAGTATAATCTAATAATTCTACTTTTCCACTTTGTTTTGGCTTGTGATTTAAGCTTTTTATTTCGTTATTAAAATTGCAGGTTATTATTTCTTTTGTAATTTCTTCTTTAAGTACTTCTTTTATTGTCTCTCCTTCACTTATGTCTATTTCTTTGCCTTTATATATTAACTTCATTGGCGTTTTCCTTTCGTTTTTAGTATTTTCTTATTATATTATTCTTCATCTAGTTTGAGTACACTTAAGAATGCTTCTTGTGGCATTTCTACATTTCCTATTTGTCTCATTTTCTTTTTTCCTTTTTTCTGTTTTTCTAATAGTTTTTTCTTTCTTGAGATATCTCCTCCATAGCATTTTGCAAGTACGTCTTTTCTCATTGCTGAAATGGTCTCTCTCGCGATTATTTTGCCTCCACAAGCTGCTTGAAGTGGTATGGCAAATAGTTGCTTTGGTATGGCTGTTTTTAGTTTCTCGACCATTTTCCTGCCTCTAGTATAGCTATTGTCTTTGTGTACTATGAATGATAGTGCATCTACTGTTTCATTATTTACTAATATGTCTAGTTTTACTAAATCTGATCTTCTGTATTCTTTGAATTCGTAGTCGAACGAAGCATATCCTTTTGTTTTTGATTTTAGTATGTCGAAAAAGTCGTATATTATTTCGTTTAGTGGTAGCTCATAGCATAGTGTTACTCTATTTGCATCTAGATATTTCATGTCAATATATGTTCCTCGTCTATTTTGACATATTTCCATTATTCCTCCTACAAATTCTTTTGGGGTTAGGATTTCTGCATTTACTATTGGTTCTTCTATGTATGATATTTCTTGTGGTACTGGGAGGTCTGTTGGATTATATAGGTCTATGACTTCTCCATTTGTTTTGTGTACTTTATATATAACTGATGGCGAAGTTGTAATTAAGCTTAGGTCGAATTCTCTGTCTAGTCTTTCTTCTATTATTTCAAGGTGAAGCAATCCTAAGAAACCACATCTAAATCCAAATCCCAGTGCTGCTGAAGTTTCTGCTTCATATTCTAAAGCTGCGTCATTTAGTTTTAATTTTTCTAGTGCTACTTTTAGGAATTCATAGTCGCTTCCATCCATTGGATATAGTCCGCAGTATACCATTGGATTGACTTTTTTATATCCTGGTAGGCTTTCTTTTGCTGGGTTTTGTGTTAGGGTTATTGTGTCTCCTACATGTATGTCTGATAGGTTTTTAATGCTTGCTGCAATGTAACCTACTTCTCCTGCTTGTATTTGCTTTTCTGGTACATATATTCCTGGTTCGAAATGTCCGTACTTCTGTTACTGTGAATACTTTATTTGCTGCCATTAGCAAGATTTCGTCTCCGTACTTTTACTGTTCCATCTACTACTCTTACATGAGCTATTGCTCCTTTATAATTATCATAGTAAGAATCAAAAATTAAGCACTTGGTTTCTTTGCTTTCATCTCCTTTTGGTGATGGTATTACTTCTATTATTTTCTCTAGTACTTGATCGACATTTAAGCCTGATTTTGCTGATATGCATGGGGCATCTTGCGTATCTAATCCTATTATATCTTCTATTTCTTTTTTCACTTCATCTGGTCTCGCATTTGGCAAATCTACTTTGTTTATTACTGGTAATATTTCTAGGTTATTTTCTAATGCTAAGTATACATTTGCAAGTGTTTGTGCTTCTACTCCTTGTGATGCATCTACTACAAGTATTGCACCATCACAAGCTGCTAGGCTTCTTGAGACTTCATAGTTGAAGTCTACATGCCCTGGGGTGTCTATTAGATTTAATGTGTACTCGTTTCCATCTTTTGCTTTATATTTCATTCTTACTGCTTGTGATTTTATGGTTATTCCTCTTTCTTTTTCTAGTTCCATATTATCTAGAACTTGAGATTCCATTTCTCTTTCTGTGAGCACTCCTGTCATTTCTATTAGTCTATCTGCTAATGTAGATTTTCCATGGTCTATATGTGCTATTATGCTGAAATTTCTGATATATTCTTGTTTTCTTGGCATTTATATGTCGTCCTTTCTTATTTTGTGTTTTGTTGCAGACTGGTGGTAGAAAGGGTTAGGATTTCTTTTAGCCTTTCTTCTTTTTTGGTTAGGTATAGGTATCCTATTAACCCTTCAAATGCTGTTGCATACATGTAGTCATTTATGTCTGCGTTTTTTGGCAAGTGGTGATTTTTTGTGTTTCTTGCTCGCCTTACTATGTCTTTTTCTTCTTCTGTTAGTGTTTCTTCTATTTGTTTTAGTGCTTCTGCTTGGGCTGATGCTTTTACAAATTTTATGCTTTCTAGATGTAGCTTGTGTGGTTTTAAACGTGTGATGTTTACTAGGTTTTCTCTTATATATAGTTCGAATACTGCATCTCCTATATATGCCCAAGTTAGAGGGTTCATTTCATTTATTCTTTCTTCCATTTTTCTTCTTTATTTCCTTTTTAATTTGGTGCTTTTTCTAGAGTTATTTTGCCTATTTTTGCTTCTCTAAAATCTGTTAGTATTAGGTTTGATGTTCTTTTATTATCTATTATTCCACCTTTACTGTATGTTCCTCTGTTTTTTCCTATTTGGTTCATTATTTCTAGTATTAGTTCGTTTTGCTCTTTGTTACTGTTTATTATTTCTTCTTGGTTTAGTTTGTATTTTTCGCATAGTTCTGTTAAATTATTTTTTATTAGGTATTTTATTAAGTTAAATGCTATTTCTTCTTTGTCTAGGATTTCGTCTTTTATTGTACCTGTGAAAGCTAGATTTAGTCCTACTTTCTCACTTTCAAATTTTGGCCATAGTACTCCGTGGTGTGTCTAATAGTTCTATGTTTTTGCTTAGGCGTATCCATTGTTTTTTTAGGGTTACTCCTGGTTTATTTCCTACTTTTAGCGAATTCTTTTTTGAAATTTTGTTTATGAATGAAGACTTTCCGTACATTTGGTATGCCTAAAACTAGTACTCTTATTATTTTTCCTACTCTGCCTCTTTGTGCTTCTTTTTTTAGTTCTTCTTGCATTACTTCTTCTATTTTTGCAATTGTTTGAGATATGCCTTTTCCATCGTTTGCATTTATTTGTACTGTTTCTATTTCTTGCTTTTTGAAGTATGCTTGCCATTTTTTTGTTTCTAGATCATTTGCCAAATCACATTTATTTAGTAGAATTATTTTTTTCTTTTTCTTAGTAAGTTCTTTTATATCTGGGTTTTGGCTTGAGAATGGTATTCTTGCATCTAGTATTTCTATTACTACATCTATTATTTTTATGTCTTCTGCTATTTCTCTTTTAGTTTTTGCCATGTGCCCGTGGGTACCAGTTAATGTTCGTGCTAGTTTCCATTGTTTTTACCTCCCTTTTTAGTTTATTGCTTTACACATAAACTTATTAATCATCAATTAACTCTATTACTTCTGGTAATGTTTCTAATCCACTCTTTTTTCCCATATGTCCAATACTCTTTATTAGTATAGGCTTTGATTGAATATCCTTACAATATTTTTCTAACAAATTAAAAGGCACAATATGGTCATCATCACTATATATTGAGTATTTTTCATTAATTTGTCTTATGGCATCTTCCTTTTCTTTACTAGTTAATACTGTTGACTTAACTTTTTCATTCAAATCGTCTTTTCCTTCATTGTAATATGCTTCTGAAAATCCAGCTAAACTAATATATTTTCCAATTTTATAGTTATTTTTAGATATGTATTTTATAAACATTGGATTTCCTATTGAATGTGCAATTACAATTAAATTATCATTGAATATTTCTTTATATTTATCAAATACTTCAAAATATCTTTCTATCTCTATTTCTTCTCTTACTGGGAAATTTGGTAAAATTACATTATAACCTTTATTTTCCAATTCTTCTTTAAAATAATTAAATATTTTAGGTATTCCATTGAACCCATGAATTAATAATACATTATTTTTACTTTCCAACAATTCTATTTTCTCTGAATTGTTAAGTACATCTAACTGATATCTAGCAATACTTTTTAATATCTCAAATCTTTCTTCTTTACTTTTTCCTTCTTTAATTAATTCTGCATTATGTGATTCTAAATTAGATAATACTGTTAATTCATTAATTGTTGCATAATCTCTAACATTAGATGTTTTTGCTAAATCAGGATTAAGCTCTCTCCATTTTTTAGCAGTTGTATTAAAAATAGCAACATTTAAAATATCTGCTTCTTCGGCATACTTTAACCATTCTTTATTTTTATAATAATCATTATCTGGCAATATATAATTTTTAATTGCATCTGTATGTATCAAATAATTATTCTTTGTTAATATTCTTTTTACATCCCATTCTCTGTTTTGATTCTCTAGTTCCTTTAATCTTTCAAATTCTTTTATTAAATATAATTTAAAAACAGGACTAATCGCTGATGCAAATTCAAATGCAATATCTTTATGTGCATATGTTCCGCCATATTTTCCACGCTTTGAATATATACCAATTGCATTTGTTTTTTCACGCCATTCAGTAACACTTAATGTAAACGTATGAAGTCCAGCATTTTTTCTAAACCCGTCGAATTCGACGGAATTAAAATTTGGATTATAAATAGATTCCCAAGTTCCTAGAAATTCTAAAGTAATTCTATTTCTTAACCAATTTCTAATTATATCATCTGAAGTTGATTTGCCTTCTTTAAACTTTGTAAAGTCAGAAATACAAATATAATCATTATCATCTATATTTGTTATATTTACTTGAATATTTTGAACTTCGATAATTTTATTAATGATACATCCTCACTCCTTTTCTATATAATATGTAATAACATTTTTAAGAAATATTGACTTTTCAACGTTTTTGCCAAGTTGTCTTTAAATACCAATATCCCAATTTACGCTCATTTTTTCACTTCCTTCATTTTGTTTTCTAGAATTTGTATTGGTTTCTATCGGCTCTTTCGTCGTATTGGCGATCGAAGTCTTTGTTTTTATAGAACCAGTCTGTTTTTTTGTCTACTGGATGGGCTTTTCTATTTTGATCTAGTAATAAGTCAAATAGAACTAGAATTGGTAGTAGAATTCCTAAGGCTGAGAATATTATGTCTGAATAATTCATTTGTGTTTCGCTTGTTATAGCGTTAAATATGGTTGTTCCAAAATATAGTCCATTGCCTATTATATAGATTATTCCTCCTAATGTACTTCTTTTTATTACTAGGATTATGCTTAGGAATGTTAGGAATAATAGTATTATTTCGAAAGTTAGGTCGGTCGGTTCTGTTATGAAGTCTATTCCTAGGTTGTAGCAAAATGCTACTATTATTCTGAATATCCAAAACATTATCATGAAGATTACAAATAAATATGTGGTTAAGTTCTTCATATGTTTTTCTCCTTTATTTTAATTTTTTCTTTTTTTGTTATTTTTTTATTTTATCATATATGTGGTTTTTTCGCAAGAATTGGAGATAATATTTAGGTAATTAATATTGTAATTGTTTAAGTATGTAACATAATTGATAGTAATATTTCTTAAATGTATATTTATGCAATATCATATTAGACAATGTTATTACTGAAAGGAGGCTTTGGATGAATCAGATTGTTTGTAGCAATAGTTCTAGTTTAAGTGAAGGTCAAGAGAGTTTGAAGTGTAGAACTAGAAAAAATATTGGTCTTTGGTGTTTTTTTGGCGGAGCTGTTTGTGTTTCTGTTTTTTGTTTCTGTGCTGTTGTTTTTAGGAAGTTTGATTTGCTTTCTTATGAAAAGGTTTCTAATAAGATTTTGGAAAGTTCTAAAGTTTCTAAAATTTATGGAGAGTATGATGCCTCTCTTCTTAAAGAGGAAATTATTTTTTATGAAAATGGTTCTTTTTCTGTTATTGGTAGCATAGAAATTAAGAAGATCGATGTTTCTTACCCTATTTTGTCTGATGTTAATACTGAGCATTTGAAGGTTGCTCCTTGTCGTTTGTATGGTCCTTTGCCTAATGAAGTTGGTAATCTTTGTATTGCTGCTCATAATTATAAAAATGGTACTTTTTTTAGTGATATTTCTAAGCTTATAAATGGGGATGTTATTACTATTTATGATATTTCTGGTAAGTCTGTAAATTATGAAGTTTATGATATTTTTAGAGTGAAGCCTAATGAACTTGACCCTATAAGACAAAATACTGATAATTCTAGAATTGTTACTTTGATTACATGTGATAGTATTAATGATAGTTTTAGAACAATTGTTAAGGCTAAAGAAGTAAAACTATAATATAAAAATTCAAGGAAGTAGTTTCCTACTTCCCAACTTAAAAATTTCTCTTAAATATTGTAGTCTCTTACTTTTTTATATGTGTATATTGCTGCTACTGTGCAAACTGCTATTAGTACCCACATTGCTGTGTCATTTGCTCCTAGCCCTGGTAGTGATGTATTTGTATTTGTAGTTATATTTGTATTTACATTTGTATTTTCTGGTGTTGGAATGTTTTGTTGTTGTTGTTGTTGTGTATTGTCTGGTACTTGTGGTATATCTTGAAATAAATCATTTGGGTCTCCAGTTTGTACTGCTTTATTTACTGTTGATATGCTGAATAGTACGGCAAATGTAATTATTATTAACAATATTTTCTCTAATCTTTTTAAATTTTTCATAAGAATCTCCTTTTTTATATAGTATACATATTGATATTATATTTATACTATAAATATTAATTTTTTTCAATAGTTTTTTATAAATTTCTTTATTTTTTTTGAACTTTTTATGTTTTAGTCGTCAAAGCTTCTATTCTTTTCTCTCTTTTTTTCCATTCTACGTCTTGCTCTTGCACTCATTTCGTCTGTTGCATTCGCTTTTACTATTACAACAATTACAATTATTACAACCGCTAAAACTATTCCTCCTGCTATGATTGACCATTTATAGTTTTCCCAAAATCCTTTTTCTGGTTCTTCTGGTTCTTGATTTTCTGTTTCTGCTGTTACTATTGCTTCTGTTGTTTTGTATACTGTTATTTTATATTCTACTTCTTCGCCGATCTTTTGATAGTTTTATTGTTAATATGTTTTCTCCATCTATTAAGTCTTTGTCTCCTGTTATTTCTACTATTGCATCTTCTTTGTTTACTACTTTTACTATTTCTAGCTCTTCTTTATTAATTACATTTGCTGTGTATTCAAATACTTCACTGCTAAATTCTGGAGTTAATTCTACATCTTCAATTAGTAAATATGTTAGTCTTAATAATTCTGGCTCTTGTGGTTCTTCTTGTGAGTCTGGTTCTTCGGGTTCTTGATTATTGTTTTGGTTATCTATTTTATTTGGTGTTTGATTAGTTGTATCTGCTAGTCTTCTTATTCTTACACTATATGTTTTTTTAGCTCCATTTTCTGCTGTTACTGTGATTGTTACTGTATTTGTTCCTGTTGAAAGTTCTTTTTTTCCTGTTCCTGAAATTTTGGCTGAACCACTGCTAGCTTCTGCTGATACATCTACTGATGTTACTCCTGAATCTACATTTATTGTAAAGTCTGTACTTGGATTTGGATATTTTTTGCCTGCTACTGTGATTGATTTTAGGCTATTATCTCCTGATCCTGAATTTCCTCCTCCATTATTTGATGGTGCTGGATCTTTTACTGTTATTGTAATGTTTTTGGTTCCTTCTAATGGTGTAGGATTTCCTCCTGAAGTAGATACATCTGTAGCTGTTAATGTTATTGTAGCTTTTCCTGCTTTTTTAGCTCTTATTGTTGTTGAATATGTTTCTTTTTCTACCCATGGAGTTAGTCCTCCATCTATGCTCACTATACTAGTATCTGATGATTCTAGCTTAAATCTTCCTCCACAACTATCTGCAACTAATGTTAATGTAGCTGTATTACCAACTTCTAAGTTTTGCTTGGTTACTGATAATGAAAAACTTGCTGCTTTACTAGTTATTGGGAATGTACATATACACATTATGACAATTGCTATAATAGCTATACTTTTTTTTATTTTTGACATTTTTTCATTCCTTTCTTAAATTAATCTTATGTACCACATTTTGTCAAATAAATTGTTGCAACATATCCTTCTGTATTATTTGCTCTTCTAATTTTAGACCATTGATGTCCGTTTGCTGTACCTGCATTTTCTTGTAGAAGTGTTACCACTTCATTTTTTCTAAGTTCTACTATTATACTACCTGAGGTAGTTGGTGCTGTTCTCATTCTTACTTCTGTTCCATTTATATAATATGATGTTGGTGCTGATGTATTTATTGAAGTTGGTAATGTACATGCACCTGGCATATTTTCATATACTGGTATTATGAAGTTTAGTGATACATCTAGTATATCATTTTTAGCATATGTATTGAACAAGTTGCTTGATTGTGATGATGGATCTTGAACATTTGTCATATATTGGTGTGAATATAGCTTATGTACATTATTTGCTATTACATTGAATTTGTAGAAATATGCTGTGTTTTGTCCTACACTTACATAACTATCTGCCATCTGTTTTGCACCTTCTACTATTGATGTGTATTGATTGTTCCATCCTTTTCCTTTTGCATACGCCAAACCTTTAGCTATTGCGTCATTTCCATCTGTTGCTCCCCAGTTAAAGAAATTATAATATCCTTCATATCCTGGATATGTTCCACTTACTGAGCCACTTCCTTGTCTTCCTACTTCTTGTATTATTTTTATTGCTATGCTATATGGACTTATTCCACTTTCTTCTGCTGCTTTCATTATTATTTCTGAGTATCTCATTGTTGTTGCTGCGTTTGTTATATTTGATATATTTATTGATGTTTCATCCATTATGTATGCTTTTATTTTCATATAGTCTGTTGATTTTACATTTGCATCTCCATTTACATCTGCTGCTAACTTTTGTAATGGTGTTAATGTTGTTTCTTCCATTATGTATGCTTTTATTTTCATATAGTCTGTTGATTTTACATATCCATCTCCATTTACATCACCTAAAACTACCATTGTATATGATGTATTATATTCAGTATTTGTAAAAGTATATCCTGTTGCTGCATTTGCATCGTTTGAAACTACTTTTTTGTTTGTATCTGTTACTTTAAATTTTGGCATTCCAATTGCTGCTGCTACTTCTGAGTTTTTTGTATTTGGACTTATCATTATGTATGCATCCTTTTGTTTTGCTTTTACTGATGTGTCTTCTCTTTCTGCTGTTACTGTTATACTTTTATCCATGAATGTTCCTTTTAGTAAGTTTTCAACGCCTTGTTTGTTATGTACTGAAGGATTATATGACATTTCCATGAATTGGAATACTCCCTTTTCATCTAGGAAGTTTCTTGGATCCATGAAGTATTCATTTATTGCTTGTGATGCACATACCCATGTTTCTCCTGCTGGATTACCGCATGAACATTTCCATGATGCATCTGAGTTCTTATGTACTCTATTGTATGGGTGTGCTTGTGTTTCTCCCTTTATTACTTCTTGCCATGTTAAGTCTGTGTAGTATGCTGTAAAATTCCAATTTGAGTGTTTCGCTTTTAATTCTTTTAGTGCATTTTTGTAGCTTTCTGGGAAGGCATCTATTCCGTCTTTTTTTGTTTGGGTTACTGCTTGCACTGGTGCTGCTGGAATTAATATATTTAGTATCATTGCTAATAATATGATACTTACAATTTGTATTATGAGTAGTTTTTTGAAAAAACTTTTTTTATGTTGCATTGTTTTTCCTCCTCTACTAAGCTGTTTTGCTTAGCCACTTTAACTTTCTTGAATTTATCCCAATTTATTTTTAATTTTATCATAATTCGTAAATATAGTATATCATTTGTTGTCGATTTTAGTCAATTGTTTTCACTTATTTGTAATGAAACTGTAACATTCCCAAAAAGTGGCTGTTTGTGAAAAAGCCGACTTAACAATTTCTAAATGATAAAATCATTTAGAAATTGTAACACTCGCCATAATTATCTAGTATGGAGCTTTTCACTACTTGCGTAGCGAAAATTCCTACTATATAAAAAAAACGACTGTTGAACAAATTTTACTTTGTCAACAGTCTGACTGAAACTAGAATTGGTATTATAGTACTATTTTTGTATATGCTTTCTTATTTATTATAGCACATTATTCTACTATAAATATTTTTACTCCTTCTTTACACAATATACTTATTTCTTATCTTTTTTTTCAATCTTACTATTTATTTCTTTTAGTACATTTAAATATTCTTTTTCTACAGGACTAATAGTTTTAACTTGATATTTTTTATATTCTAATTTTGCTTTTTCAATTGCTTGGTTATGACTAACACTTCCAGCACCAGTTAACAATTTTTCACCTGTGGAAGAAAGGATTGTGTCTAGTTGTTTAATATAATCTTCCATATACATTGGGTTATGTCTTATTGCTTGTATTTCAGCAAAATCAAAATATCCTGATACAAGGTTATTTAGGACTTTCAATTCTTTTTCACTTAAGTAATTCTTGGCAATTATTACATCACTTAATACTGGAATATCTCCTTTAAATGTTGTT
>JAAVZW010000035.1 GCA_022791835.1 Clostridia bacterium | reverse complement strand
GTGAAAGGTAATTTAATCGACATAAATGGTCAGATATACAATTATTATCTGCACCCACTTGCTAATTCTGATGAACTAAAATATATCTTAATTGCAAATTTTAATTCTATTGATACTAATAAACTAATATTAACAATATTTAATCAAAATATCGAATTAATTAAGTAATAAAAATGGAGTCTATGCAAGACTCCATTTTTATTAACTAACTATTTTTACATTTGCATAAATTGTTATTTCTGGATTAGCTCCTGTAAATCCAAAGCGAACACTGCTTCCACCTTTTAATCCCAAATATATATTTTTATATGTATGTGTTTGTCCATCACTTAAAAATGTATATGTATGTGTTTTACCTGTATTAGTTACAAATACTGATAAAGTAATAGTTTCATTATTGTTGTTAGATGCTGTTGCTGTAACTGAAACATCTAAAAACATTCCTGTACAATCATATGAAAGATATCTAGTACCTTTAAATGAAAATCCTGGTGTTTCATATGTATAAGGCTCTATTCCACTACTTGCCTTTACTGGTATACACATTGACATTGTTGATATTGCACATAGTATTATTAGTGCACTTGCTAATATTTTAATGCTAATCTTTTTCATAAAAATCCTCCTTATAAATTTTCTTAAATTTTATCAAAATTTTTCAAAAAAGCTACAAAAAAATTAAAAAAGTAAAAAATTTTTATTTTTTTTCACAAAATCCTGACTTTTTTCAAATCATTACTCTCTATTAGTATATAGGGAAAATTAAGGAGGTATTTTTATGTTAAAAGTATTAATTATTAGTTCTAATTTAAAATTTGTACAAAAATTTTTTAATTCCGTGGATAATGATAGTTTAGGTCTTTGTATTCGTGGCATTGCAGATACTACTCAAAAAGTTCATGATATTTTACGCCATAAAAAAATTGATATAATCTTTAGAGATGATAGTACTGATTTATGTTTTTCTCCTACATTTTGGAAAAAGCATTCTAAATCAACTATTAATTTATCTATCAAACATTTAAACTCTAAAAATATTAATAATATAATCGAAAAAATATATAATATAGCCATTGATGCTGGTTTAGATAGAAAGAAAAATATAGCAGATTTAATATTAGATGAGCTAAAATATATTGGATACAAAATAAAGTATAAAGGTACTCTATTACTAGCAGCAGCAATATTAGAAGTATTTAAACATCCTAAAGAAGGCTTTGACAATTTTGAGAATCATATATTCCCAATAGTAGCTAACACATATAATATTAATCCTTCCAGTTTAAAAAGTATAATAAATAAAGCTACAAATTATATGTATCGTGATTGTGATATTGACAAACTTAAAGAATATTTTCATTTTTATGAAGATACAAAACCAAGTGTTAAAGTAGTGGCAACAGAAGTCTATAATAGAGTAAAGAAAAAGCTAAAATAAATGCGTCAATTACACGCTACGCACGTAGTTTCCTAGAATATACAAAATAGAAGAAGGAGTTTGTTTTCCTTCTTCTATTTTAAGATTTTACTTATCTAGTTTCATACTTAGTCCTACTTTTTGTCTCTCTTTATCAATTTTTATAACTTTAACTTTAACTACATCTCCGACAGAAACTATTTCTGATGGGTGTTTAATATATTTATTGCTCATCTCTGATATATGTACTAATCCATCATGTTTTACACCAATATCTATAAAAGCTCCAAAGTCAATTACATTTCTTACAGTTCCATTTAAAACCATTCCTTCCGTAAGGTCCTCTAGTTTTAGTACATCACTTCTTAATATTGGTTTTGGCATTTCTTCTCTTGGGTCTCTTCCTGGCTTGGTTAATTCTTTTACTATATCTTGAAGTGTCATTTCTCCTATGTCTAGTTCTTTTGATGTCTTCTTTATATCTAATGACTTTAGTCTTTCTTGAAGTTCTTGTAGCTTTTCTTTTTTTCTTAAATCTTCTTTGTTAAAACCTGCATCTTGTAATATTTTTTCTGTCTGTTCATAGTTATCTGGGTGAACCGCTGTTATATCTAGTGCATTGTCTCCATCTGCTATTCTTAAAAAACCTGAACATTGTTCATACGCTGACTTTCCAAGTTTTGGTACTTTTAATAATTGTTTTCTATTGGCAAATTTCCCATTTTCATCTCTATATTTAACAATATTTTTAGCAATGCCTGAGTTTATTCCAGAAACATATGATAGCAATGATGGAGTTGCAATATTTACGTCTACCCCTACTTTGTTTACTGCATCTTCTACCACTCCTGTAAGACTTTCGTTTAAAACTTTTTGATTTACATCGTGCTGATATTGTCCTACACCTATTGCTTTTGGATCTATTTTTACAAGTTCTGCAAGTGGGTCTTGCAGCCTTCTTGCTATTGAAATAGCACCTCTTATTGATACATTAATGTCTGGGTATTCTTCTGTTGCAAGTTTTGATGCAGAGTAAACAGATGCTCCTGCTTCACTTACTATTGCATAATGTACTTCTCTATTAGCTTCTTTTATCATATCTGCAACAAACATTTCTGATTCCCTTGAAGCTGTTCCATTTCCTATTGCAATCATATCTACTTTATCTTTTGCAATAAGATTTAGAAGCTTAATTTTTGCTCCTGCTACATCGTTTTGTGGTGCTGTTGGATATACTGTCTCCGTATCTAATACTTTTCCTGTTTCGTCTATTACTGCTATCTTACAGCCAGTTCTATATGCTGGGTCAAATCCCATCACTGTTTTTCCTTTTATTGGAGCTCCAAGAAGTAATTGCTTTGCATTTTTGCCAAATACTTTTATTGCTTGTTCTTCTGCTTTTTCTGTTAAGTCATTTCTTATTTCTCTATCTATTGATGGCTCTATAAGTCTTTTGAAAGCATCTAAAATTGTTAGTTTTAGCATTTCTTCAAATTGTGTTTTTCCTATGATTGTATCTTTTTCTATATATTCTATTATTTTTTCTTCTGGTTTGTCTAATTTTACTTTTAATGCTTCTTCTTTTTCGCCTCTATTTATAGCTAAAATTCTATGGCTAGGAATCTGATTTATCTTTTCTTTAAAGTCATAGTACATTTCATAATTAGTTTGTTCTCCTTCTTTTGCCTCTTTTGTAACTATTATTCCTTCTCTATAACATAGTCTTTTTATTTGTTTTCTGTATTTTGGATTGTCTGAAATATTTTCTGCTATTATATCTAGTGCTCCTTGTATTGCTTCCTCTACTGTGTTTACTTCTTTTTCAGGATTTATGTATTTTTCTGCTATTTTTTCTATATTTTCTTTTTCTGTTTGTAACATTATGATAATGCTAAGTGGTTCTAGTCCCTTTACCTTAGCAATTGTTGCCCTAGTTTTTTTCTTTTGTTTGTATGGTCTATAAATATCTTCTACTTCTGCAAGAGTAACTGCATCTGTTATTGATTTAGCAATCTCTTCTGTCATTTTGCCTTGTTCTTCTATTGATTTTGAAACTTCTTCTTTTCTTTTTTCTAAGTTTCTTAAGTATGTCAATCTATCATTTAAATCTCTTAGAGTTTCATCGCTAAGTCCTCCTGTGACTTCTTTTCTATACCTTGCTATAAATGGTATAGTGTTTCCTTCATCAATCAGTTTAACTGTACTTTCGACTTGACTTTCTCTAATCTGTAGTTCCGTAGAAATTATCTTTATTATTTTTTCCATTTGTTTTATTCCTTTTCTTTTATATTTTCTTAAAGTATAATAACACAATGGAAAATTTTTTGCAATTAAAAAATTATAAAATTAATAATATCCTTTTCAAAAATAATATCTTCATTCACAAAAGGATTTTCGTTTATAAAAATTTGCCTATATTCTTGAGTTTCTATATTATATTTTTTGTCTGTTAGAAGTAAAATTTTCTTTCCTTTGCCATATTTTAGCATCGTTTCTATTCCTTCTTCTTGAAATAAGTTTATATCTATATTTTGGCTAATTGCATAATCATATATTGTTTCGAATAAATCACTATATTTTTCACTTTCTTTATATACATCTATTGATTGATATGGGATTAGTTTAGCTTTTTCATAATTTTTCTTTAATATATTATAATCACTTACTCTATCAATAAACACTGCTTTTTTTGCAGTTGCCTTTTTTACTAATTTTATTGTTCCATTTAACCCATTATCTGCTATAACTTTGCCTATGATTTTTAATATAAGAGTATTTATTCCTAGCATTGTATCGTCTATATCTATTTCACTTGATGTTTTTTGGCAAATTGTTATTAGACTTAAATTAAGAACTATATATGGATTTCCGTTACAAAAAAATAGCATTTTTTCTTCTTTTTTAGGTATATCTATATTTTTATAATACTCTATAATTTCTATTAATTTTCTAACTTCAAATTCTATTTGGCAATGCTTAGCATCTATTTCATATATTTTTTCTAATTCTTCTCTATTTTCTAATATATCTTTTTGTACTTTACTAAGCATTGCTTTGAATAAAATATTCTCCATTTCTACTCTCTTTCTCTTCTTGATTGTGATACTCTATCTGCTGCATTTAAAATCTCTTTAAATTCTTCTATTGTATATCTTTCATTATCTGCATCTATTCCAAAATATTTCATTATGTTTCTTCCCCAATTTTTGCTATGCATTATAGGTGTTGCCATTTCAAGTTCTGACATTTCATACAGAAAACTCCTATTAATAGCTTCATTTTTTATGATGTCATCCAAATGGTCATAAAATACTGTAGTAGGTACTAGATAAGTCGCACTTCCGTAAGCACTTACCATTTTCCCTCTTCTTTTTTCATACATCTTTTCAATGATTATTGCATCTTGATTAGGTAATAGGAATACTCTATGCCCATCTAGTACGTGTTTTTCTTGAGGTAATATTCTTTTTGAATAATCCTTATCTAACAAGGAAATAAATTTCCATCTTGTTTGTGGATCTGATACATAATTTTTCCACTTTTCACTAGAAGTTCCTTCCCTTCTTGTAGCTGTTTGTCTTGGTTCTCCTCTATATTCTTCTCCAATAGCTAATAATTGTATAAGTGTTGCTCTAATTTCTTCTTCTTCTTTTGTATCTCCATCAAAAGTTGCATATATTAAATCTTGTTTTTCATCATTTGATATCGTTCCAAACTTAATAATACTTCTAATTTGTTCTATTGTAACTATATTATCTGCATACAAATTTTTAAGATCCGTAGCTTTTATTTGACCTTGTTCTAGCATTTTTGTTAAATCTGCTCCCCAGTCTGCTGCAACATCTAATGTGATTAAATTATATTGGTATAAATCTTGAAGAGCATTTTCACTAAGTTCATCTGCAAATGAAGAAACTAATGAAAATCCGCTTTCTGCAATCTCTTTCTCAGTTTTTTCTTCTATGTACAATTTTCTATAAAGTCCTGAATACTTATTAAATAAGGCTAAGTTTTTTGCTTTTTCTTCTTCCCCTATTTCTGAATTTTGCATATTAGAATACAATTCTCTTATTCTAATATTTATCATGTCTTGAGAAATATATCTGCTTAAACCTGTAGCACTTATTTGATCTGTAGTTATTTTTCCTTGCTCAAAAAAATTCATTATAGCAACTATATCCAATTCCTTCTTTTGTGATAATGCTCCTAATACACTATTAGGTATACTAGTCATTTTGTTCATGTAGTAATAAACTTGTTCATCTATTCTATCCATGCATTCTATTAAATATACTAAGTTTTCGCTATATTCTGTTCTTATCTTCGTCCATGTCTCCTCATCAAAATCTAAAAATTCACGCATTTCTTCTGGAACATCCATACAAAGTATTGCTCCCATTTTTACATCTTCTAACAATTGCTCTACTTCTGCTTGTTTATAATATTTACCATTTCTAAATCTTCCACATGCTCTATGTAATTCTTCTTGTGAATATGTAAATTCTTCATCACTTTCAAAGTTTATTCCCTGTATCACAGTTCCTTGTTTTACTTGACTATATGTATTTTTAATAGTTGATGCTAAAACTTGCATTGCTCTTTCTGTTTGTTCTCCGAGCATTTAGTCCTTCTTCTTGTTTCTGTATGATAACACGATCATTTTCTAATTCTTGAATTATTCTGTAACCTATAAGCAAAAATAAATTATCCATATTTATAAATCTACAATTTGCCTCTAAAGCTCTAATTGTTTCTGCTGTTTTATATCCATCTTTTTTAAATTCCTCTTCTATTGCATCTGCGTCTTCTTGCATTTCTAATAATATATCACGTTCCATATGATCTGCTTGAAATGTACGATGTACATTGTTTGCTATCTGATTTGTTATTCCTTCTCCTATTTCCCTATCCCCCGCAATAATCTGTTCTATATCATCAAAATCGATAAGATTAGCTATTTCTCCGAAATTTCCTATTTTACTAATTGCCTCATTATATCTATCTCTATCTTTTCTACTAGTTGTTCCTAACGATTTTAGCGGTCTATTTGATTTAATAGCTTGAACCAATTCTTTAGAATCTAATACCACTAATTGTCCAATTAATTTTGTCCCTAATATGTATTGTGGAACAATAATTTTTGCATTGGTAGAACTTAAAAGTTCTACTGCATTAGCAATATCACTCCTTACTTTCTTTTTACGGTCATCCGATAAAGTTTTCATTTTATCTTCCACTCTTGTTTTTAAATTATATGCAGTTAACATTACTAGCCTTTCTTTATCTACTCTACTCTCATATTCTTTTAAAACTTCTATTATTGCTTTTTGCATATCTTCTTTTGTATAACTTGCATCTTTTTCTAATCTTCTAACTATTCTTCTAATTCTGTCCATTACTTCTTGATCATTTCTTACAACTAAAGCATATTCATTAATTTTTACTGCTAATCCTGTCATTGATATTATTTCTTCTATACTAAGTTCTCTTATATTTTTCATACTAACTTTTGCTAGCTAAAATCGCTAGCTCTCCCTCCTCATTATTTTAATTATACTATACTTATATATTTTATCATTTTTTTACATAATTTACAAGCATTATGTAAATTATTTTTGCATATTTGTTTAGTTTATTTAATATATATTGTTAATTGATTTTAATTTATGGGAGATTTTTGCCATGTTAAATACTTTATGGCCTATTTTTATTATAATTTCATATGCATACGCTTTACTCTCTGGTAATTTGGAAAAGGTAAATAATCGGTATATTTGAATCCGCTTCTTCAGCTGTCGAACTTACTCTTACTTTTTTTGGTACTATCACTCTTTGGTGTGGAATAATGCAAATTGCGAAAGATTCTTCACTTTCTAAAAAACTTGCAAAATTCCTCAGACCTATTATTAAATTTTTGTTTCCTGAAGTAGATAAAAAAGACAAAGCATATGAAGAAATTTCACTTAATATGATTGCAAATATTTTAGGCCTAGGCAATGCATCTACTCCTTTAGGGCTTAAAGCAATGGAATCTTTACAAGATAAAAACAGTAATAAAAAAGTTTTAAGCAATTCTATGGCTATACTAGTTTTATTAAATACTGCATCTTTACAACTTATACCTACAACTGTAATTGCAATAAGGTCTTCCTTAAATTCTTCAAATCCAACTAGTATCATCTTTCCTGTATGGATTGCAACCTTTTCCGCTGCTTTTGTTGCAATTGTTACAGCGAAAATATTAATAAAGCTTGGTAAATAAGGAGTGAGTATATTTTGAATATTATAAACTATATTTCTATAATTGCAGTACCTTTTGTAATTGTATATATTGTGTCCTATGGCGTCGTAGAAAAAGTCAAAGTATTTGATAGCTTTTTAGTTCGGAGCAAAAGAAGGAATAGATACTGTTATAAAAATTTTCCCTACTCTAGTTGCCTTATTTTTAGCAATTAGTGCACTTAGAAATTCTGGAATTTTAGAATTACTTCAAAATACTCTTACTCCATTTTTAAGCTTACTAAAAATTCCAGCAGAAGTATTTCCTCTAATGTTAGTACGACCAATCTCTGGTAGTGCCTCAACTGCTGTGGCACTAGATATAATGAAAAACTCAGGTGTAGATAGTATTATTCGGAACAATCGCTTCTACTATTATGGGTTCTACTGAAACAACTCTATATACAATAGCAATATATACAAGTACTGTAAAAATTAAAAAAATTCGTTTTGTATTGGTCTGTGCTTTACTTGCAGATTTTGTTCGGTATGCTTGTTTCTACTTTAATTTGTCAAATTCTATAATATACTTAAGTACTAATTGTACATTTTTCACTTCTTTCTTTGTCGGATTTTGTCGTTTTTTGTCGAACGAATTTAGTTGACATTTTCTAGATTATGTTGTATTATATTTATAGTTATTTTAATATTCGACATTCTTTCGCAATGTTATAAAGTCAATATTCTTTAAATCTGAAATTTGGTATTCACCTATAAGATTTCCAAAATTATATTGAACTGAATTAATAACTACATAAATACAACTATGTATTTCGCATATTTTTAGTATGTTTATTTTGCATATTCAAAATACTTAACATACAGCTTATTAATCATGTTTTTAATTTTGTAGAGGATTTACTTAAATTCTCTTTCGCGGCCCCCATAGTCCTTTTTTAATCGCGACTGGGAGTCCTCTACGCCCTCCGAAAAGGAGTTATATATCTAACTTTACAGGAGCTGATAACTCCTGTATTTCTATTTTCCGTAAGTGATTTGTTAATGATTGGAAAAAATTTCAAAAAAAATTGTCAAAAAATGTTGATTATTGGTAAATTTTATGTTATTATATATACATCAAATGTATAATACTTAATAAAATATATATCCATAAAGGAGGAATATAATATGGTAAAATCAACTGGAATAGTAAGAAGAGTAGACGAGCTAGGAAGAATTGTAATTCCTATGGAACTTAGAAATAAACTAGGTATTTCTGAAAAAGATTCTTTAGAAATCTTTGTAGATGGTACATCTATTATACTAAAAAAATATACAGAAGGTTGTGTATTTTGTGGAAGTGATAAAAAACTATACAATTTCGACGATCACTTAATTTGTGAAAAATGCAAATCAAAAATAAATGAATTAGATTAAATATAAAAAAAGATACAAAGAGCTTCTCAAAGTATGTGAGAAGCTTTTTATTTTTTATATAAATTCTTTATATATTTCATTTTTCTTAACATCTCTATCTTTTGCAATTTGCTTTATTATTTCTTTTTTCCCCATTCCGTAAGGTTTCGTAGTATTTATAATGTTCTTCTAGTGTCATCGTTTCAAATATGTTTTCCTTAGGTTCTGTATTTTTTTCTATTACTATTACAAATTCGCCTCTAGGTTCTTGCATTCTTTCTAAAAGTTCTTTAGCAGTACCTACTATAAATTCTTCATGTATCTTAGTAAGCTCTCTAGCTAGAACAATTCTTCTATTTTTTGTAATTCCACTTAAATCTTTTAATGTAGAGTTTAGCTTATGTGGTGCCTCATATAATATTATCGTCTTATTTGATTTATTTATCTCTTCTAATTTTTCACTTCGCGTTTTCTTATTTAATGGTAAAAAACCTATAAATGTGAATTCAGTTGCCTCTATTCCTGAAGCAATAATAGCGGTAATTAATGCACATGCACCTGGTATTGGTATTACTTTTATATTTTCCTTTAATGCAAGTTTTACAATTTCCTCTCCTGGATCTGATATTGCAGGAGTTCCTGCATCTGATACAAGAGCAATATTTTTCCCTAGTTTTAATTCTTCTATTATCTCTATTCCTTTTTCTTCTGTACTATGTCTATGAAAACTTATCAAGTGTTTTTGTATATTTAAATGATTCAATAATTTTAAGGTCTGTCTTGTATCTTCTGCAACAACTAAATCCACTTCTTTTAATATCTTAATTGCTCTTAGTGTAATATCTTCTAAATTTCCAATTGGTGTTGCAACTAAATATAGTATTCCATTCATTTAAAAATTCTCCTTATCTTTGCCATATATTTTTAATACTTCTTTTGAATAGTTTCCATTTTCGTCATAAATATAGAGCGGTTCTCTTACTTTTAAATATCTATTTGCATGTTTGGTTGCTTTAACTAAAACTAATACAGGCTTTGAATATTGCTTTGAGTACACCATTCTTAGTTCTTTTGGTTCTAGTTTATATTTTCTAGAATACTCAAATATGTCTACAAGCCTCTCTGGCCTATTTACCATATACATAGACCCTTTGTCCTTTAAATTGTTACTTGCTGTTTTTATAAAATCTTCTAGCGTAGCTAATATCTCATGTCTTGCTATTAGTTTTTTTGCCTCTTCATTTTGTCTTCCTGTTCCAGCTTCTTTATAAGGTGGATTTGTTACTACTGCATCAAATTCCTTAATCTTTCCTATATCTTTAATATTAGCTGTTTTTATTTCTATTCTGTTTTCTAAATTATTAAGTTCGACACTTCTTCTAGCCATTTGGGCGACTTCTTCTTGTACCTCTATTCCTACAATTTGAGAATTTTCTACCTTGGCAGAAATTAAAAGTTCAAGTATGCCATTCCCTGCACCTAAGTCTAGTATACTACTACCACAATGCATATCCTCTGCAAAACTTGATAAAAGGACACTGTCTACACCAAAGCAAAACCAATTTTCATTTTGAATTATTTTAAGTCCATTTATTTCTAAATCATCAATTCTTTCTTCTTTTATTTCCATATGTAACCCTTTTTCTTTAATTTTCATAATATATTATACAACATATTTGCCAAAAAGCAAATAGTAAATATTATTAAAGGGTGAGTTTGTATGGAAAATAATTTATTTTATAAAAGGGGTAATACTCCAAATAAACCTGAGAAATTATCTTTTAAAAAAAGAAAAGAAAACACTCTTGCTTCTTTGAATGAAGTTGAGAATTTTCTTTTTAATTATAAACACTTTATGAAATATATAAAATTATATAAATTTTTTAGATAACTAACTTTGTCTTGCAAAGGTTTTGTTTAAGTCTATATCTGTTCCCTCTATTTCTTTGTTTTCTTCTCCTTCTATTAATATTTTAATAGAATTTACTTCATTTAATTCTGTTAATGTGTTTGCAATTGCTTGTATTGACATTTTGATTTCCTCAGCATTTCTATTTTCAATAAACTCTTTAGACAAATCTAATACTACTACATTGTTCTTTAATTCTGCATTTTTAACTGTTACATTTTCTGTCATACTTGATTTGAGTTTTTCATTTTTAGGTGCTGATATAAGATACTCTGTAAGTGCTTTATATGGATTCTCTAATAAGTCTTTTGCATCTATAACTCTTGCTTCTGGAACTAATGTATTTGTTTCAATATTTATATAATAAAGAGATATAATTGTCTGTCTCTCTTGTTCCTCTGTAATTTCCTCGCTAGGTGTTATTTCCGCAAGGCTCTCTCCTTCATCTTTTTTCATTGATTTTACAATTGTCATTACTGCAATAACGCAAACTATTGCAAATACTAACATTAATAAAATTTTTCCTTTTTTCATAACTTAGCCTCCTATACCTTAATTTTTTCTCACTTAAGTATATTTACTGTTTGGACAAATTATGAATATTTTGATAAAATAAATTTTCTTTTCCCATAATAATTTTATGTAGATTTAAAAAGTTGCTATTCTCTTACGCATATTGGTAATTGATTAGTTTACATGCATTTTTTACCATTGACAAATTTGTAATTTACGTATAAAATTATATGAAGGTTAATAAAATCTAGTTATAATTTAAGGAGAATTTATATGGAGAATGAAAAATTATTGCATGTAGGGCTTGACGTAGGTTCAACAACTGTTAAAATAGTAGTTATGAATAATAATTTAGAAACCATACATACATCTTACAAAAGACATTTTTCAGATACCAAAAATACAGTATGCAAAGTTTTAGAAGAACTTGCAGAAAATTATTCAAATAATGAATTTACAATTGCTTTGACTGGTTCAGGTGCAATGTCTGCTGCTAATTTCTTGGACTTACCTTTCATTCAAGAAGTAGTATCTTGCAAAAGAGCTGTTGAAAAATATATCCCTCATACTGATGTAGTAATAGAACTTGGTGGAGAGGACGCAAAAATTATATATTTTGATAAATTTGTAGAGCAACGTATGAATGGTACATGTGCTGGTGGTACAGGTGCATTCTTAGATCAAATGGCAAGTCTTTTGCACACAAATACAGAAGGACTTAATGAACTTGCAAAAAATTATAAAACGATATACCCAATTGCATCACGTTGTGGAGTATTCGCAAAAACAGATGTACAACCTCTTATAAATGAGGGTGCAGAAAAATCAGATATAGCTGTCTCTATATTCCAAGCCGTAGTAAACCAAACTATAAGCGGACTTGCTTGTGGTAGACCTATTCGTGGTAATATTGCATTTTTAGGGGGACCTCTTAACTATTTATCTGAGCTCAGAAAAAGATTTGTAGAAACTTTGAATTTAACACCTAAGCAGACAATTATTCCTACGGATGCACACCTTTTAGTAGCAAAAGGTGCTGCTCTTGACTCACTTGGTAGAAGTCCTATTTCCGTAGAAAAACTTAAAGGCAGGATATCAATATTAAAAAATTCACAAGATACAACTACCCAACCTCTACCACCATTATTTACAATAGATGCAGAATATGAAGCTTTCAAGAAAAGACACTCAGAAGCAACAGTAAAAAGAAGAAACTTAGAAGGATTTGAAGGAGACTGCTTTATAGGAATAGATGCAGGTTCTACAACAACAAAACTTGCAATTATAGACAATGAAGGTAGTCTCATATACTCAATATACAAAAACAATGAAGGTGATCCTCTGAAGAGTGTAATAGAAATGTTAAGGGAAGTATATGCTATTTTACCAAAAGACGCTAAAATTCGATTTTCAGGCGTTACAGGCTATGGTGAGAAGTTAATACAAACAGCCCTTAATGTAGATTTAAATGAAATAGAAACCATTGCACATTATAGAGCGGCCTCAGAGTTTATGCCAAATGTTACAAGTATAGTGGACATTGGTGGTCAGGACATGAAGTATATAAAACTAAAAAACGGTGCAATAGACAATATTATGCTAAATGAAGCATGTTCTTCTGGATGTGGATCATTTATTGAAACATTTGCAAAAAGTCTAAACCTATCAATAGAAGATTTCGTAAATGAAGCTCTACTTTCAAGGACTCCTGTTGACCTAGGTTCAAGATGTACTGTTTTCATGAATTCAAAGATTAAGCAATCACAGAAAGAAGGATATTCTGTTGGAGACATATCAGCAGGTCTATCTATGTCTGTAATTAAGAATGCTATTCAAAAAGTTATGAAAATAAGAGACCCCGAAACTTTAGGAGACAACATAGTTGTTCAAGGTGGAACTTTTTACAATGATGCTGTTTTACGTAGTTTTGAATTAGTAGTAGGAAAAGAAGTCATAAGACCAGATATAGCAGGGCTAATGGGTGCATATGGTGTTGCACTTCTAAGCAAAGAACAATATGAAGCAAATCTTGACATGGAATATACTTCAACTTTAGCAAACTTAGAAGAACTAGACAAATTAAATATAAAACTTACACACACAAGATGTAATGGATGTGAGAATAAATGTAAACTTACAATAAACAAATTTAATAACGGTAAAACTCATGTCTCAGGAAACCGCTGTGAGCGTGGTGCTGGTATTGTTACAGGAAATTCTGAATTACCAAATCTTATTAAATATAAAGCTGAAAGAATTTTTGGATATGAACCTTTACCTACGGAAGAAGCCTTTAGAGGAATTACTGGTATTCCAAGAGTACTAAATATGTATGAAGACTATCCATTTTGGTTTACTTTCTTAACAAAACTAGGCTTTAGAGTCATATTATCTGAAAAGAGTACAAGAAAAACATATGAAAAAGGAATGGAATCTATGCCATCAGAATCTGTTTGTTACCCAGCAAAACTTTCTCATGGACATATAGTTAGTCTTATACATTCTGGTATAAAGACAATATTTTATCCTTGTATGCCATATTCTAGAAAAGAATTTGAAGCATCAGATAATAAATATAACTGCCCAATAGTAATATCATATTCTGAAGTTATAAAAAACAATGTAGAAGAAGTCAAAAATGTAAAATTCATTAATCCATTCTTACCTTTTGATAGCAAAAACCTTGTAAAAAAAGTATTAGAATTAGATGAATTTAAAGAATACAATTTTACTAAAAAAGAATTATTAGAAGCAGTAGAAGCAGCAGAAAAAGAATACCAAAAATGCAAACAAGATATAAGAGATGAGGCAACCCGTGCTTTAAAATACATGGAAGAAAATAGCTTAAAAGGTGTTGTACTTGCAGGACGCCCCTATCATATAGACTCTGAAATAAACCATGGTATAGACACGCTAATTACTGGACTTGGATTATGTGTTTTAACAGAAGATTCTGTTTCAAAAGATGTACCTGTTAAAAGACCTTTAAGAGTTGTAGATCAATGGGTATTCCATAGTAGATTATATGCAGCTGCTGATTTTGTTGGAAAACATGACAACCTTGAATTAATACAACTAAATTCATTCGGTTGTGGAGTAGATGCAGTAACCACTGACCAAGTTGAAGAAATACTTTCAAGTTATAATAAAATGTATACACTAATAAAAATAGATGAAGTGAACAATTTAGGTGCTGTTCGTATTAGAATAAGATCCCTACTCGCAAGTATAAATAAGAGATTAGAAAAGAAAAATTCACGGAGTATGTACATCTTGTGTATCTGCAAAAGGCGATTATGGTATCCACAAAGTACCATTTACAAAAGAAATGAAAAAAGATTATACTATCCTCTGTCCTCAAATGGCGCCAATACATTTCGAGCTACTCGAAGTAGCCGTAGGCTCTTGTGGATATAATTTAAAACTTCTAAAAACTTGCACCCCTAAGACTGTAGAAACTGGTCTTAAGTACGTAAATAATGATGCATGCTATCCTTCAATATTAACAACTGGCCAAATGATAGAAGCATTACAATCTGGCGAATATGATGTAAACAAAACTGCACTTATAATGTCTCAAACAGGAGGAGGTTGTAGAGCAACCAATTATATAGGGTTTATAAGAAAAGCATTAAAAGATGCAGGATTCCCTCAAGTACCAGTAATAAGTTTCAACATAGTAGGAATGGAAAAAAATCCAGGCTTTAAAATAACAGTTCCTCTTATGGAAAAACTACTAAAATCAATAATATATGGTGATTTACTGCAAAAACTATTACTAAAAAACAGACCATATGAAATAAACCAAGGAGAAACACAAAAACTATATGAGAAATGGCTTGAAACCTGTAAATCCCTAGTAAAAAAATCAACTTCTAAAGAGTTCAAAAAAAGTATTTATGATATGGTAAATGACTTTGAAAAAATAGAATTAGACTTAAAGACAAAGAAGCCAAAAGTAGGAGTTGTAGGAGAAATACTTATAAAATATCATCCATTTGGAAATAACTTTGTAATTGATGTATTAGAAAAAGAAGGTGCAGAAGTTGTAATGCCTGATTTTATGGGATTTGTAAAATTCATGGCTACACATAAAATAACCTTTAATTCATTACTTAATACAGACAGAGGAAAAGCAAAAATATTCAAATTGGCAATAAGACTAATTAATATATTTGAAAAAGATCTAAAAATAGCACTTGCAAATTCTTCTAAAGATTACTTACCTCCTTGTAACATTTGGCATTTAGAAGAAAAAGTTAAAGATATATTATCTATTGGAAATCAAACTGGTGAAGGTTGGTTTCTAACAGCTGAAATGATAGAATACATAGAAAATGGAATTCCTAATATAGTATGCGTACAACCATTTGCATGCTTACCAAATCATGTAGTTGGCAAAGGTGTCATTAAGACAATACGTGCAAAGTTTCCAAATGCAAATATAAGTCCAGTTGACTATGATCCAGGAGCTAGCGAAGCAAACCAAACTAATAGACTAAAACTTCTTATAACTGTCGCAAAAGATAATATGACCAAAGAAGAGAGTTCTTCTACAATAGTTAAAAGTCCTGATACTACTGAGCAAGAGCTTGCTTTGAAATAGTTTTTAGCAAAATTGTAGTGTTCATTATAATTATATTCAATGTAACTTAACCTTTTTACTCCAGAAATTACTAGCAAAACTAGTAATTTTCTGTGTAACAAAAATAAACCCCCCTCTTAATTTCGATTTTAAGGGGTTTTATTTTTTTATAGATATTAGAACCTTTCTAATATTTGTGCTTTTTATTGTATTTTCAGAGTTTTAACATATTATTTTCTCTTACTTTTATTACTATTTATAAGTTATTTCACTTCTTTCAATAATACTTTTATCAAGAAGATTTTAAGTTTTATATTATGAAAATATTTTCAATCATTTTACTCTCTTTTAATTTCTCCATTGACTTTTTGACTAATTAGATTAATTAATATTTTTCATATACTATTTATCTTCATAAGCTTATTCTCAAATATTTTTATTGTGCTAATCTTTTTGACAATATTATATTTACTTTAATTTTTATTAAATCTATTTATGTTTTATTCTTTTATTTCCTTCTCATATCCTTTTTGACAAGTATATATTTAAATAATTTAATTGTTTTTCTATTTATTTTTTGTAATTTATTATTAATTAATTATTTTTCTATTTTATAAAAACTAAATTTTATACTATACTATTTCAACTTTTAAAATTTATTTTCGATAAATTCTTCCTTCACAATTTTGATTATTCATTTTCCAATCGACTCTTATGATTAAAAATTTTTTCTCTGCTTTTTAATCTTATTTACTTTTTTCTTTTTATGATTTCAATTATAAAAAGAAACTTTTTCTTTATTCTTAAATTATTATCTTATATTTTTCTTTAATAAATTTTTCCTTTTTATTATCTAAATAATTTTTCTTTTCAAATTTGCGTGTTCTCTTTTTCAAAAAAGAATCTTTTTAATTAGTATATATTTTTATTCTTTTTTTAGTTCTTTTTTCTTTATTTATTTTTAATTTTTTCTGATATTTTATGCTTAAAAAAGTGAATTTTTTTCTCTTTCGGCCGTCTTTACATAATTATATTATTTTGTCTTATTGCTAACTTCCAAATAATGCTTAATTTGTACTATTTTTAAGCAATTTTTAAGCTTAAATCTTGTTTTTTTATAATCAAAATGCTATTTTTCTAAGTATAAAAGTTATCCACATTATCGTCTTAATGATTAGGGTTTAGAAGGATTCGCGAGCTTTCTTCTCTTGTTTTCAATTACTTTTGTCAGTCTTTTTCTATTTTTAGTAATTTATTACAATATGCACACTTTTGTTCTTCTTTTTACTCTATTTTTAGTTACATTGCAATTTATATTTTTAGAAACTCTTCCTAAATTAGTCTATTTTTTGTATTTATTTTAATTTTTTCTTTAATTTTTTAATTATATTCATAATTTTATCAATTGGAATTTAAACATTTTTGGCATATCTTATTCGAAAATTTTTTACTTTAGTTTTTCTGTTTATTTTAGTTAGCATTACATTTTTTAATCATAGTTTCTTTGATTTTTTTACATTCAAAAATTTCTTATAAAATTTTATGAGAACTACTTTTATTTTAATAATCTTATATTTTAGACTTTTATAAAAGTTCTTTTTACTATACAAGATTTTTATCTAAATTTATTCAATTCTTAATTTGCAACTTTTAATTCTATTTACAATTATTCAAAAATGTAGCATCTAACTTTTTGAATAAAAAAACGCTCCTTAACATTTTACAATTTTTTATTTCTAATCTTTTTATAAATTTTGTTACTATGAAAAAAATTTTTTGTAACTTTCTAAATTTCATTTCTAAAAATTTGAATCAACAAAAATTTCTCTATAAAAATTTTTTGTTAAGATACAATCGAACCATTTGCTTTCCTAATCAAATTGACAAAATTGATAATTGATAATAGTATTCTATAAAAATTTTAACATTTTATCTTTTTTAAAATTTTTACTTTAAACTTAATCTAAAATTTTTTATATTCTTACACATATTACTCAACTTTTTTGACAACACATCTTCAACTTTTCAATCTGACTTTTTTTCATTCTAACTTTGTATAATTTTATATTTAAATTATATTTTTGCATATTTATAATCCAAATTAAAATATATATGTTCTCATTTTAGATTTTAAAATAGCTAACAACGTGGTTGTCATTAAAGCAATTATTTTTTAGCATTGCACTTTTGCATTTAAGTTTTGAAATTCTTATTTTAATATTAGAATAACATCGTTCTTTTTCTTGCTAATATATCTATATTAATTTTATCGTAAGTGAGGATTTAATTAATCTATTTTTATGAATTTTAAATTTTATAATAAATAATTAATTATTATAAAATTTAATTTATTAAAATCTAGAAGTTTTTTAAACTGACCTCCTGATTATGATTTTTATCATTTATCACAAAAAATTACTTATTTTTGTGATTTTATATTATCTTTATATAATCCTATAAGTCCTTCTTTGTCAATTATAATTCCTCATAATACTTATTTTCTCGGCTTATTAGTTTCACTTTATTTGCCATATTCTAAAAAAGCCTGATATATAAACACTTACGCCCACAACAAAATTTCATGCGTTTTTGGTTTATGATTACTATATTCTTTTTTCTATCCGTATTTTTTAATCCTATTTTATCTATTTTTTTGTATTTTTTCAATTCAATTATTTCCATTTATTTTATATCTGTTTTTTTATTATTAATGTTATTTTTGTTTCATTTTTATTAATATCAAGCTTTATTTTTTATTACATTATTTCCTAAGTATTATTTATTATAATTTTATATGTGATTTATATTATATTTTCATCTTTATATATTTTTTCTGGTAGCTTTCTAACCATTATTTATATTTAATATTTTTATAAAATATATTAAATATAAAAATTATTATTCATATATTTTAAATTTTTAATAGTATATTATACCTTTAATTTATTAAATTTTTTTATACTTTTTTTATTCTAAATTATATATTATTTATATAATTTATTTTACGAAATTTATCGTTAAATTTTTATATTTTAATAAATGAATCTTTATTATTTTTATCTATTCTACAAAATATAAATAAATTTTTTATTATTTTTATCAATAATTTTTTTAGCTTAAGTATACAAATTTTCCATTTTTATATTTTTAATCTTATCCAAAATCATTTTTCTATTTAATTATTTTTCATTTAATATTTAATTTTAAAATATTTCGTCAGCCAATAAACATTATTTCTATTTTAATTTCTAAATTTTATATTATTTATTTTTATTACTAATATTTCAATTATATCTCTTATTTATTATTAATTTAAAATTATTTTTTATTATGATATATTTTTTCTATTTATTTTCGTTAAATTTTATTTTCTATTTTCCTTATTTATTGTTTTAATAATACAAATATAGAATATGGCTATTTTTTATCTAATATATAAGG
>JAAVZW010000034.1 GCA_022791835.1 Clostridia bacterium | reverse complement strand
TTTGAAAAATTTGTAGAAAAACAATTAATTAAATTGCAAACAGAACTTGAAAAAGTTTCCTAAAATTTAGCCCTAAAAAAACTAAATTTTTAGGGCTTATGTTTAAAATTTTTTGGGACTTTTTCAAAAATCATTGACAGCATTTTTGCATGCTTATGAATTAATTTTTTCTTAACACATCTTGCTAGAAGCATCTCAAAATATTTGAACTACAAACTAAAAAGAGAATTGCTTTTATTATATTCGAATTTTATTGACACAAGGAAATAAAGGTGCTAAAATAGTATTATTATATCAAATATTTTTCTATGTTTATCATTATATATAATTTAAGTCTTAAATTAATAAATTGGATCTAATAAATAACAGCAAAATAAGAAAAATGAATATAACTATGAGTTAAATAAAGAGGTAATTAAGTTGCAATACATAGATATAACAAAAGTAATGCTTTACAATACTAAACCTAGCAAAGGGAAAATCGATGTGCAAGATTTTTTTGAGTATAATGGCAAAATATATCAAACAGATGGACATAATGTAGTAAATAAGCATGATAAACGTGAGCTTGAGGTCGCAATATTATTAAATAAGACATTTGGAGGAAATGTAAAAATATTGCCTAATATTAATTTCCCCCAAGGCATAAAAAGTCCAGATTATATTTTCAAAGGAGAAAAGATTGATTTAAAAAGGATTACAAGTAAACGAGAAAAAGATTGTGTAAAAACAGCAATAAGAAATTGTGAAAAACAAGCGCATAATTTTATAATTGATAATACTTCTCAAACAGTAAGTGACGAAGCTATATTCAAACAAATACATTCAATATACAAATCTAGGAAATTTTTATGGGTCGATACAATTTATGTTTTAAAAAACAATCAATTTATAAGAATTTATAAAAGAAAGTAAAAATCGAGATTGCTCTGCTCCCAACATGGGGTGCAAAGCAGTCTCTAATAAATATTTATTAACTTAATTATACTACGAATTAAGCTAATAATCAATAGTTTATGCAAAAAAATACAAATCATTCTTCTCTGCTTTTTATTAATAGTTTTCTGCTTTTATTTCGAAATATGATTGTGGATGATTGCATACTGGGCATACTTCTGGTGCTGATTTTCCGATGGCGATGTGTCCACAGTTTCTGCATTTCCAAATTTTGTCTCCATCTTTTGTGAATACTAAGCCGTCTTTTACATTTTCTAGTAATTTTAGGTATCTTGCTTCGTGTTCTTTTTCTATTTTTCCTACTTCTTCAAATAGATATGCTATGTGGTCAAAGCCTTCTTCTTTAGCTTCTTTTGCCATTCTTGCATACATGTCTGTCCATTCGAAGTTTTCTCCTCCTGCTGCGTCTTTTAGGTTCTTTTCTGTTGGTGGTACTTCTCCTCCATTTAGTAGTTTGAACCATATTTTTGCGTGTTCTTTTTCATTTTGTGCTGTTTCTTCAAATATTGCTGCAATTTGTTCATATCCGTCTTTTTTTGCTTTACTTGCATAGTATGTGTATTTATTTCTTGCTTGTGATTCTCCTGCAAATGCCTCCCATAGGTTTTTTTCTGTTTTTGAGCCTTTTAAATCCATTGTTTGTCCTCCTTATTTTTTGTTTTATTATATCACATTTTTTTGTTTTTTCAAGTGTTTATTTAGATTAATCCCCTAGAAGATAAATTATCTTCCAGGGGATTTGGCCTATGTAACCAAATAGGATGTGTAGCTTTCTTTGCCTTGAGTATTTGGATTTTGTGCGAGAATGTAAATACGGTGTTCCATTAGAAAAACTTTTTTGCCTGTGAAGTCTTTTTTGTATTTTAACTTCATTCTTTGCATGATTTTCTTGATTTCTTTGTCTGTGAACCTTATTCCGTATTTCTCTTCTCCACAAGGTTCTCCATTTCTTACTATCTGGATTACAAGTCTTGTGAAGATTTTTTCGTCCCGATCTACTTTTATGACTTCACCTACCATTTTGCTTTCATCCTTTTCTTGTTTTGTCTTTATCTCTTGGATAAAGTTATTTTTATTATATCATATTTATGTAAAATATGCAATTTTTTAGCGAGAAGTTTGTACTTCTCGCTTTGTTTTAGGCTTTTGCCTTTACTTTTCTTTACTTATGTTCTTGATTCTACTAGTATTTTGATTCCTGTTCTGTCTTCTCCTTCAACTTCTACTTCTGCGAATGCTGGTACGCAGACTAGGTCTACTCCTGATGGTGCTACGAATCCTCTTGCTATTGCAACTGCTTTGATTGCTTGATTTAATGCTCCTGCTCCGATTGCTTGCATTTCTGCATTTCCTGATTCTTTTACCAATCCTGCAATTGCTCCTGCGACTGAGTTTGGATTTGATTTTGATGAGATTTTTAAAACTTCCATTGTTTGTGCCTCCTAATAATTTATTTTTTTGTTTCGTTTGAACAATTATTAGTTTATTACATTTGGAAAATTTTGTCTAGTACTTTTGGAATATTTTTACATTTTCTCATCGACATTTTTCGACTTCTTGTTACATTTGTATTCTTTTTATGCTTGTTACTTTGTTTGTTGTATCATCTATTTGGAATACGCATCCGTTTAGCATTGTTTCTCCTGTTGCTACTCTATATTTTTCTGGCAAGGTTGTTACAAATCGTTTTAGTGATGCTTCTATATTCATTCCTATTACTGATTCTTTTGGTCCAGTCATCCCTATATCTGTAATGTATCCTGTGCCTTTTTCTGTGATTTTTTCGTCTGCTGTTTGTACATGAGTATGAGTTCCATATACGATTGTTGCTTCTCCATCTAAATGGTAACTCATTGCTATTTTTTCTGCTGTTGCTTCTGCATGGAAATCGACTATAATTATGTCTGCTCCTTTTTCTTTAACTGATTTTAGTATTTTTTTTGCTATTTGGAATGGATTTTCTGTTAGTACATTCATGTCTGTTCGACCTATTAGGTTTATTACTGCTATTTTTTTGTCTTTGCATGTGTAGATATTATATCCTTTTCCACATACTCCACTTGGGTAGTTTGCTGGTCTTATGATTTTTGGGTCGTCTATGAATGTGAATATGTCTTTTTTGCCCCATGTGTGGTTTCCCATTGTGACTACATCTGTTCCTATATTTATGATTTCGTCAAATTGTTTTTTTATTATGCCCATTCCATCTGCTACATTTTCTCCATTTACTATTGTGAAATCTATTTCATTTTCTTCTTTTATTTTCTTTATTTCTTGTCCTAATTTTTTTAGCCCTGCATCTCCAACTAGGTCTCCTATTGCCAATATGTTCATTTTTATCACCTCTTGCTATATCATACTATATTTTTGGTAAGTACGCAAGGGATTTTGATGAATTACATTTTATTGTACATTTCTTTTACTTTTTTTAGCATTTCGTCATCGAATAGTTCTCCTTCTATGTTGTCTTTTTCCCATGTGTATGTGGTTGTTGTTATTGTTTTTTTACTTTTCCATGTTTGCTCATTATCGTCGAAATAAGAGTTAACATTTTCGCTTACATCTTTTATCATAAGTTTGCTCTCTTTATCTATCCACATTGTTCTATCTCCATCTTTGACAACGTAACACTCTTTGCCAGCATATACTTCTTCTTTAAGTTCTAATCTCGATAAGCTTGCAAAGTTCCAATCCTTACACATTGGTATATTGAATTGTTCTATTATTTTAGATGGTTTTATCTCTCCCCCTTCTACTATTACTCCTCTTAGATAGTTTTTGTCCTTATATCCATACGTTGCTTGATTTTCATTAATAATGTCATTAAGATATACTTTTTTTATTACTTTTCCATTTTTTACATTATATACCTCTTTTAGTTTTCCTTGTTCCATGAAATTGTCTACTTCTACTGTATATGTATAGTTATTGCTTTCCAAAAATGCCTCCATTTTATTGCTGCTTTCTTCTACTACTTTTTTGACTACTTCTATTCCTTCTCTTATTTCATCATACTTACTTTGTATTTCTTCAATTGATTTACCTTCAAAAATTTCTTCGTCTGATATTTCTCTTATTTCCCATTTATAATTTTTTTCTTCATTTAATTTCCCATGTATATATAATATATCTCTTGCTATAAGATTTGTATCTTTTTCTATCCATAGTTCATAGCCATAACTTCCGTCGTTTCTTTTTAGAACTTTACATTTTTTGCCATTATATTCTTCTTCTTTTATTTCTATTTTTGATGCCAAATATGGTGTTCCTATATCTAGAAATCCCATACAGTTTACTATACCTCTTTGTATTCCCCCAATAGGTCCTTCATATAGATTTATTTCTTTACTTGCTTTTTCTTCTATGCCTTTGAACTTGAAATCATTCTCATCTCTAAATAGGTATTTAATTGATTTAAGTTCTTCTTTTTCAAAGACTTTTTCTATAAATTTATCATTTGTGGCTTTATATGTATATTTTCTAACAGTTTCATTTGCTTTTCCGATGTTATCTTTTTTTTCTAATGTTAATATAAAATCTCCTTGGCTTATCATATCATTTGTTCTTCCTACTATTTTATGTATCATCTCTTGATTTTGCTTACCTTTTTTCTCTAGTTGTCCTCTTTCGATTTCCCATTTTACTACATTTCCTAATGTTGCTAAACATACTACTCCTAATACTATTGCAATTAGAAATATTATTGTCTTTAATATTTCTAATTTTTTATTGTACTTTTTTAGGTAACTTATTTCAAATTTTCCTTTTTGCTTTTCTTTTTCTTCTTTTTGTTCTTTTTCTTTTTTCTTATTTTCTAATGTGTCTTTACAGGAGTCGCAAGTTTTTATATGTTTTTCTACGAATTCTTTTGTGCCTTCTGAAACTAAGTTTTCTATGTAGCTTGGTACTAGGTCTTTTACTATCTCACATTCGTTTTTTATCATTTTTTAGTTCCTCCTTTTAACTTACATTATTTCTGTTTTTCGACATAACCATATGCTTTTTTTGCTTCTTCTATGGTATCTTGTTTTAGTACGTCTTTGTCTGTTACATTTCCGATTTCCCATGTGTATGTATACAGTTTTTCATCAATATTATCCTGCCATTTTTCTCCTACTATAAGCTTACTTTCTTTATTTATCCAAATTGTTATGAACCCACTACTAACTACATAGCATTCTTGTCCATTGAATTTTTCCTCACTTAAATTCCACATTGAATATGATAATAGTAAATCGCTTGTTACACCAGAAAGACATAAATTAAAATTAGGTTTATTTCCATATTTAGAATTTATTTGTAATATTTTACCATCTTTTATTTCTAGTTCGTATGCATATTCTTTCTTTGGAATTCCGTATGTAACTGTGCCCTCGTTGATATCTGCTATAGCATATTTATTATTCCTTACTTTGTATACTTTTTTGCTCTCTGTTTCTTGACCATTTTCTAGTTTTTTAGTTTTTGCTATTAATGTATAATTTTCACTTTCTAGTATTTCTTTTGTTTTTGGATATGCTTCATTTACGATTTGTGCTACTTTGTTGGCTTTTTTGTTTAAGTCATAGTATTTATTTTTTATTTCTTCTACTGAAGCTCCATCAAATATTTCCTTATCTGATACTGTGCCTTCTTTCCATGTATAGTTTTTCTCTTCTTTTATTTTTCCATATTCTATTACTAAGTCTCTAATTATAATATTTCTTTCTTCTTCTACCCATAGTTCATAATGACAGTTTTCTCTGATATGCCTACTAAATACTTTACATTTTTGCCCTTCCCATTCTTCTTCTCTTATTCTTACTTGTTCTGCACATACAATTGGTGTTTTTAGCTCTGAAAATCCATCACATGTAATTATTCCTTTTTCTACATTAGATATATTGGTTTCCCATAGGCTGGTTTGCTCGTTTGGTACTTCAAAGATACCTTTTAATGTTTGACTATCTTTAAATAAATATGCTTTATAACTATAGCCCATCTGTCGCTTACTTTCTTCTACATATTTTTCGAAAAAGTTTCCATTTGATTTTTTATATACATATGTTTTTTTATTTTCTTCTGGTGTGCCTATATTTGTCTTTTTTTCTAGAATTAGTTCATAATCTCTAAGCTCTATGAAAATTTTTGTATCAAGCTCTACCTCTTCTATCATTGCTATTACTTTTTTGCCCTCTTTCTCAAGCTTTTTTATATGTATATTTTCATTTATTACTTTTCCTAATATGGTAAGACATATTAAGATTATTACTATTGCTGTTGTGAATAATACTGTTTTTAATTTTTCTACTTGTTTATGATATTTTTTTAAGTGGTTTATTTCGATTTCACCATTTTGCTTTCCTTTCTTTTCTCCTTTTTGTTCTTTTTTTAAATTTTCTAGCATTTCGTTACATGGTTCACATTTTTTTAAATGCTCTTCTATGAAGTTTTTTGTGCCTTGGTTTGCCAAATCCTCTATGTAGTTTGGCATTAAGTCTTTTACTATTTCACATTCGTTTTTTATCATTTCTTAGTTCCTCCTTTAACTTTATTTTTCCTCTATAATACGTTATTCTTGCCCATTCTTCACTTTCTCCTAGTATTTCTCCTATTTCTTTAAAGCTTAAGTCTCCCTTTATCCTTAAGTAGATTACTTCTTTGGTTTTTTGGTCTAGTTTATGGATTTCTTTATACAAATTTAGTACAGCTTCTTTTTCTTCTACCTCTGTTTCTGCTGTGTTTTCTAAGATTAGTTTATCTATGTAGTTTTCGTCTTCTATTGGAATTTGCTTTATTTTACTTTCTTTAGCTACATAGGTTCTCCATTCGTTTTTTGCTATTTGACATAGCCATGTGCTTACTTTACTATTTCCTTCAAATTTTTTTATGTTTTTGATTGCTTTATAAAATGTTTCCTGAGTAAGTTCTTCTGCCAACTCCCTATCTTTGCTTAAGGAATACAGGTAATTATATACAAGCATTGAATAATTTTTATAGAGTTTATCTTCCATTTCTTTTTTCACCTCTTTTACATTTTAGACTTTTATTTTTCATAATTCGTTACAATTTTTATATAAATTTTAAAATAATAGACTATTGGTTAAATTACCAATAGTCTATTATTTTATTTTGCATATTCAATTGCCCTAGATTCTCTGATTACATTAACTTTTATTTGTCCTGGATATTCCATTTCATCTTCTACTTTTTTTGCTATATCTCTAGCCATAATTGTCATTTCTGCTTCTGTAACTTTTTCTGGTTTTACTATTATTCTTACTTCACGACCTGCTTGAATTGCATATGATTTGTCTACTCCTTCAAATGAGTCTGCTATTTCTTCTAGCTTTTCTAGTCTCTTTATGTATGCTTCTAGTGTTTCTCTTCTTGCTCCTGGGCGTGAGGCTGATATGCTGTCTGCTGCTTGTATTAGCACTGCTTCTAATGTTTGTGGTTCTACATCTTCATGATGTGCTTCTACTGCATTTATGACTAATGGGTTTTCTTTGAATTTTTTTAGTATCTCTACTCCTATTTCTACGTGTGTACCTTCCATATCATGGTCTAGTGCTTTTCCTATGTCGTGTAGAAGTCCTGCTCTTGCTGCTCTTTTGCTGTCTAATCCTATTTCTTCTGCCATGATTCTTGCTAAGTTTGATACTTCTATTGAGTGATTTAGAACGTTTTGTCCATAACTTGTTCTATATTTTAGTTTTCCTATTAGTTTGATTAGTTCTGGATTTAGCCCAATTACTCCTGTTTCTAATGTTGCTCTTTCTCCTTCTGATTTAATGGTTTCTGCGACTTCTTCTTTCGCTTTTTCTACCATTTCTTCGATTTTTGCTGGATGTATTCTACCATCTTCTATAAGTTTTTCTAGTGCTATTTTTGCTACTTCTCTTCTTAATGGGTCAAAACCTGATAATACAACCGCTTCTGGTGTATCGTCTATGATTAAGTCTATTCCAGTAAGTGTTTCTAATGCTTTTATGTTTCTTCCTTCTCTTCCGATTATTCTTCCTTTCATTTCGTCGCTTGGTAGGGCAACTATTGATACTGTTGTTTCTGATGTATGGTCTGCTGCACATTTTTGTATTGTGTATGTTAGAACTTCTCTAGCATTTTTTGTTGCATCTTCTTTTGCTTTTGTTTCTAGTTCTTTGATTAGGTTTGCTTTTTCTTGGGTAATTTGTTTTTCCATTTCGCTTAGTAACATTGCTTTTGCCTCATCTCTAGTTAGTCCTGCTATTCTTTGTAGTTCTTGCATTTCTTTGTCTACTGTTTGTTGTAATTCTATTTTTTTACCTTCGATTTCTTGCAATTTCCTTTCTATGTCTCTTTCTTTGTGTTCAAAATTTGCAGCTCTTTTTTCTAGATTTTCCTCTTTTTGTATTAGTCTTTTTTCTTGTGTTTGTACTTCGCCTCTTCTTTCTCTAATCTCTTTTTCTAATTCATTCTTTTCTTGCATAATTTCTTCTTTTGCTTTGAATACTTGTTCTTTTCTAGCATTCTCCGCTTCTTTTTCTGCAAGTTCTAGTAATCTTTTCGCTTCGTTTTCTGCTCCGCCTATTTTTGATTCTGCTATTTTTTTTCTGATTATTATTCCGATTGGAATAAAGATTATTCCTGAGATTAGGATAGTGGCGATTATTATCATTATGTTATCCATAAAATCTACCTCTTTCCTATTTAATTTTCAATGTTCGTAATTTTATATATAACTAATTATTTTAGAATATATTTTAACTTACTATAATATTTTATACGTATTATTGTAAACTGTCAAGGGTTTTTTATAAATTTGTCTAGTTTACTTTTTATCTTATTACTAGTCTATTTATTTTTCCTTTTACATAAGTTTCCAATTTTTCCATGAATTCTTCTGCTTTGATTTCTTGTTTTGCTACCATTTCTAAGCCTTTTTCCCAACTTGCTGTTAGTTTTGGGTTTAGCATGTCTGGCATTGAGTTTTTTACTACGTCGTATATTAGTTCTCCTTTTTCTGTTGGCGTTATTATTTGAGTTTTTGTGTTTATTGCGATGTATTTTATTTTTTCTAGTTTTTTCATTATTTCTGCTCTTGTTGCACTAGTGCCTATTCCTGCGCCTTTGATTTGTTCTCTTAGTTCTTCTTCTTCGATTAGCTT
Source organism: Clostridia bacterium (assembly GCA_022791835.1). Lineage (GTDB taxonomy): Bacteria > Bacillota > Clostridia > TANB77 > CAG-508 > JAAWPK01. The sequence goes on along the minus strand of JAAVZW010000034.1, from coordinate 9,504 downwards.
TCCTGCATTTTCCATTGCAAGGATTATGCTTCCTGAGTTATATCTTGTTGGTGGTGTTGTTTCTGATGTTTTTATTTCGTAGGTTTTTGTGTTTATTTCTTGTCCTTTTTTTAGTTTACCTAATATTTCTAAATCACCTGTGTCTTCTTGTTCTTTGTCTTTTTCCTCTTCTTTCTTTGGTTCTTGTTTTGGCTTCGCTATTTCTAGGTATCCTTGTTTTGTACAGATTTTTCCACTTGCTGTTAGTTCTTCGTTTTCTACTCCTACTGTTACTGTGATTTTGTTATATTCTGCTGGTGGATAGAATATTGCTAAAAATCTTTTTACTATTAACTTATATACCTGTTTTTGTAAGTCTTGAAGTTTATCATAGTTTTCAAATCCTTCTCCTGTTGGTATTATTGCGTAGTGATCTGTTATTTTACTATCGTTTACATATTTTGTTTTTGTTAAATCTGTTTTGTATTTTTCTTCTGCCATTTTTTTGATATATCCACTTATTTCTTCGTCTTTGAAGTTTTTTGCTATTCCATTTAGGTTTTTGCTAATTACTTTTGCTACTGCTGTTGATAATACTCTTGCATCTGTTCTTGGATATGTTACTAGTTTTTTTTCATATAACTCTTGTATTATTGCTAGTGTTTCGTCTGGTTTTATTTTAAATCTTTTGGTGCATTCGTTTTGAATTTCTGCTAAATTGAATAATAATGGGGCATTTTCTTTGCTTTTTGCTTTTTTTACTTCTAAGATTTTGGCTTGTTTTCCGTTCTAGACTTAGAATAAAGTCTTTTGCATCTTCTTCTTTTTTAAAACCATTTTCGTTATATAGTTTTGGAGAGTTATTCATTTTTGATTTTTCTGTAACTTTCCATTCTGCTTTGAATGTATTTTCCTCTCCGAATTCTCCTATTATTTTGTAATATGGAGTTTTTACAAAATTTTTGATTTCTCTTTCTCTTGAAACTATCATTCCTAATACGCATGTCATTACTCTTCCTACTGAGATTGAAATTTTTTCTTCATTTATTTGTTTTGCTACTCTTCTTCCATATATTATTGATAGTAATCTTGAAAAGTTTATACCAATTAAGTAGTCTTCTTTTGCTCGAAGGTATGCGGAGTCTGATAAACTATCATATTCTGATAGGTCTTTTGCTTCTTCTATTCCTCTTTTTATTTCTTCTTCTGTTTGTGAGTCTATCCATACTCTTTTTCTTATTTTGTCTTTTACTCCTGTTTCTTGTTCTACTAGTCTATATATGTATTCTCCTTCTCGCCCAGAGTCAGTTGAGACGTATATGGTGTCTACATCTTCTCTTAGCAATAGGCTCTTTATTATTCCAAATTGTGTTTCTACGCTTGGAATTATTTCGTATTTGTATTCTTTTGGCAAAAATGGCAATGTATCTAATCGCCAAAATTTTAACTTTTCATCGTATTTTTCTGGGTATGACATTGTAACTAGGTGTCCTACACACCAAGTTATTATCCATTCTTCTGATTCTAGGTAGCCGTTTTTATTTGCTCCATTTATTTTTAGCACTTTTGCAAATTCTCTTGCTACTGATGGTTTTTCGGTTATGAGTAGTTTTTTTGACATTTTTCTCCCTCTTTTTTGTCTTTGATTTATTATATATCTTTTTTTGGATTTTGGCTAGGGGTTTTGTTTTGAAATTTTTTTGGTAAAATTCTTTTTGAAATTTTTTAGAATTTTATTATTTTAATTTTTTAATCGTTTATAACTAAGTAGTTCCTTCTTCCATAAAATATGTGTGATATTAAAACTTCTTTTTGTGCTTCTTTTATTTGATAAAGCACTATGTAATTGCTTATAACCAGTCTTCGGCATGGCTCTCTTTGTCTTTTTGCACGTATTTCTCTTGATATATATGGTGATGTTTCTAGAATTGATATTCCTTGAAGTATTTTTATTATCAGTCGTTCTGCTATTATTGGTTCTTTTAAGTATTGCGCTATATAATTATATATTTCTTCTAGCTCTTCTTGTGCATTATCTATTAGAATTATTTTATATTTGTAAATGTAGTCCATATTTTTTGTTCATCTCCTTGATTACTTCGTCTAGTGTATGTGTTCTTCCTTCTCTATATTGTCTTTCGCTTTCTTCTAATATTCTGTCTAATTCTTCTGAGTCAAATTCTTCTATGTCTTCTCTCCATAGGTCTTCTATTCCTCCTACTTTTTTCTTTGATTCTATTGTTTTTGTTTTGTTCATTTTACCACTGCCTTTCCTTTTTTATTATTACACATTTTCATTTTTTATTGTGGAGTTTTAGACAAATTTTTTTGAAAATTTATTTGTCTTAGAGCTTATATTGTCTGAAATTAAATATGTAGAAGCAAATTAGTATTATTTTACTCCTTTATTTAGTAAATGTCAATACTTTTTGTAAAATTATGTAAAGGTAGTATGGTTTTTATTATTTACACTACCAACTGTAATATTTTTCAAGGTTTTTCATATACTACTAGCATGATTAAGAAATTTGTTAAACCTAGTTTTATTTTTATTAATTTGAAAAAGCATGGGCTTAGTTTTATTTTTGTTTTGTTTGCTATGCGGTCTTATTGTATTTTCTCAGGATAATTTGGTGGCTGCTAAGGATGGACTTTTGCTTTGGATGTCTTCTGTTGTACCTGCTCTTTTGCCTTTTTTTATTGCTTGTGAGCTTCTTTCTAAAACTGATATTATTGATTTTTTGGGAAAGAAACTTGGCAAAGTTATGAAACCTATTTTTAATGTACCTGGTGAAGGTGCTTTTCCTCTTGTGATGGGAGTTATTAGTCGGTTATCCTGTTGGGGCTAAGATTGTTACTAATTTTAGGAAAGAAGGAATCTGTTCTAAGGAGGAGGCTGAAAGACTTATTACTTTTACTAATAATTCGGGACCTCTTTTTATTATTGGAACTGTTGGGATTTCTCTTTTTGGTAATACTACTATTGGTCTTACTTTATTTGTTACTCATTTGCTTGCTTCTTTGACTGTTGGAGTTTTGTTTAGGTTTTGGAAGTTTAAGGCTAAGGGCAACATTTCTTCTCATGCTTATGTTGCTTCTAAAAAAGCTAGTCCTTCTTTTGGAAATTTGGGGACTATTTTACAAAGTAGTATTATGAGTTCTATTTCTACTGTGGTTATGATTGGTGGATTTGTTATGCTTTTTAGTGTAATTATTTCTATGCTTAATAATTCTAAAATCTTTGACTTTTTAGAGTTTTTGGTTCATCCTTTGCTTGATTTTTTTAATATTCCAGCTTCTTTTGCTAATGGTGTTTTTGCTGGAATTGTGGAACTTACTAATGGAGTTGCTACTATTGCTAAAATTCCTTTTAAGGCTATTTCTCTAAATATGATTATTTGTAGTTTTTTGCTTGGCTTTGGTGGGATTTCTGTACTTTTACAGGTTCTTAGTATTACTTCTACTTCGGATATTTCGATTAAGCCTTATATAATCGGTAAATTAATGCAAGGGTGCTTTGCAGCTCTTTATACTTATTTGCTTGTTAGCAATTTTGCTTTTTTGAATTTTGATTTGTGATTTTATGCTTCTGACCTATTTGTTGATACTAAGCGGATAAGCAAAGCCTACAATCTTGATATGAGTGATTTTCTAAGTTCTAAGCAGTTCTTATGGCAGGGTTTCAAAACGTTATTTGTTTTGGAGCCCTGCCTCTTTATTTATCTATAATATCTCCCATAATATCTATTCTGGCACCCACAGCCACAATTGTTGGTTGGATTTGTGTTTTGTACTATGATGTCATTGTTTGACATGTTGCACCCACAACCACATCCACAACCTTCGTCGTCGTCATCGTCGTTTATGAAGTTTATGATTACTCTTGTTATTACTGCTGATATTAGTGCTAATATTGTGTATCCTATTACATATATTAAGAAACTTGCATCAAATGCTGCGAAGGCTACTATTAAATATATTGCGAAGGCTAGTGCTGTTACTTTTAGCGGACTATTTAGTAATGTTTCTAATATACTTGCAATTATTATTGTTGCGACTGGGAGTGCGAATAGTAATAATAATAGATTTCCCATTTGTATGTACCTCCTATTTTTTCTTTTTTATACATAATATGAGAAATCTTTTTTGTTTGTTACTATTTATATTTTACTTCTACTAAGTATAGTCCATGTGCTGGTAGTGTCTTACCTGCTTTTTCTCTGTTTTGCGATTTTATTATATTTGGAATATCTTGTGGAGCTATTTTTCTAAGTCCTACTTCTACTAATGTTCCTGAGATTATTCTTACCATATTATATAAAAAGCCGTTTCCTGTAAGCTCTATTATTATTCTTTCTCCTCTTTTTTGCACTTCTGCTTTGTAGATTGTTCTTATGCTACTTTTGCTACTTGTTCCACTTGATTTGAAACCTGCAAAGTCATGTGTTCCTTCGAAATGTTTTACTGCTTCTTGCATTTTTTGTATATGTAGTTTTTGTGGAATATGATATTCATTGTTTCTTAGTATACTGCTTCCTTCTTCAGTGTTGTTTATTACATATCTATATGTCTTTTGCTTGCAACTTAGTCTTGCATGAAAATTTTCTTCTACTTCTTCTGCTTTTTTTATTCTTATTGAGTTTTTTAAGTTCGCATTTAGTGCTTTTTTTAGGGTTTCTAAACTTATTTGACTGTTTGTTTTAAAATTTGCTATTTGTCCGAAGAGCATGCACTCCGCTGTCTGTTCTTCCGTGAAGCATTTAGTTCTACTTTTTCTTTTGTGAGTAATTCTAATACTTTTTCTATTTCTCCTTGTATGTTTAGTTTGGTCGGTTGTTTTTGCCAACCGACCAAATTCTTTTCCGTCATATTCTATTTCTAGTTTTATGTTTCTCAATTTTTACTCCTTTATTGCTTTCCTTAGTCTTGCTTCTATACTTTCTTTTCCTAATACTTGCATTATTTCATACATATCTGGTGTATTTGCTCTTCCTGTTAGTGCTATTCTGATTACTGTACTAATGTCTCCTACATGCCCTTTGTAGGCTTCTGGATTTTGTTTGTATTCTTTTACTTCTCTTGCATATCCGTATTCTTCTGCTAAATCTTTCATTTTGTTAAACCAGGTTTGTTTATCGTCTGATAAATCTAAGTATTTTTCTATATAGGTTTCTATTATTTTTTTGATTTCTGCTTTTTCATTTATGTTTTGATACTCATAATTTATTTCTTTGTTTAAGAATTGTTCATCATACATATATTCTATGTTTTCTTTTACATCTGACCATTTTGCAATATCTTTTCTAGGCTTCTCATTTCCTCTCTCTATGCCTAAAACTTTTAAGGTATGTCCTTTATTGTCTTCTAATAGTTTTTTTAGGCTTAAGTCATATTCTGACGCCCAGGCATGTGCTGATTCGTATACTTCCTCTTTTGTGTATTTTGATATTATTGTTTTTGATATGTCTAGTAGTTTTACCATGTCGAATAGTGCTCCGCTTACGCTCATTTTGTTTAGCTCTAGTTTGAAATCGTCTATGCTTGCTGTTTTGTTTTGTTTTCTCCATTGTTCGAAGTTCGAGTTTGCTATGTTTAGTAGATATTCTTTTGCTGCGTCTGATGGTATTCCTACTTGTGCATAGTATTCTACTGCTGCTTCTGGATCTTTTCTTTTACTTAGTTTTCTTTTTGCTCCGTCTTCTTCTTTCATGATTGGGGCTATATGAGCATATTTGGGTGGTTTTACTCCTAGGGCTTGGAATAGTTGTATGTGTACTGGTAGTGATGATAGCCATTCGTCTCCACGAATTACATGTGTAGTTCTCATTAGATAGTCATCTACTGCATGTGCAAAGTGATATGTAGGTAATCCATCTGATTTTATTATTACTATGTCTTGATCATTTTCTGGGAAGTCTATGTTTCCTTTTATTACGTCATGGTGTTTTAGTTTTCTTTCTGGATTTCCTGGTGATTTAAATCTTATAATGTATTTGTCTCCATTTTTTATTCTTTTTTCTACTTCGTCTAGTCCTAAATTTCTACATGTTGCCCATGCTCCATAGTATCCGTGGTCTTAGTTTTGCATCTTCTTGTTTTTTTCTCATTTGTTCTAGGTCTTCTGCTTGACAAAAGCATGGGTATGCTTGTTTTTCTTCTATTAGTTTTTTTGCAAATGCTTGGTATATTTCTTTTCTTTGGCTTTGTTTATATGGACCATATGCTCCTTTGCTTTCTTCTTCGTTTATCATTCCTTCATCTGGTTCTAGTTTGAATTTTTTTAGGGCTTCTATTATGCCGTTTACTCCGTTTTTTACTTCTCTTTTTTGGTCTGTGTCTTCTACTCTTAGCATGAATACTCCGTCTGTTTGTTTTGCTAGTTTTGAGCAAATTACACTTGTGTATATTCCTCCTATGTGGACAAATCCTGTAGGACTTGGAGCAAATCTTACTACCATTGCTCCTTCTTTTAGATTTCTATTTGGGTATTTTTCTTCGTAATAACTTCTATCTTTTATGTTTGGAAATATTAGGTTTGCTAGTTCTTTATGGTCCATTGTTTTTTCTTCCTTTCTGTAATTAATTTAGGAAGTACTTTTCAGCACTTCCTTTCCAATTGATATGGATTAATTGGAAAGTTTGGCATTACTTTCATCTCTTTTGACCCATAGGGTGCGTGGAAGCCATTGTCCACCTCAATTAAACCATATCCTTTTTATTGTACTCTTATTATAACATGTTTATTCTTTTTTGTAAATAGTTTTATGCGTAAGTAGATATCTTTGTAGTCTTTTTTCTTTTATTTCCCATATGATAATTATTGAGTTCTTCTTATCTTTATTAGTAGTATTTAATTTTAAAACAACTACAATGTCTTCTTCATATTCTTTTATTACTAGTCCTGTTTCGTCATGTTTGGGGTCTGCAATGATATAGTCTGGATTTTTTATTATTTCTTCTAATTGATTTTTATATTTTTCATATATTCCTAATCTTTCTTCATTTATATGTTCTATTTGTTTGTATGTTATAATTACTTCGTCTGTAATTATTGTTTTCTCACATAATTTATTATATCTTGAAATATCTAGTTTTCCTATCCTGATGTATTCTTCTTCCATTAAGGTTCCTTTCGCTAATTCTTCTAGTTCTATTAATTTTTTCCCTTGTATGTTCTCATTTCTTATACTTCTAATATTATTGGGAGTACCATTGGGTTTCTTTTGTTTCTTTGTAGTAGGAATTCTTTTAGTGTATCTTTTATTGTTAGTTTTATTACTGCCCAGTCTGTTATGTTTGCTTCTTCTATGGCTTTTAATTTGTATTTTAGGGTTTGTTTCATTTCTTCCATTAGGTTTTCGGATTCTCTTACATAAACAAATCCTCTTGAAATTATTTCTGGTCCTGAAACTATATCTCCTGTTGAACCGTCTATTGCTAAAACTACTATTATTAATCCGTCTTGTGATAGGTGTTGTCTGTCTTTTAATACTATACTTCCTACATCTCCTATACCTAATCCGTCTACCATTACTTTTCCTGCTGGTACTGTGCCTGTCATTTTTGCTTCTGTTTCGCCTATTTCTAATATTCTTCCGTTTTTCATTATGAAGATGTTTTCATGTGGTATTCCTATTTTTTCTGCTGTTTCTGCATGGGCTATTAGTTGTCTATATTCTCCATGTACTGGCATAAAATATTTTGGTTTTATTAGTGATAGCATTAGTTTTTGCTCTTCTTGGCATCCATGTCCTGATACATGTATGTCTGCTAGTGAGCTATATACTACTTCTGCTCCTATTTGCATTAGGTCGTCTATTACTTTTGAGACGAATTTTTCGTTTCCTGGTATTGGGTTTGCTGATATTATTACTAGGTCATTTGGTGTTATTGCTACTTTTTTATGCTCGCCTGCTGCCATTCTTGTTAGGGCTGACATTGGTTCTCCTTGGCTTCCTGTTGTGATTATTGTAAGACATTCGTCTGGATAGCTTTTTATTAAGTCTATATCTATAATTGTGTTTTTTGGTATATTCATATATCCTAGTTCTACTGCTGTTTCTATCATTTTTACCATGCTTCTTCCGCATATTGCAACTTTTCTGCCGTATTTTACTGAGCTATCTATTATTTGCTGTACTCTGTGTACGTTTGATGCGAAGGTGGCTACTACTATTCTTTTTTGGCAATGTGCAAATAAGTCGTCAAAGGCTTCTCCTATTGTGCTTTCTGATTTTGTAAATCCTTTTCTTTCTGCATTTGTACTGTCTGACATTAGGAGCATTACTCCTTTTTCTCCTATTTCGGCTAGTCTTCCAAAGTTTATTTTCTGTCCATCTATTGGTGTATAGTCTATTTTGAAGTCTCCTGTATGCACTACTGTTCCTATTGGTGTGTAAATTGCAAATCCTACTGCATCTGGTATACTATGTGATGTTCTTATAAATTCTACTTTTATTTTGCCAAAGTTTACTGCTTCTCCTTGTGATACTTCGTGCATTTTTGTGCTTTTTAGTAGTCTATGTTCGTCTAACTTGTTTCTAAGTAATCCTAAGGTAAATCTTGTTGCATAAATTGGGATATTTACTTGTCTTAATAAGTATGGTATTCCTCCTATGTGGTCTTCGTGTCCATGGGTTATTACTAGTCCTCTTATTTTTTCTTTGTTTCTTTCTAAGTAGGTGGTGTCTGCTACTACTAAGTCAACTCCTAGCATGTCCTCTGTTGGGAAGGCTAATCCACAGTCTACTATTACTATTTCATTTTCATATTCAAAGACTGTCATGTTTTTGCCTATTTCTAATAGACCTCCTAGTGGGATTATCTTTAGAGGTGATTTTTTTATTCTTACTTCTTCACTATTTTGCTTTTTTGAATTTCTCCTAGGTCTTCTTTGTGGTCTTGCACTTTTTTCTACTGATTTTGTTTCTGTTTTTTCTTCATTTTGTTTGTTTTCTTCTATTTTTTTATTTTCTCTTTTTGTAACTTGTTTTGTTTCTTTTCTTTGATTTGTATTTCTTGGTTTTCTTTGGTAGGTTGTTTTTCTTTCTCTCTTTTCTTTATTATTTGCTAATTCAGGTTCTTTATTTCCCTGATTTTCTTTTGCGTTTGTCATGTTTTTATCGTCCTTTCTCTTAGTATATCTTGTTTTTGACCAAATTTTCTCTAAATTTAGCCTGTTTTACAAACCACGATAAAATACAAAGGTCGGTACACCCTTTGCACATGGTTTTACATTTATTTAGTTAGCCGTTCATCTTAATTTACAAGATATTACTTGTTTATTTAAAATCTCATCCTTACCATACTTAGTATGGTCACATTGTTATAGATTATACTATATATTAGCAAATTTGTCAAGCTATACCAAAGTTTTAACTTTCGAATTTATGAAAGAAATGTGATAATGTCTTAAGTAATGAAATGAAAAAATGTCCCAACTAAAAAATATATGTTCTCTTAAATGATATAATAAAAATATTATTTAAATCTAAGGAGGACATTATGAGAAAGGTGGAACTCTCA
>JAAVZW010000033.1 GCA_022791835.1 Clostridia bacterium | reverse complement strand
TTTTGAAAAATTTGTAGAAAAACAATTAATTAAATTGCAAACAGAACTTGAAAAAGTTTCCTAAAATTTAGCCCTAAAAAAACTAAATTTTTAGGGCTTATGTTTAAAATTTTTTGGGACTTTTTCAAAAATCATTGACAGTATATTTATATATTTTAGGTATGGAGAAAAAAATAAAAACCGTTGTGTCTTTTAGACACATAGGCTTTTATTTTTTCTTTACTATATTAGTTCAAGTAATACTATTTCTGCAGAGTCTCCTCTTCTTTTTCCTAGTTTTACTATTCTTGTATAGCCACCTACTTGTGTTTTGTATTTTGGGGCTATTTCATTAAATAGTTTTGCTGGTAAATCTACATTTTTACCTTCACTATCTTTTACTTTGTTTACTTTTGTCATTATTTTTCTTCTAGCATTTAGTCTTGATGGCATGTCTTTTTGTCTTTTTTCTTTTACTTCTTCTTTTACTACTTTTAGATAGTCTTTACCATTTTTGCTTTTTGCTATTTCTGTTACTTTGTTTCCTTTGCTATCTAATTTTGCTCTAATTACTTTTACTTCTACTTCTTCAAAGTTATCTTTTTCTTTAATTGCAAGTGCTATTATACTATCTGCTATTGCTTTTACTTCTTTTGCTCTAGCTTCTGTTGTTTTGATTTTTCCGTTTAAAATCAAATCTGTTGTTTGTGTTCTAAGCATTGCTAGTCTTTGGTCTGTTGTTCTACCTAATTTTCTATTCTTTGCCAATTTTGTTCACTCCTTTCAACAACTTTCTCTTATTCTTCTTGTGCAAAGTCAAGTCCTAATGAGTGCAATTTGTTTGTTACTTCATCTAGGGATTTCTTTCCTAGATTTCTTACTTTCATCATGTCTGCTTCTGTTTTGTTTGCTAGGTCTTGTACTGTTGATATTCCTGCTCTCTTTAAGCAGTTGAAGCTTCTTACTGTTAGTTCTAAGTCTTCTATTGACATTTCTAATACTCTTGCTGTTTTAGATTCCTCTTTCTCGACCATTATTTGTGTATTCTTTGCTGCTTCTGACAAGTCAATGAATAGACTTAAGTGCTCTGTGATTACTTTCGCTGCAAGTGAGATTGCTTCATATGCTTTTAAGCTTCCGTCTGTCCAAACTTCTATGATTAGTTTATCAAAGTCAACCATTTGACCAACTCTTGTATTTTCTACTTGATAGTTTACCTTTTTAACTGGGGTAAATATCGAATCTATTGGTAATACAGATATATCTTGGTTATCTTTTTTATTCTTTGCTGCTGTATTATATCCTCTTCCTTTTTCAACTGTCATTTCAGCTGTAAAATGTCCTCCTTCTGCTACTGTTGCTATATGTAATTCTGGATTTAATACTTCTATGGTTCCATCTGTAATAATATCTGAGGCTTTAACTTCTCCTTCTCCTTTGAAGTCTATTCTTATGATCTTTTCTTCGTTGTCATATGATTTGAATCTAACACCTTTTAAATTTACTATTATTTCTGAAACATCTTCAACTACGTTTGGTACTGTTGAAAACTCATGTACTACTCCATCTATTTTTACGCTTGTTATTGCACAACCTGGAAGTGATGAAAGTAATATTCTTCTAAGTGAGTTTCCTATTGTTACACCATATCCTCTTTCTAGTGGTTCACATATAAATTTTGCATAGTTATTCTGTTCATCCATATTTGTACATTCAATATTTGGCTTTTCAAATTCTATCATTTATAACCTCCGTTCTAGATGTTAGATAGTTAGCGGTTAGAATATAGAAATTTCTTTCTAATTCCTAACTTCTAATTCCTAACCTCTAGTATTCTAATTTCTAGCTTCTAACTTCTAGTACTCTACTTAGAGTATAACTCAACTATTAGATGTTCTTCTACTGGGATGTCTACATCTTCTCTTGATGCTAGTCTAACTACTTTACCACTTAATGTTTTGGCATCTCTTTCTAGCCAAGCTGGTACTGGTCTTGAAGCATTAATTTCTGCATTTTCTTTAACTACTGTTTTATCTTTTTTGCTTTCTCTAACCTTTATTATGTCTCCTGCTTTTACTAGATATGATGGAATACTAACTTTTTTACCATTTACTTCGAATAGACCATGGTTTACTAAAAGTCTAGCTTGTGGTCTTGAACTTCCATATCCTAGTCTATATACAACATTGTCTAGTCTACTTTCTAGTAATGTTAGTAGGTTTTCACCTGTTATTCCTTTTTGTGCATTTGCCATTTCAAAATATTTTCTAAATTGGTTTTCTCTAACTCCATAGAATGCTTTTGTTTTTTGTTTTTCTCTTAATTGAACACCATATTCTGAAAGTTTTGTTTTCTTTTGTCCGTGTTCTCCTGGTGCATAATTTCTTCTAGATATTGCACATTTGTCTGTGTAACATCTTGCACCTTTTAGGAACAATTTTTGTCCTTCTCTACGACAGATACGACATTGTTCTTCTTTATATCTTGACATGTATTTTTACACCTCTTTCTTATTCTAAAATTTCTATACTCTTCTTCTTTTTGGTGGTCTACAACCATTGTGTGGTATTGGTGTTACATCTTTTATGCTGCTTAGTTCTAGACCTGCTGTTTGAAGGGCTCTTATTGCTGCTTCTCTACCTGAACCTGGTCCTTTAACATATACTTCTACTGTTTTTAGTCCATGTTCCATTGCAGCTTTTGCAGCTGTTTCTGCTGCTTGACCTGCAGCAAATGGTGTACTTTTCCTTGAGCCTTTGAAACCTAATTCTCCAGCACTTGCCCAAGAGATAACATTTCCTTGTACATCTGTAACTGTAACTATTGTATTATTAAAACTAGAATGAATATGTGCTGAACCTTTGTCTATGTTTTTTCTATTTCTTCTAGGTGTTTTTCTTGTTACATTTTTATTTGCCATCTGGATTTTCCTCCTCCTTATTTCTTACTTCTGCTTACTAGTTTTCTTGGACCTTTTCTTGTACGTGCATTTGTCTTTGTTCTTTGTCCTCTAACTGGTAGACTTCTTCTATGTCTTAGTCCTCTATAGCAACCAATTTCAGTAAGTCTCTTGATATTAAGAGCTACTTCTCTTCTTAGGTCACCTTCAACTTTGTAACTTCCATCGATTATTTTTCTTATACTATTTACTTCATCATCTGTTAGATCTTTTACTCTAGTGTCTGGATTTACTCCAGCTTCTTTAAGTATTTTATTAGAACTTGCAACACCTATTCCATAGATGTATGTTAATCCTATTTCTACTCTTTTTTCTCTAGGTAAGTCAATTCCTGCTATACGAGCCATTCTAATATACACCTCCATTTTTTTATAAATAAATATATATAAACACAAATAAGATATAAAGAACTTCGTTCTTTACAGCCGCACCTTATTTTGTGTTGATATCAAAATATTTTAAGGTTATCCTTGTCTTTGTTTGTGCTTTGGATTTTCACAAATTACTCTTATAACACCTTTTCTTTTAATTATTTTGCACTTTTCGCACATTTTTTTAACTGATGGTCTTACTTTCATTTTGTTAAACCTCCCTTTTGGCTTCCTTATTACTTTTTGTAGATTGTTATTTATCACGCCATGTAATGCGTCCACGACTTAAGTCATATTGTGAGAGTTCTAGTTTTACTTTATCTCCTGGTAGGATTTTAATATAGTTCATTCTAAGTTTTCCTGAGATATGTGCCAATACTTGATGTCCATTTTCTAACTCTACTTTAAATGTTGTATTAGGCAATGTTTCTACAACTGTGCCTTCTACTTCTATTACATCTTCTCTTGCCAATCTACGTTCCTCCTATTTTTCTATCGCTTGGATTTTTCACCTTGGAAAGGTGAAAAGCTCCTTCGAGAGAATTATGCAAATGTTCAATATCTTAATGTGCTTATTTAGATATTGTTCATTTGTTTCCTTGTATAATTAACTAATCAATTATACCGTATTTTTAAAGTATTGTCAATACTTTTGGTTCATTTTCTGTAACTAAAATTGTATTTTCATAATGTGCTGAAAGACTTCCGGTCTTCTGTTACTATTGTCCATCCATCATCAAGCTCTAGTATGTCTGGTTTTCCTTCTATTACCATTGGTTCAATTGCAAGTGTCATTCCTGCTTCTATTCTTGGTCCTCTTCCTGCTTTTCCATAGTTTGGTATTCCTGGATCTTCATGCATTCCGCGACCTATTCCATGTCCTTGGAATTCTTTTACTACTGAAAAACCGTTTTTCTCAACATATTCTCCAATTGCATGTGAGATATCTCCTATTCTATAACCTGGTTTTGCATATTTTATTCCTTCGAAAAATGCTTTTTTGGTTATTTCTACTAATTTTTCAGCTTCTTTTGAACCTTTTCCTACTATGAATGTTCTTGCTGCATCTCCATTATAGCCATTTTTTAGTGCTACTAAGTCTACACTTACTACATCACCTTCTTTTAGATGAACTCTGTCTGAAGGTATGCCATGTATTACTTCATCATTTACTGATGCGCATATGGCACTTGGAAATGCTGGAACATCTTTATGATAGCTTGGATATCCTTTTTGTGCAGGGATACCTCCATTTTCTTTAATAACTCTTTCGGCAATTCTATCAAGTTCGCCTGTAGTTATTCCTGGCTTGATTTGTTCTTCAATTGCTTTATGGACAAGAGCAACTATTTTGCATGCTTCTTTTATTAGTTCTATTTCTCTTTTTGATTTTATTTCAATCATTCTAGAAGTTAGAAGTTAGATATTAGATGTTAGACATCTTTGTCTAGCTTCTTTTTTTCACCTCTTATTTCTTTAACTTTTCACTTAAGTCTTTTGCGACATCTGGTCCCATTCTATTTACTCTTAGGCTTACTTCTTCTGTTTGTAGTATGCCTTTTGCTTTGTAGTATTCTACTAATGGGCTAGTTTTTTCTTCATATATTTCTAGTCTTTTTCTAATTGCTTCTGGATCTGAGTCGTCTTCTCTTTGTTTTAGTGGAGCTCCACATTTATCACATATTCCTGGTACTTTTGATGGGTGTAACTTTGTGTTGTAAGTTGTTTTACAGTCTTGATTTGTGCAAACTCTTCTTGTTAACATTCTATCAATTATTTCATCTTTTGGTGTTATTAAGTTTACTACTAAATCTACCTTTTTGCCCATCTTTTCTAGCATTTCGTCTAATTTTTCTGCTTGTACTGTTGTTCTTGGGAATCCGTCTAGTATTGCTCCTTTTTGTGCATCTTCGCAGTTTAATCTATCTTCTAGCATTGGTACTGTTATTTCATCTGGTACTAATTCTCCTTTTGACATATATTTGTTTGCTTCTATTCCTAATTCTGTTTGTTCTGCTATGTTCTTTCTAAATATATCTCCTGTTGAAACTTGCGGTATGCCTAGTTCTTGACTTAGCATTCCTGCTACTGTACCTTTGCCTGTTCCTTGTGCTCCTAGCATCATTATTATCATAATTTTTACCTCGCTTTTTTTAACTTTTCTTATGTCATTTCCTGCGAAGCACGGACGACGGAACGTCGCCCCTACAATGTTATTTGCATATTATTCCAAAAATCCTTTGTAGTGTCTCATAACTAGTTGTGATTCTAATTGATTTACTACTTCTAGAGCTACTCCTACTACGATTAGAATTGATGTTCCTCCGAAGGCTATGTTTATGCTTGTAAATCTTAATAACATTGGTAGAATTGCTATTATTGCTAGATAAATTCCTCCAAACCATGTTATTTTTGATATTATTGATGTTAGATAGTCTGTTGTAGGCTTTCCTGCTCTTATTCCTGGGATGAATCCACCTTGTTTTTTTATGTTGTTTGATACTTCTGCTGGATTGAATATAGCAAATGTATAAAAGAATGTAAATGCTACTATCAATACTAAGTATATTGCTGCATTTGCTATTGCATACCCAATTGGAACAGCTGATGAAGATGTTGCAACTGAGAATTTATATATTGTTGCCCAAAATCCTGTTTGTGTTGCTATGTTGGCATTAAACATTGGGATTATTTGTGCTGGGAATGTTAGGAATGATGATGCGAAGATTATTGGCAATACTCCTGCCATTGCTAGTTTTAATGGTATATGAGTATTTTGTCCTCCATACATTTTTCTTCCTACTACTTTTTTTGCATATTGTACAGGTACACGTCTTTCTGCTTCTTGTACAAATACTACTGCTCCTATTAAAATTATTGCTCCTATTGCTATTCCTAGAGCTGTAATTAATCCTGTTGTAGAGAATCCTGTTCCTGTAAATACTAAGTTATATATGGTTATTGCACTGCTTGGTAAACCTGCAAGTATACCTACAAAAATTATGATTGAGATTCCATTTCCTATTCCTTTATTTGTGATTTGATCTCCTAACCACATAAGGATTGATGTTCCTCCAATTAGAGATATTACAAATACTGCAGCTGTTAGGAATGTATCATTTACAAATATTCCTGATGCTTTGTATGCTAGGTATATTCCTAAGCTCTCTACTAGTGCTAAGACTATTGTAAGCATTTTTGTGTATTTATTAAGTTTTGCACGTCCTGCTTCTCCTTCTTCTTTTGATAGTCTTTCTAATGCTGGAATAACCATAGCTAATAGTTGTATTACGATTGATGCTGTAATATATGGGCTTATACTCATTGCAAATAGCGACAATCTTGAGAAGGCTCCTCCTGATATTAGGTCTATTAAACCTGTTATACCATTTTGAGCACCTAATGCTTCTGCTAATGCCACACTATTAACTCCTGGTACTGTGATATAGCAACCTAGTCTAAAGATTACTATTAATAATAGTGTGTATAATAGTTTTTTTCTAACCTCTGGTGTTTTTAATGCGTTTTTTATTGTTTGAAACAATTAAATCACCTCTATCTTTCCACCAGCAGCTTCGATTTTTTCTTTAGCTGTTTTTGTGAATCTTTTAGCTTTTACATTTAATTTCTTTTCCAAGCTACCTGTTCCTAATATTACTATTCCGTCATTTATTTTTGTGATTATTCCTTCTTTTAATAGGCTTTCAGCTGTTACATCTGTACTTTCTGATTTATTAAGCATTGTAAGTGTAACTTCCATGTATTTTTTAGCATGTATGTTTGTGAATCCTCTTTTTGGTAGTCTTCTATATAATGGAGTTTGACCACCTTCGAAACCACGTCTTACTCCTCCGCCTGATCTTGCTTTTTGTCCTTTATGTCCTTTTCCAGATGTTTTTCCAAGTCCTGAACCTATTCCACGTCCAACTCTTGTTCTTGCTTGTTTCTTTTCAGCTGGTTTTAATTCACCTAGTTTCATTATGTTTCACTCCTTTCTATTATAATATTTCTTCTACTTTTTTTCCTCTTTTTTTAGCAACTTGTTCTACTGTCATCATGTTTGTTAATGCGTTGATACAAGCATATACTACGTTTCTTGGATTGTTTGTTCCAATTACTTTTGTTCTAATGTCTTTGTATCCTGCAAGTTCTAGTACTGGTCTTACGCTTCCTCCTGCGATAACTCCTGTACCTTTTGCTGCTGGCTTTAACATTACTCTAGCTGCGCCTGCTTCTCCAACAAATTCGTGTGGTATTGTTGTTCCTATAACTGGAACTTCTACTAGGTTCTTTTTTGCGTCTTGTATTGCTTTTTTGATTGCATCTGGAACTTCTGCTGCTTTTCCTGAACCTACTCCAATGTGTCCGTTTTCGTCTCCAACTACAACTACAGCACTGAATCTAAATGTTGTACCACCTTTAACAACTTTTGCTACTCTGTTTATGGCTACTACTTTTTCTTTTAATTCATTGTTGTTTTCTTCCATACTTTTAAGATCTCCTCCTTATCTTTTTATTTGTGCTTTTAGAATTCTAATCCTCCTTCACGTGCTGCTTCTGCTAATTCTTTTACAACTCCGTGATATATATATCCACTTCTATCAAAAACTACTGTTTTGATTTTCTTTTCTTCGGCTCTTTTTGCTATTAATGCACCAACTTCTTTTGCAGCTTCTTTATTTGAGTGTTTTGTTTTTACTTCTTTATCCATTGTTGATGCTTGTGCAAGTGTTTTACCTTGTGTGTCATCTATTATTTGTGCATATATGTTTGTGTTACTTCTATACATACATAGTCTTGGACGTTCTGTTGTTCCTGAAATTTTTGTACGTACACGTTTATGTCTTCTTTCTCTTTCTAGTTTTCTATCTGTTTTTGAAACCATTTTTCTTCCTCCTTTTCTAATATTTTTTGAGAAAGTTTTTTGGAGGCGTTTCTCATTTCTCACCTCTCATTTCTCACTTCTCAATTATTTTTTACCTGTTTTTCCTTCTTTTCTTCTTATTACTTCATAGCTGTATTTGATTCCTTTTCCTCCATATACTTCTGGTGGTCTCTTTGTTCTGATTTCTGCTGCTGTTTGACCTACTAATTCTTTGTCTATTCCTTTTACTATTATTGTATTTTGGTTTGGTACATCAAATGCTATTCCTTGTGGTGCTTTGTAAATTACAGGGTGTGAAAATCCTAATATAAGATTTAGGTCATTTCCTTGTTTTTGTACTCTGTATCCAACACCATTTATTTGTAGTTCTTTTGTAAATTCGTCTTTTACTCCTATTACCATGTTGTTTATAAGTGTTCTTGTAAGTCCATGTAAGCTTTTCATTTCTGTTTCGTCATTTGGTCTTTTTACTGTAACTTTTCCATCTGCTACTGTTACTTGTAGTTTTTCATTTATTTCTCTTTCTAGTGTCCCTTTTGGACCTTTTACTGAAATATGGCTTCCTTGAACATTTACTTCAACACCTTCTGGTATTGTAATAGGATTGTTTCCTATTCTTGACATTTTATTTCACCTCTTATTCTTGTTAGACATTGAATGCTAGATATTAGAAATTATATATTATTTTAATTTTCTATTCTAGTATCAAATTTTCTAACTTCTAAATTCTATTTTCTAATTTCTAGTTACCATACATAGGCTAGAACTTCTCCTCCTAAACCTATTTTTCTAGCTTCTTTATCTGTCATTATTCCTTTTGATGTTGATACTATTGCTATTCCTAGGCCATTTAGTACTTGTGGTAGTTCTTCTTTTGATGCATATATTCTTAGACCTGGTTTGCTTATTCTTTTTATTCCAGCTATAACTCTATTTCCTTTTTCGTCATATTTTAGAGTTACTCTGATTGTTCCTTGAACTTCATTTGATATTTCTTCAAATGATTTTATATATCCTTCTTTGAATAGTATATCTGCTATTGATAATTTCATTTTTGATGCAGGTATATCTACTGTTTTGTGCTTACTGCTGTTTGCATTTCTTATTCTTGTAAGCATATCTGCGATTGGATCTGTTGTGTTCATTGTTTCTTGTTCCTCCTTTTCTTATTTATTTGAGAAGATTCGTTGGAGTTGCGTACGACGGAACGTCGCCCCTACATTCTTCGTAGGTATTTCTTCAAAATTCTAAGCTCTCACTTCTAACTTCTCACTTCTATTTACCAACTTGCCTTTTTTACTCCTGGAATTTCGCCTTTGTGTGCTAGTTCTCTAAAGCATACACGGCAAATTCCATATTTTCTAATGTAGGCATGTGGTCTACCACATAATTTGCATCTGTTATATTCTCTTGTTTTATATTTTTGTGGTTTTTGTTGTTTTATTATCATTGATTTTTTTGCCATATGAGTTTTATACTCCTTTCTATTCTCTAACTTCTAACTCTCTAACTTTTAAAAGGCATTCCTAGAAGAGTTAATAGTTCTTTTGCTTCTTCGTTAGATTTAGCTGTTGTTACGAATATTATATCCATACCTCTTAATTTGTCGATTTTATCGTATTCTATTTCTGGGAAGATTAATTGTTCTTTTATTCCCATTGAATAGTTTCCTTTTCCGTCAAATGCTGTGTCTGATACTCCTCTAAAATCTCTTATTCTTGGCATTGCAACATTAAATAGTTTGTATGCAAATTCATACATTTTTGTACTTCTTAATGTTACTTTACATCCTACATTTGCACCCTCTCTTAGTTTAAATGCTGCAATTGATTTTTTTGCTTTTGTTATAATTGGTTTTTGACCAGTTATCAAACTTAAATCTCCCATTGCATTGTCTAGAGCTTTTGGGTTATCTCTTAAATCTCCTAAGCCGATATTTATAACTATTTTTTCTAGTTTTGGTACTTCCATAACTGATTTATAGTTAAATTTTTTCATTAATGCTGGAATTACTTCTTTTTGATATTGTTCTTTTAGTTTTTCCATAGTGTTAAATTTCCTCCTTCCTCTCTATTTTCTATTTTAGTTTTGCGTTGCATTTTTTGCACACTCTTACTTTTTCATCTTTTTCTATAACATATCCTATTCTTGAAGGTTTTCCGCATTTTGGACATACTACGCTTAATTTGCTAGCGTGTATTGCACATTCTACTGGAATTATTCCTCCTTCTTCTCCTTGTTTTTTAGGTTTGATATGTCTTTTTCTAATATTTACGCCTTTTACGATTACTTTTTCTGTTTTTGGAATTACTTCTAGTACTTCTCCTTTTTTGCCTTTATCGTTTCCTGATAATACGCAAACTGTATCGCCTTTTTTTATTTTCATAATTTCATTTTCACCTCTTTGTCTTTATCTTTATTGGGTTAGCCTCTGGAGTACGGACGTCAGGTCGACGTTCCTAAATTCTAGGATATTCCTTTATAGAACCTCTGGGGCTAGTGATAGGATTTTCATGTATTCTTTTTCTCTTAGTTCTCTTGCTACTGGTCCGAATATACGTGTTCCTTTTGGTGTTCCGTCTTCACGTATTATTACAGCTGCGTTTTCGTCAAATTTGATGTATGATCCATCTTGGCGTCTTACTCCTTTTTTGCTTCTTACTACAACAGCTTTTACTACGTCTCCTTTTTTTACAACTCCTCCTGGTGTTGCGTCTTTGACAGAAGCAACTATTACGTCACCGATATTAGCATATCTTCTATATGAACCACCTAAACATCTAATGCACATTATTTCTTTTGCACCTGTGTTATCGGCTACTTTTAATATACTTTGTTGTTGAACCATGGTTAAAGTTCCTCCTTCCTCAAATTTTGGACTTTATTTTGCTTATTTTGTTGCTTTTTCAAGTATTTCTACAACTCTCCATCTTTTTTGTTTTGATAAAGGTCTTGTTTCCATAACTTTTACTTTGTCTCCTACATGACATTCATTTTTTTCGTCATGTGCTTTTAGTTTATATGTTCTTTTCATAGTCTTTCTATAAGTACTATGTCTAACACTTGTTTCAACTGATACAACAACTGTTTTATCCATTTTGTCAGATGTTACTGTACCAACCATAACTTTACGAAGGTTTCTTTCCATTAGTCTTGTACTCCTTTCTTAGCAGTTTCTAGTTCTCTTTGTCTTAGTACTGTATTTATTCTAGCAATATCTTTCTTTACTTCTTTTATTTTCATAGGATTATCTAATCCGTTTGTTGCTAGGCTAAATCTTAATTTAAACAATTCTGTTTTTAGTTCACCTAATTCTTTTTCAAGTTCTGGTGAAGACATTTCTGTTATTTTATTAATCTTCATCATTATCACCACCTACGTTATTTTCTCTTACTACAAATTTTGTTTTTACTGGTAGTTTATTTGCAGCAAGTCTTAGAGCTTCTTTAGCTACTTCTTCTGGTATTCCAGAAATTTCAAACATTACTCTTCCTGGTTTAACTTTTGCTACCCAATATTCTGGTGCTCCTTTACCTTTACCCATACGAGTTTCAGCTGGTTTCTTTGTGATTGGTTTGTCTGGGAATATTTTTATCCAAACTTTTCCGCCTCTTTTGATGTAACGTGTCATTGCAATACGGGCAGCTTCTATTTGGTTTGATTTGATAAGAGCAGCTCCTGTTGCTTGTAGTCCAAATTCTCCGTCTGTTACCATTGTTCCGCGAGATGCTTTACCTCTATTTCTACCCTTTTGCATTTTTCTATATTTTGTTCTTTTTGGCATTAATGGCATTATTCTTCTCTCCCTTCTGCTTTATTTTTCTTAGCTGGAAGAACTTCTCCTTTATATATCCAAACTTTAACTCCTATTTTTCCATAGGTTGTGTCTGCTTCATAGAACCCATAGTCTATGTCTGCTCTTAAAGTTTGAAGTGGTATTGTTCCTTCTTTATAGAATTCTGTTCTTGCAATGTCTGCTCCTCCTAATCTTCCAGATACTGCTGTTTTTATTCCCAAAGCACCTGATTTCATAGCTTTTGACATTGCTTGTTTCATTGCTCTTCTAAATGATATTCTCTTTTCTAGTTGTGCACAGATGTTTTCTGCAACTAATTGTGCATTTATGTCTGCGTCTTTAACCTCGATTATATCAATTTTTATGTCTTTACCTATCATTTTTTGTAGGTCTGTTTTTAAAGTTTCTACTAAAGTTCCACCTTTTCCTATTACTAGTCCTGGTTTTGCTGTGTAGACATTTACTTTAATAATTTTAGTGGTTCTTTCTATTACTATTTTTGAAATTCCACTTATAAATAATTTTTTCTTAACATATTCACGGATTTTGTGATCTTCTACTAGGTAATCTGAATAGTTTTTCTTGTCTGCGTACCATTTTGAGTCCCAGTCTTTGATTACACCTACTCTTAATCCATGTGGATGCATTTTTTGTCCCATATCTTAAGAATCCTCCTTCCTAATCTCTTTCCTTTAATACTATTGTAATGTGGCTTGTTCTTTTTCTAATTCTTACTGCTGAACCTTTTGCTGCTGGTCTAATTCTTTTTAGAGTTGGACCTTGATTTGCATATATTTCAGCAACATATAAATTTTGGCTTTTCATGTTATGATTGTTTTCTGCATTTGCTATAGCTGATTTTAATAGTTTTTCTATTGTTTCTGATGCTATTTTTGGTGTGAATTTAACTATTGCTAGTGCTTCTGATACGTCTTTTCCTCTAATTAGGTCTGCAACTATTTTTACTTTTCTTGCAGATATTCTAGCATATCTAAGAGTTGCTCTAGCTTCTATGTTTACAGTTTCTTCCATTTTATGCCAACCTCCTTATTTTCTCTTTTCTCTATTTTTTAACGTTTGATGCTTTTTCTCCTGCATGACCTTTAAAGGTTCTTGTTGGAGCAAATTCACCTAGTTTATGTCCTATCATTTCTTCTGCAATATATACTGGTACGTGTTTCCTTCCATCGTGTACTGCTATTGTGTGTCCTACCATTTGTGGATATATTGTTGATGCTCTTGACCATGTTTTTAATACTTCTTTTTTGCCTGCTTCGTTCATTTCTTCTATTCTTTTTAATAGTTTTGGTGCTACGAATGGCATCTTTTTGCTTGATCTTGACATATGTCCTTTTCCCTCCTTATCTTTTCAGTTTATGCCCTATTTTGTGTGGGTTGATAATAGTTTTTTCTTTGGAATTCTAACCTCTCACATCCCACACCTTACTTCTCATATGGCTATTTTCTTCTCTTTACTATGAATTTGTCTGAAGCTTTATGTTTTTGTCTTGTCTTATAGCCAAGTGCTGGTTTGCCCCAAGGTGTCAATGGTCCTGGTCTTCCTACTGGTGCTTTTCCTTCACCACCACCATGAGGGTGATCTACTGGGTTCATTACACTACCACGAACTGTAGGTCTAATTCCCATATGTCTTTTTCTTCCTGCTTTTCCTAGTTTTACATTTTCATGGTCTGAGTTTCCTATTGTTCCGATAGTTGCTCTACATCTAACTGCTACTAGTCTCATTTCTCCTGATGGAAGTCTTACATGTGCATATTTTCCTTCTTTTGCCATAAGTTGTGCACTTTGTCCTGCACCTCTTACTAGTTTAGCTCCTTGACCTGGATTTAGTTCTATGCAGTGTATCATTGTACCTACTGGTATGCTTTCTATTGGCATACAGTTTCCTGGTTTAATGTCTACTTTTTGTCCTGATATTACTTTATCTCCATCTGTTAGTCCTTGTGGTGCTATTATATATGCTTTTGTTCCATCTTCATATTCGATAAGTGCTATATTTGCACTTCTGTTTGGATCGTATTCGATACCAATTACTGTAGCTTTCATATCGTCTTTATTACGTTTGAAATCTATCATTCTATATTTTTGTCTGTTTCCTCCACCTTGGTGTCTAACTGTTATTCTACCATATGAGTTTCTTCCTGCATTTTTTTTCTTTTTTGCAAGTAGAGATTTCTCTGGTGTCTTTTTTGTTACTTCTTCAAATGTAGAAACTGTCATGTTTCTTCTTGAAGGTGTATATGCTTTGAAATGTTTCATTGCCATTTTTAGTTCTCTCCTTTATAATTTATTTTCCTGGTTTTTTCCAGATATTATCTCGCTTTCTGCGTAAACAAGAATTAGTATATTGCTAGGCAAAATTGTGAAGAAAACCGGAGGCGTGCTATTGCACGTTGATGCTGAGGCTGTTAAGGCTTTGCCTGTTACAGCGTCAGTATGCTGTAGCGGATTTTCTTTGCAATTTTAACGACGCAAGATGCTGATTATTGTTTTCACTCTCCTAAGCTCCCATGAATTCATCAATTGTATCTTTATATTTTTTAGATACTTTAACTTCTTTTCCACCTTTTCCTAGGTACTTTAGTTCTCCTGGGTTTGTGTCTATTGTAACGATAGCTTTTTTCCAGTCTGGTCTCATTCCTGTATGAGCTCCCATTCTTTTTTCTTTACCTTTTACAGAAATTGTATTTACCTTTACAACTTTTACTTCAAATAGTTTTTCTACTGCATTTGCTATTTGTATTTTTGTTGCTTTTTTGTTTACTTCAAAGGTATACTTTCCTTCTTGCATATTGCTACTGCTTTTTTCTGTTATTATTGGTGCTATTATTATATCTTCTGGTCTCATTATGCGTACACCTCCTCTAGTTTCTTTATTGTATCAACTGTAACTATAAGTTTTGTGTATTTTAATAGGTCGTATACATTTATTGTGTTTACTAATGTTGTTTTAACACCTTCTATGTTTCTAGCTGATTTTTGTACGTTTTCATCTTTTTCTGGTAGAAGTACTAGTACTTTTCCTTCAACTTTTAAATTATTTAATGTATCTACCATTTGTTTTGTTTTTATTTCTTTGAAAGGTATTTTGTCTACAACTATTAGTTCACTCTCAGTTACTTTTGAACTTAAGATTGATTTTATTGCTAATCTTTTTTCTTTTTTGTTTACTTTATATGTGTATGAACGTGGTTTTGGTCCAAGTGCTATTCCACCTTTTATCCATTGTGGTGAACGTGTACTTCCTTGTCTTGCTCTACCTGTTCCTTTTTGTTTCCATGGTTTTTTTCCACCACCTGAAACTTCTGCTCTTGTTTTTGTGCTTTGTGTTCCTTGTCTTTGATTAGCTTGATAATTTACTAGTACACTATGAACTAGTTCTTCATTTGGAATTATTCCAAATATTTCTTCTTTTAGCTCTATATCGCTAACTTTTTTTCCTTTTATATCATAAACGTCTACTTTTGGCATTTTTCATTCCTCCTTCCTCTAGTTTGCAGATTTAACTGTTTTTCTTATTTTTAGGATAGCTCCTTTTGCTCCTGGTACGCTACCTTTTACTAATATTACATTTTTGTCTGTGTCTACTCTTACGATATCTAAATTTTGGATTGTAACTGTTTCAGATCCCATATGTCCTGGAAGTTTCTTTCCTTTGAATACTCTTCCTGGTGTAGATGTTGAACCCATTGAACCTGGTCTTCTATGATACATTGATCCATGTCCCATTGGTCCTCTTGATTGTCCATGACGTTTGATTACGCCTTGAAATCCTTTTCCTTTTGATGTACCTTGTATGTCGACTTTTTCTCCTGCTTCAAATACGTCTAATTTGATTTCGTCTCCTACTTTTACTTCTGATATTTCCTCTGTTCTAAATTCTCTAAGATGCTTTTTTAAATCTAATTTTGATTTTTTGAAGTGTCCTTTTGCTGGTTTGTTCATTCTTTTTTCTTTTACTTCTCCAAATCCTAATTGTATACTGTTATATCCATCTGTTTCTACTGTTTTTACTTGTACTACTGTGCAAGGTCCAGCTTCTATAACTGTTACTGGAATGACTGTTCCTACTTCATCAAATACTTGTGTCATTCCTATTTTTCTTCCAATAATTGTTTTGTTCATTTTCTTTCCTCCCATTGGCTGATATTTAATACCAGCTTAGTTTTTCTAGTATCTAATTTCTAACTTCTAGATACTATAATTTCATTTCAATGTCAACACCTGCAGGTAGTTCTAATTTCATTAGACTATCTACTGTTTTTTGTGTTGGATAGAAGATGTCTATAACTCTTTTATGTGTTCTCATTTCAAATTGTTCTCTAGAATCTTTGTATTTGTGAGGACAACGTAAAATTGTTACTACTTCTTTTTGTGTTGGTAGTGGAATAGGTCCTGATACTTTTGCTCCTGTTCTCTTAGCAGTATCTACTATCTTTTCAGCAGACTGTTCTAATACAACATGATCATAAGCTTTTAGTCTTATTCTAATTTTTTCGCTACCTGCAACATTGTTTTTAACTGCCATAGTATGATTTCCCTCCTTTTAAAATTGATATGACTAGGCAAGTTCTAAAACGCATCCTGGTGTTTCTATTTTTACCATTATATAATCCCAAGTTTTTATGAGTTTTCTTGGGATAAGCGTTTATTTCTAAAAAACTTATCGCCTTGGTCTTAGCCACGACATGCTCCACAGAAGTTCCCTCCATACCTTACGCACAGTAAGGTTGTAGCCACATTCTGCTTCAACGCAAATTTTCGTACTTAATTATTATACAATGCTTCTCTCCGTATGTCAAGGTGTTTTTGTAATTTTTTTGTAATATTTTTGTCATTTCCAATTCTTTGTGAAAGATTAGACATCTAACTTATAATTATTAATAAAAAACCCAAATACCGAATGGCACAGCTCTCAACATCTCAGTATTATAAATTCAATTGTACTAGGGGTTACGATTACAAGTAACAATATCACCAAATAATTTTGTACTTCAAAAGGAAAGTGAATTCCACTTGGAATTCACTCTAGAATTTTTGCTTTCGGGTTCCTATTTTAGGACCCCCTCTTTCTAAATAATATATATTATTCTATAATTTCATTTAATTGTTTTTCCAATATATCTAATTCCTCTTCTAAGAATCCGCCAAACCATATCGAGATTTACTCCTTCATAATCATGTACAATTCTATTTCGTAAGCCTTTTAAGCCTCTCCACTCTATTTGTTCATTTTCTTTAATTATATCTTCACCTATTTTGCCAACTAGTTCTCCAATTTGGCTTAAATTGAAAACACAAGCATTTATTGTCTTTCTATCATTTTCAAATGTTTCTTTTGTATATCCTTTTATAAATTCTTGTATTTCTATAATATATTTTAGTATTTTTTGCACTATTATTTTATCTTTACTTTTCATACACAACTACTCCTGTTTCTTCTATTTCTTTTTCTATTTTTGAGTTTTTATTAACTTCGGATTTTTCTATTACGTCTACATCTTTGTCAAATTTTTCTCTAATTGTATCTATTATAGCAAAAAACTTTAGCCCTTTTATCTTTCCGTTACTATCTATTAGAATATCTATATCACTAAATTTTGTCGGTGTATTTTTTGCATATGAGCCAAATAATATCGCTTTTTCTACTTCTGTTTCATCCAATATTTCTTGTAACATTCTTTTTATATCTTCTAATGTATAAATTTTAGCTGTCATAGATATACCTCCTATCTTTTATATTTTAGTATATCATATATATTATAGTAAAAGCAACCACTTACTGTTGAATTTGCAAAAAACTCGCTACACGAGTTTGTGTAGCGAGTTTTTAAATAGAATATTCTTTTATCATTCAATTTATTATTCTGCTGATTCTTCTGCGTCTGGAGATTCATAAGCTTCTAGTATTGCGCTTTGAATTTTTTCTCTAGTTTCAGCATTGATTGGATGAGCTATATCTTTGAATTCTCCGTTTGGAGTTTTTCTGCTAGGCATAGCTATAAATAGTCCATTTTGGCTTTCGATAACTTTAATGTCGTGGATTACGAATTCGTTATCAAAAGTTACAGATGCAACAGCTTTCATTCTGTTCTCTGAGTTTACTTTTCTTAAACGTACGTCTGTTATTTTCATGTTTGTTCACCGCCTTATTATATTGTTATATGATTTGTACATTTTGTTTTATTTTATGTACTACTTTATTATTCGTCAAAAAAAATTTTTTTCCTTCTATTTTTTGAAAAATTTGTTGAAAGAAGTCTTTTCTTTTTTTTATTTTTGCTATATAATTATTATAAATTATTTAATATGTTTTGTTAAAGCATTGTGTTATAAAGGATTGATGGATTTATGAAAATTTTTAGAAGAATTATTTTATTTATTTTAATTGTTTGTATTATTATTGTTTCGTATTTTTTAGTTGATGGTTATATTTTATATAAAGAATCTATTACTGAAAAAAGCCTTGAAGATAGAATTTCTGAAATTAGATCTAATGAAAGCTTTACTAGTATTTCTGAAGTTCCTTCGTATTACAAGGATGCTGTCGTTTCAATTGAGGACCACAGATTTTATTCTCATTTTGGCGTAGACATTATTGCTACTTCTCGTGCTATGCTTGATAATATTCTCTCTTTTAAAATGAAAGGCGGAGGTAGCTCAATTACTCAACAAGTTGCTAAAAACTTATGCTTTACACAAGAAAAAACTTTAACTCGAAAGGTTGCTGAGCTTTTTGTTGTTTTCGAGCTTGAAAAAACTTATGAGAAGGATGAAATTTTAGAGATTTATATAAATAATATGTATTTCGGACACGGATATTACAATATTCATGATGCTGCGTATGGATATTATGAGAAAGCTCCTGCTGATTTAGATTTATATCAAGCCACCCTTTTAGCTGGAGTACCTAATGCTCCTTCTGCTTATGCTCCAACAGTTAATATGAAGCTTGCTGAAGAAAGGCAAAGGCAAGTTCTAGATGCGATGGTCAAATATAATACTTTGAGCATAGAAGATGCTGATAAAATTAAAGATATGCAAGTTACAAAATAGTATAAAAGACAACTTAGTACATCAATCCCTTTCTACATATATGCTTTCCTACAATATATAAAATAAATTGCAATATTAAACTTCCTTGTCTAATACTGCAATTTATTTTAATTTGACTATATATTTATTTAGTATCCTATTCTTTTTATCATTTCTTTTACTTTATCTTTGTACATATCATTTATGCTAATATAGACTGCTGTATTTCCTACTCTTATTACTGAACTATATTTTCCATTTGTAGATATTGCATATTTGCCATGATTTTTTACATTAATTTCATTTTCTGCTTTTACGCTACCTGCTGTCCTTTCAAATATATCTTTATTATTGTTATAGAATGATATTGCATATTTTTCTTCTGTAAATTCATAAAATTCTATTTGATAGCTATAATCGCTTGGAATTGCAATATATACTTGTTTTACATAGTCTGTTTCTGCAAATTGTGTCGTTGCAGTTGTAATCATAAAATCTCTTTTCTCCATTTCTTCTTTAAATTGTTCTGCAGTTATTGGCGTAACTTCTTTATTGGCTAATGCAATTATTAAAGCAATTGTAGCTATAAGTAATAATGCTACTATTGAACCTACTATAATTAATATAAGCTTTGTTTGTTTTTTCATACGTACTCCTCCTATCTTTAATTAATATATCATTACATTAATTAATTTTCAAGCCCTATATTTTATTTTTTAAAGAGGATATGATTCATTTATGATAATATCTTAATAATTCAATTGAGAAAATGTCTTAACAAAGAAATAATTGTTCTCCATAATGGTATAATTAATAATCATTAAATTTAAACGGAGGAACAAATGAGAAAGGTAGA
>JAAVZW010000032.1 GCA_022791835.1 Clostridia bacterium | reverse complement strand
GTGAAAGGTAATTTAATCGACATAAATGGTCAGATATACAATTATTATCTGCACCCACTTGCTAATTCTGATGAACTAAAATATATCTTAATTGCAAATTTTAATTCTATTGATACTAATAAACTAATATTAACAATATTTCATCAAAATATCGAATTAATTAAGTAATAAAAACGGAGTCTATGCAAGACTCTATTTTTATTAACTAACTATTTTTACATTTGCACAATTCTGTTATTTCTAGATTAGTTCCTGTTCATTTTATTTACCTTCTAAATCAAATTTTTCTATATATAGCAACAATTCCCTTACCTTTCTACAAAAAAATACAAAAAAAACAAAAAAATTTTTAAATTTTTGCAACATTTTCTTTTCGTTTTACACTCTATGTTATATAAGATTTTTTTAAGGAGGATTTTTTAAATGGTAAACGCACTTGTAATTAGTAATAACATTGACTTTATTCAAGCTCTATTAAACGAACTAAACAGTAATAATTTAGACATTAAAATTTCTAACATTATTACTAACTATTCTAATATAATGGGACTACTTAATTCCTCTGATTTTAGAATAGTATTTGTTGATAGTAGCATTCCTGATGCAAGCAACTCAAGTTTTTTCAAACTTTATAAGAAAAAAATTATTTTTCTTTCTTATGTGGCTAATAAGAAAATGATTAGTCCAAGAAATTTAAAGATTTTAGAAAGGTTGGCATTATACAATGATTTGCCTTCTATTAGAGCTCTCGTTTTAAATGAGCTTACTACTATTGGTTATAATCTAAAATATAAAGGTACTAATTATCTAGCAGATACAATTTCTTATATTTTGTTTAGTCAAACTAGAATAGTAGATAGTTTACAAACTAAAGTCTACCCGCTTGTTGCTAAAAAATATGGTAAGTCTGTTAACAATATCAAAAGTAGTATGACAAAGTGTACTGAAACTATGTATTGTGAATGTGATATCCATATCTTACAAGAATATTTTGGTTTTTATATTGAAAATAGACCTACTGTAAAACAAGTCATATGTACTGTAGTTGATAAATTATAGTACTAATATCCTTGACTAAATTGTATCATCGGTGTAAAATATGTATATGATCTTTTTAGAGAGGATAGGTGAATAAAGTATGCTTAAGATTTATAATACAGATATGCAAACTGGCGAAACAAGTGAAATTAAAGAATTTAAGAAAGGTTCTTGGATTAATCTTGTGAATCCATCTAATGATGAGATTGAAGAGGTTTGTTCTAGTATTAATATTCAAGAAGACTTTATTCGTTATTCTTTGGACTTAGAAGAAAAAGCTAGAATTGACCAAGAGGAAGAAGATAATACTATACTTTTTGTTGTAGATATTCCTATTATCGAAAAAAATGATGATTCTGTTATTTATAGTACTCTTCCTCTTGGTATGATTGTTGTTAGAGATGATTTTTTCATTACTGTTTGTTTAAGAAAAAATAAGGTTATTGAGGATTTTGAGAAAAAAATGCCTAAAAATTTTGCAACTTATAAAAAAAGTAGATTTCTTTTGCAAATTCTCTTTTCTAATGCTTCTTTGTTTTTAGCTTATCTTAAACAGATTAATAAAGATACTGAATCTACTGAGAATAAACTTAAGGATTCTTTGAGAAATAAAGAACTCTTGAGAATGCTTAACTTAGAAAAGAGCTTGGTGTATTTTTCTACTTCTTTAAAATCTAATGAAGTAGTTATGGAAAAGACTATGAAGGGTAAAATTATCAAGCTTTACGATGAAGATGAAGATTTATTGGAAGATGCTATTATTGAAAATAAACAAGCTATTGAAATGGGCAAGATTTATAGTGATATTTTAAATGGTACTATGGATGTATATGCTTCTTTAATTTCTAACAATCTAAATGTTGTTATGAAGTTCTTGACTTCTATAACTCTTGTTATTGCTGTTCCTACTATGATTTCTAGTTTTTGGGGTATGAATGTAAACCTACCTTTTGAACATAGTAATATTGGATTTTTCCTTATTGTAACTGTATCAGTACTATTAACTTTGTTTGTAGCATGGTGGCTTAGAAAAAAAGATATGTTTTAGTTTTGCCTATTTTGCTCTTGACAAAGGCTTAAATTGGTATTATAATAGCATTTAAGTAATCTGCACTAGTTTAGTTGTTAGAAATGGTAATTTTTAATTACTTTCTGATGTTTGGAATTATGATGAAATTATTAAAATTTTGAAATATTTCAATTTGTCTATATACGCATACTTACATTTTTTTATATGGGTGATTAGCTCAGTTGGTAGAGCAGCTGACTCTTAATCAGAAGGTCCGGGGTTCGACCCCCCGATTGCCCACCAAATAAAGTAAAAATGAACCAAAAAATTTTGGTTCATTTTTACTTTATAACTTCCCTTACCTAATATATAATCTTGAATAATAAACTCTACTTCTATCATTATTTGCTAAAGCTGTAATTTTATTTTACTTTTTCCTTATTTGCAATATATACTGTATACGCTACTATCATTCCAACTGTTGCTGTTACTGCCTGTGTTAGTCCCATTGCTGTTTGTAAGTTTTGAACTAGCTTTTGTGGAAATATTCCAAATATGTTTATTGCACTAAAACTTAAATATATTATTGCAACTTTTACTATTATTCCAGTTATTCCACTTAAGAAATAATTCTTTTGCTTTTCTAATAGTAGTTTTTTATATAAATATACTAAAGCAAAATTTCCTAACCAAATTGCTGGTATCATATAACACATATACACTGAGGCTGTTTTAAATACATATCCTCCAAGTATTGCTGATATACTTGGTAATGTGATTATTCCTACTATTTTCTTCCATCCTTTTATATTTATTGCTGTTACTATAAGTACTGTATTTACTATGCTTCCTACTATTATTTGCGAATTTGATGCTATAATACTATTTGCTCCAAAAGCTATATTTAACAGTTTTGCTAAGAATGTTGGTACTAACAATGCCCCTATTCCTATTAGTATTATTTGAAATGCTTCCATTGTTTTTGAGTAATCTCTTATACTTCTGTTTAATACATTTTCTTTTTCCATATTTATTCCTTTCTTTTTTACTTATTTACTTTTTCTTTACTACCTGTTTTTATTATTCTTACCATTGGATTATAACTATCTTCTGATAATACTGTTTTTGATTGTACTATTCCTTTTTTCTTGACTATTTTATATGCTATACTCTTGGCTCCGTTTGCACCTCCTGTTTCTACTACTTCTTGACCTTCTGCAAGTGAACTATCATAGATGTATTTTGTATCACATGGTATTATCTCTTTTGTTTCACTAACTAGTTCTATTTCTGGCTCATTTCCTTCTTTTATTCCTTTTATTTCTACTTCTAATATACCATTTGTAGCTTTTATTCCTATTCTTATTGCATATTTCTTAGAGTTTGCAAACTTCAAGTCTCTTGAACCATAAGTAATTGTTGCATCTAACCCTGAGTCTAAATATGATACAACTGATGAGTGATTGTATCTTTCTACTATTTGTAGGTCAGCATATAGTGCTGTATCATAGATTGTACTTGATACTTGGCATATTCCTCCACCATAGTCTTCTACTAATCTTCCTCCTGCATATGCCCCTGCTGGTTTATATCCTTTTGCCTTAGTTGTCGGTCCTACTATTGCATTAAATGAAAATCTTTCTCCTGGCATTAGTATGGTTCCGTCTATTGCTTTTGATGCTAAGTCTATATTTGTTGCTCTACTTATATTGCTTGCATCATATCGTGTTGAAAAGCTTGCAAGTACATCTGGGAAAGCATCTTCTCCAAGCATACTTGTTGTTATTGCTGGTTTTGTTATTTTTAATGGAATAGTATATTCTTCTTTTGCTTCTGCTATTATTTGTTTTGCTTCTTCTATACTTATTCCAAAATCTACTCCATCTGCATGTATTGATAGTTTTCCTTCTTTTTCATTATATGAAGCATCTTTTGGCTCTTTATAAATCTCTTTTTGTATTTTTTCTAGGTCTATTTCTTCTGGTGTTTTTGTAATGACTGGTATTTCTATTTCTATTGGGTGTTTTCCTTCTATCTTCTCTCTAACTAATTGGTCTATATTTTCTCTTAATGTATCTGTATCTATTATATTTCCTGACTTTCCTCTTACTATTACTAAGTTTTCTCCATCTATGTAATAACTGTTATCTATAAATTTTTCTTCCCATTCAGCATCTAGATTACTAAATATGCTTTGCATTATTTCTTCATTATATTTAAAATCTAATTCTAAGTTTTGTCCGTTTATTAATACTGATAGAATTTTATAATTGTTTGCTATTATATTTTTGTCTCTACCTATTGTACATGCTTGATAAATTTTGTCCATGATATTAGTTTCTAATTCCATTTGTTTGAGTGTAAAAGTTTTTTCATAATTTCCATGTTTTAAAACAACTGCTTTTTCTGTTATATTATTTAAAATACTTTCAAACTTTTGCTCTGCCTCACTTTTACTTAATCCTGAAACTTTAATATTGTTTATTTTTACATTATTTATTATATTTGAATTTGTTGAATATATTAGTGCGAATATTGTTGAAAATAAAAGTGCTACAACTATAACTATACTTAAATAAATTAAAGGTATTGCTTTTCTATTTTTTCTTCTTCTCATGTTTTTCTCCATTTCTATTTTCATTTCGTATATACTAACATCTTAGCACACATTCTCTTTATTTACAATATTATTTAAACATATTTTAATTTATGCGTTATAATATTTGAATTTGTTTTATTAAATTTCAATTTTTTCATATTTACTGCTAGACAAACTCTATATTTTTTTGTATAATAATATCAAATTATATAGAAAGAGGTAATATTTTATGATAGGCGATATGCTTGCAAAGGCAAGAAAAGATAAGGGAATGACAAAAACTGACCTTGCTAAGGTAACCGACATCAACATTGGACACTTAACTCATATTGAAAAGGGCGAAAGAAATCCAAGTCACAAAGCTCTAAAGTCAATTTGTAAGGCTTTAAATATTCCTTACCAACCACTCATGTTTACTTATGATAAAGAATTAAGTGAGGAGCAATCTGCTTACAATGCAATAGATTGTATTTCTTATAACAAAGTTTTAGCTGTTGACAAACTTGGAGGATTCATTGATTGTCCACCTAAGGTACCTGGTTCTGCTATCGCTATTAAAGTACCTGATAATTCTATGGAACCTACTTTCGAAAAGAATAGTTATGTTTTTGTTGAACTTAATACTCCACTTTCTTCTAAAGATTATGGTATGTTTGAACTTAACAATAACATTATTATTAGAAAATTTTTCTCGAAGAAAGGCAAAATTTCTTTGAAAGCAGATAACAAAGAAATTGATGAAATCAAGGTTTCAGACGAAGATAATTTTTGTATAATTGGTAAAGTCTATAAAAATAAATAGTTTTTTTGTAAAAAAAGCTTGAATAATATTTTATTTAATATTATAATATATTCATCAAAAGATAAAATATAGGAGAAAAATAATGGAATTAACTAAAAATATATTTTTTAATACTGACAAACTAGTTGCTAACACAACTGTAAAGATATCTTACACTGGGAAATTATTTCAAGACAAGGCTGAGAATGTAACTATACATTATGGTTTTGGTGATAGTTGGGATAATTTAAATGATATCCAAATGGAAAAAACTGACCTTGGTTTCCAAGCAGAAATTACTTTAGATGATTCGCCTTCTTTCCATTTCTGTTTTAATGATGGAAATGATACTTGGGATAATAATGATGGTCAAAATTATTCTTTTGCAATTGAAGATTTACCTACTGCACTAGTTTTACAAGATGAAGTAGGTTTAGATGCAAAACCAGGTTTAAGACGTGCTTATATTTGGAGTAAAAAAATTAGGCTTGCTGTTTATAAAATTATTACTTATTTACCTAAACTTATTTCTGGTAATTATAAACGTAAAGTTAACAATACTGACGAATAATAAATATTAAAAAGCAGTTTTTATCAACTGCTTTTTTGTTTGATTTTATCCATTTAATTTTTTTGCAAATAATGTTTTTGTAAGTCCTCCAACTATTGGAAGTTCTGGGTCGTCTTCATTACATGCTTTTATTATTCCAAACACTAAGCAAAGTATATATAGTACTGATAATGCTATGCTAAAGAATGGTATATATATCGGTGTAAAATTATATGCCATATTTATTATCATATATCCTACTCCTATAACTATTGATTGTGCTGCATGAAAGTCTGTTTTTGGGTCATTATCTTTAAAACCAAATAATATTACAATTCCTCCTACCCAGCTAAATATGTATGCTAATATGCATTTTAGTTTTTCGTTCATTTATTTTCCTCCTTCTTCATTCTTTCTTTTTATTTTGTTCCTTATATTATTATATTGTAATTATGTTAAAATGTAAACAGTTTTACATAATTTTAATCAATCCATCCTCCATCAACTTTTATTACTTGTCCTGTTATATATGGATTTCTAATTAACATATATACTGCATTTGCAATGTCTTTTGGTGTTCCCATTCTTTTTAATGGAATTTCTTTTTCTAAGTCTTCTATCTCTAATTGATTTAAATTTTTATTCATATCAGTATCAATAGCTCCTGGTGCAATTGCATTTACTCTTATATTGGATAGTCCTACTTCTTTTGCTAAAGCTTTTGTCATTCCTATGATTCCCGCTTTAGTAGCAGAATAATGTACCTCACATGACCCTCCTGTTATTCCCCATACTGATGATATATTAATTATACAACCTTCTTGCCTATGTATCATATCCTTAATTGTTTCTTGTGTTACGTAAAAAACTGATTTTAAGTTCACATCTATCATCTTGTCTATGTCTTCATCTGTTAAATCTGTAAATAACTTTTCTTGTGCTATTCCTGCATTATTTATCAAAATATCTATTTTTCCATATTTGTTTAAAACAAAGTTTATCATTTCTTTTACTTCTTCTCTTTTGCTTACATCACATTTAAAAATATCTATCTCAATTCCTTGCTCTGCAAGTTCTCTTTTTAATTCTTCTGCTTTTTCTTTTGATTTATTATAATTTGCAATTACTTTTACATTTTTCTTAGCCAATTCTATTGCACAAGCACGCCCAATCCCTCGAGACGCCCCTGTAATTACTGCAACTTCTTGCATTTCTTTCCTCCTTCTGCTATTTATTATATCTTGGTTTTTATTTTTTCTAAATTTTAAATTCGTTATAATTTTATTTCTGTTTTATAATTGAAAATTTGGCGAAATAATAATTATAGATACCTTAAGATTGTTATGATTTTTGACTATAAGTCGCTATATAAACTGAAAGCCAAGAATTAAGCTGTCACAGCAAAACTCTTGACCTTTATGGAGCCACTCACCCGATTCGAACGGGTGACCTACGCATTACAAGTGCGTTGCTCTACCAACTGAGCTAGAGTGGCATTGGTGACCCGTACGGGAATCGAACCCATGTCTCCGCCGTGAAAGGGCGGTGTCTTAACCGCTTGACCAACGGGCCATTGGTGAGCCATCCGCGAC
>JAAVZW010000031.1 GCA_022791835.1 Clostridia bacterium | reverse complement strand
GCTTTTGAAAAATTTGTTGAAAAACAACTTTTTCTTTTACAATCCGAATTCGAAAAAGTTTCCTAAAATTTAGCCCTAAAAACTAAATTTTTAGGGCTTATGTTTTAAAATTTTTAAGACATTTTCAAAAGTGATTGACAGCCCTATATTTTATTTTTTAAAGAGGAAACTCAGTTCCCCAAGTTTCCTCTTTTTTTATTTGCTTACCAACAAGGTTCGCAATTCGAGCACTGATTACAGCCAAGTTCACATCCGCCTTCTAAGATTACCTGCTCTGGTCCACACGTAGTTAAACCTCTCTCCCTATTTCTGCGTTGGCAGACCCTGCAACGACAGAACTGCTTGCAAAAGCACTTAGCTCCTGCATCAACACGTGCCTTACACGCTTCGATAGCTTCGTCTTTGCTTTCAGCGAGACTCCACTTTGGTATCGAGTATTCTTTTCCTCTTATCTGTTTCCGTGCCACTTCCTTTGCCATTTTCATACCTCCTAAAGTTTTTTGAGATTTGGCATACTATTATTCACAATTTGTGAACAACATAAGTATTTTATCATATTTTATGTAAATACACAATACTATTTAAAATTTTTTAACTTTTTTTAAAATAAGTATTGACAATTGCAAATATTTTTAGTATACTAATTCTTGCCGAAAGGAAATAATGGGCGCTTAGCTCAGCTGGGAGAGCATCTGCCTTACAAGCAGGAGGTCATAGGTTCGAGCCCTATAGCGCCCACCATTATTTTAAACGGCCTGGTAGTTCAGTTGGTTAGAACGCTAGCCTGTCACGCTAGAGGTCGACGGTTCGAGCCCGTTCCAGGTCGCCATTTTTTTATTTAAACACATTTATGCCTTGATAGCTCAGTTGGTAGAGCAAAGGACTGAAAATCCTTGTGTCACTGGTTCGATTCCAGTTCAAGGCACCATATGTACTACGGTACATTTTAGTTTGTGAATGTAGTTCAACAATATAAGGCACTATCCAAATTCAGGAAAGACCAAGCCAGAAGGGTGCACACTTTTGCCTTAGTACCCTGATTGCAAGAATTGCCTCTGGAAGAACGCTCGCTTGCCAAGCGAGAAGTTGGAGGTTCAAATCCTCTCATTCACGCCAAAATAGCTCTCTTTATGAGGGCTATTTTTTTGGGTTCAATGTCAATAGTTGGGGTGGAATACCTGAAAAGTATTCTCATCTCAGCTTTTTTAATTGGTCAAAAATTTTAGGCAAAAAATGCTCAAAATCATTGATTTTGAAAATGTATTGAAATTTCTTAATATATATTATATAATATCATAAATTAGCTAAACTGCTAATTGTTAGTGTTATAGGCTCTTTAGTTAGAGCCTTTTTAATAGATGTACCTTTGTTATTTTTTGTATGGAGGAAATAATTATGAAGGGAAACTACATTCCTGCCAATATGGACTTTGCAAAAAGACCTATTTGTCCTCGTGCCTCTAAGAGCTCTCTCTATTTGGTTAAAACACCTTCAAGATTCAGACGCAGAAAGCAGTTTGAAGGATCTACTATTAGCATCTACAATGAAAACTTTAGGACGATGCCTAAAACATAAGATAGCATCTATTTACTAAGGCTTTAGTTATACCTATTTGAGTCGATTGCAAATGCAATCGACTCAGTTATTTTTTATTTCATTTTTTCCTTTATCACTTCTATTGCTTTGTCTAGTTGTTCGTCTTTTTCTTCGTTTGCCATATCGTATTTTACTTCATAGTCTGGTGCTATCCCTACTTTGTTTATTTCGTTTTTGTTTGGTGTATAGTATTCTGCTGCTGTTACTTTTAAGGCTCCTCCATTTGGTAAGGGAATTAATTCTTGAATTACTCCTTTTCCAAAAGTTTTATCTCCTACTATTGTTCCTTTTCCATTTTCTTTTAGTGCTGCTACTAGTATTTCTGATGCACTTGCTGTTGCACCATCTGTTAATACTACTACAGGTATTTTTATTTCTGGGTCTTTTTCTGCTTTTGTTATTTCTTCTTTTCCATCTTTATCTACTGTAACTAGCGTTGTTTGACCTTTGTCACATATTAAATCTGCCATATCTGTTGCTTCTGATACCAGTCCTCCTCCATTACCTCTTAAATCGATTATAAGCGATTTTATTCCTTTGCTCACTAGTTCATTGTATTCTTTCTTAAAATCATCACAGCATCCTTCGTCAAAGCCTGCAAGCATTATATATCCTATATTGTCTTCTAATATTTCACTTGATACATAATTCATGTGCACTTTTGATCTTACAATCTTTACGTCAAACATTTCCTCTCCTCTTTGCAAGGTTAGTATTACCTCTGTTCCCTCTTCTCCTTTTATACTACTTGAGAGTTTTTCTAATTCTCTTGCTTCATATCCTATTCCATTTACTTTTATTATTTTATCTCCTGGCTTAATACCCGCTTTTTCTGCTGGCGAATCTTTTATTGGTCTTATAATCTCTACTTCATCTGTTTCAAAGTTTGCCTGCATATATACTCCTATGCCTACAAAATTTCCTAATGTCTCCGCTGTAAAATCTTCTAGTTCTTCTTTTGTATAATATGTCGTGTATCTGTCTCCTAATGAATCTGTTAGTCCTTTTAATGCTCCATCTATTAGTTCTTCTTGGTTTATTTCTCCTACATATTTTTCTTGTAACAGCTGTGATACTGTTCCTAATAGTTCATCTAATTTTTTTGTTGCACCTGTGTTTGGTTTGTTTGCTGGTACTATATATCTTATTGTGCCATTATAAAGAAGTGCTGTTGTTGCTATAAATGTAATTAGTGCAACTACTATGATTAGCATCACTGTTCTGTATATCTTTTGTCTTTTTTTCTCTTCTCCCATAAGAACCTCTTTTCTTGTTTTACTTTCTTTTATATTCTATTTTATAAAGTCTATATCATTACAATATTTTAAATTCACTTAAAGATTTTGTCTTTAAGTGAATTTATTATTTAGTATTTTTTACTTAAAGTAATTTCCTGGGTCTACATATGCACCATTTGCATTTAAAACGCTAAAGTGTAAATGATATCCTGTTGACCATCCTGCTGATCCTACTTCTGCTATTTTTTGTCCTCTAGCTACTGTTTGTCCAACACTTACATTTATTTTTGCTACATGTCCATATAGTGTTGTTAATCCACCATGACTAATCATTAGATAATTGCCATATCCTCCACCACAATAGCATCTTGTGCTAAATGTTTTTGGATAATCATGTGTACATCCTGATACTACTTTTATTACTTTTCCTGTTTCAGCAGCTACTATGCTTGAATAGTGTGGTGCTCCTATATCATATCCGTTATGATTTGCTGTTCCAACTCCTCCTGTTGCTCCTGATCCTCTGTATCCATATCCAGATGTTATTCTATGTGATGATGGCACTGGCCATTCTATTGCTCCTCCTGTATACTTAAATCCTCCTGAATTCATGGCATTTTGTCTAACTATTTCTTGTATAGCACTATCATTTTGTTTTATTTGTTTGTTAAAGTTATCTATTTCTTTTTGTGTTGCTTTTTCTTCTTCATTTAGTTGATTTATGTATTTATTTTTATTTGATATTTTGTTTGATAAAGCAAGTTGTTCTAGTTTTAGCTCTGCTTGTTTTGATTCTGCTTCTTTTTGCTTTTTTTCTGTTTCTCTTTTTGATGTGTCTATTATTACTTTTTGTTCTTCTAGTTCTTGCATTATTTTAGTATCTATTTCTGCTAATTTTTCTATCATTCTATAGTTTGTTATGAAATCTGATATTGAGCTTGAGCTTAGCAATACATCTAGATAAGTCGTTTTTCCTTTTTTATATTGTGCTGCTAGTCTTTTCCCTAACATATCATATTGTTTATCATATTTTTCTTGAGCCTCTTCTAGTTGTTTTTTTAGTTCATTTACTTCAGCTGTTAATTCATTTACTTGATTTGTAATTTTTTCAACTTCAGCTTCTTTTTTTCCTATTTCGTCATTTAAACTTTCTAATTCTGATTTTGCTGCTTCTGATTTATTTTCTAGTTCCTTCATTTTTGCTTCTGCTTCTTTAATATTTTGTCTTAATTCGTCATTCTTCTCTCTTAGTTCCGATTCTGTTGCTGCTATGCTTACTTTTGGAGATGTTAAAACCGGTAATATTACTAACATTATAGCTAATATTATACATATTATTTTTCTTGTCATAATATTCTCCTCCTAATTATTATACTTCAAGATACTTTCTCATTGAAATCGAGCTTCCAATTATTCCTATTCCTGCACCTAAAGCTATATATGTGATGCATAATAACTTAAATAGGTCTGAGAATGTGTATAACTTTAAGTTCAATGTCTTAAATATGTCTGTTTGTACTAATCCTTTAGTCGCTGAATTATATATTGCTCCTACTATAAATAATGTGATTAGTGCTGATATTAATCCTATTATTATTCCTTCTACTATAAATGGCCATCTTATGAAACTATTTGTTGCTCCTACATATTTCATTATTGAAATTTCTTTTCTTCTAGCATGTACTGTGAGTTTTATTGTATTTGTTATTATAAATATTGATATAAATATTAATATTATCAATATTCCTAATGTTACCCACCTTATTCCTTTTGTTATATTCATTAATGCTGTAATTGTTTCATCACTACTTTGAATTTCTTCTACTTTATCTATTTTCAAGATTTTTTCTTGCACACTCGAGTTTAATTCTAGATCTGTAAGTGTTACTAAGAATGAATCTGGAAAATATTCTACATATCCTTCTGGTAGTGTGTCTCCTGCATCTTTTAAATCTTGTTTTGTTTGGCTATATCCTTCTTCTCTTGATATGAATTGTATTGTGTTTGTTC
Organism: Clostridia bacterium; assembly: GCA_022791835.1. Taxonomy (GTDB): domain Bacteria; phylum Bacillota; class Clostridia; order TANB77; family CAG-508; genus JAAWPK01. The sequence goes on along the minus strand of JAAVZW010000031.1, from coordinate 14,168 downwards.
CTTCTATTTGTCTTATTTCTGATTCTATTTCTTGCACTTCTTGGTCTGTTGCATCTAATTCTAATATTACTTTAAATCCTTGTTCTCCTTCGACTTGCTCCATTACATAGTTTATGTTTTGACCTAATAGAAAGAATATTCCAAACATAAACATTGACATGCACATTATTGTTAATGCTGCACTTGTTGATTTTTTATTTTTTAGTGTGTTTTTAAATCCTTCTCCTACTAAATAACTAAAAATATTATATCTCACCGTCATAACCACCCTTTTTATCATCTCTTACTATGTTGCCTTTTTCTATGTGTATAACTCTTTTTTTCATTTTGTCTACTATGTCTTTTGCGTGTGTTGCTACTATTACAGTTGTGCCTCTCATGTTTATTTCGTTGAGCAAATTCATTATTTCCCATGCTGTTTCTGGGTCTAAGTTTCCTGTAGGCTCGTCCGCAATTAGCATTGATGGATTGTTTACTAAAGCACGTGCTAATGCAACTCTTTGTTGTTCTCCTCCGTGATAGTTCGTTTGGATACATTTTTGCTTTCCCACTTAATCCTACTAGGGATAGTACCATTGGGACTTGTCTTCTTATATGTCTTTGGGTTGCTCTTACTATGTACATTGCGTATGCTACATTGTCATATACTGTTTTGTCTGGCAATAGTCTGAAATCTTGGAATACTATTCCCATGCTTCTTCTAAGGTATGGTACTCTACTTCTTTTTAGGTATGTTGTATCTTTGCCATTTATTATTATTGTTCCTGATGTCGCTTCTTCTTCTTTTAATATTAATTTTATCAATGTTGATTTTCCTGAGCCTGAACTTCCAACTAAAAATGCAAATTCGCCTTTATCTATGGTAAAATTTGCATTGTTTACAGCTTCAGTACCTGTGGAATATACTTTACTTACATTTCTAAATTCTATCATTTTTACTCCCCATTTTTTTGCTCGCATTTTTCTTACATATATAATAACAATAAATTAAAACTTTTGCAATAGTTTTTTTTGAGAAAAAAGGATATTTTTTCTTTTATTTTTACGGAATCTGGCTTTTAATGCGCTTTCTTGTTTTTGTGGGCACAAAAAATTTACAATAAAAAACCAAACTTCAATGGCAATGAAAGTAAATAATATAAAAAATAAAATAATCGCGAATGTAGGAACGAAGAATTAGGCGTTCTTAGTATTTTTTACGGAAAGAGTTCACATACCTGTGGAAGGGTGCCGTCAAAAATACTTAGAACGCCTATAATGAGTGACGCCCCGAGTGATTATTTTATTTTTTATATTATTTACTTTCATTGCCCAACTCAATCTTAAACACAAGTTTTAATTGCCTTCTTTCATTTTGTTCATTTCTGCATTTCTTTTTACTTTTTGTGTTGTTGTTTTTATCATTGGTTCGTCGGTTATTATTAGTTTTTTCATATATTTGTATTTTGGTAGTTTTGTGTTTATTTGTTTTATGTCTTGCCAAATTATATCTCTTAATTCGTCTTCTGATAAATCTCCGTATTTTTCTTTTACATAGTCCTTATCGTATACTATTTTGACTGATACTAGCAAGTCATCATCTTTTGGTTCTCCATATACCATACTTTCTGCTACATATGGTAAGTTATTTACTAATACTTCTATCTCTTCTGGATATACATTTTTGCCATTTTTAAGAACTATTACATTCTTTTTTCTACCTGTTATGAAAATTACTCCATCTTTATCTTTATACCCTAAGTCTCCTGTATGATACCAGCCATCTATTAATACCTCTTTTGTTGCTTCTTCATCTTCATAATAGCCTAGCATTACATTTGGACCTTTTGCAATTATTTCTCCTATGCCTTCTTCATTTGACTCTGATATTTCTATTTCCACATTTGGTAATGGATAACCTACTGAACCATATTTGATTGCATTTATACTCTCTGCTGCAAGTACTGGTGAAGTCTCAGTAAGTCCATAGCCTTGAATTGTTAATATACCAAAATTATTAAAAGCTTCTGCTACTTTTTTATCTAATGGAGATGCTCCACATACTATAAATCTTAATTCTCCTCCAAATTCGTATAGTATTTCTTTAAATAGCTTTCTTCTTACATCTATTCCTATTTTTAGCAAAGCCTTACTCAAGGATTTTGCAAATTTGATTAGTTTTGTTTTTCCCTTTTTCTCTACTCCTGCTTCAATTTTTTTATGCATAGCTTCTAGTAAAAGTGGTACACATACAAAAACTGTAACCTTGTATTCTTTTAAATTTTCTTGTACATGTCTTAGACCATCACAAAATACATTTCTTGCACCTTTTGATAAAAATAATAGTATTCCTGTTGAACCAAATGTATGATGGAATGGTAAAAAAGCTATATTAGTATCTGTTTCATACATCCTTTCTACTTTGTTCATACTGTTTATGTTGCTTATTATATTTCTTTGTGTTAGCATTACTGCTTTTGAAAGTGCAGTTGTTCCTGATGTAAATACTATTGATGCAACCTCATCTAAATCTATCTCTGCATCTATAAATCTTCTATCCCCTTCTTCAATAAGCTCTTCACCTTTTTCAATAAATTCTCTGATATTAGAAGTTCTATCTAATACATCCATGCAAATAATTTTCTTCAAAGATGTTTCTTCTTTTAGCATAATATTTTTAACTGTATCTAGGTATGTAGCTTCGCAAAAAATAACTTCTGCTTTAGATTTTTTAAGAGACATCTCAATTTCATCTTCTGGTAGTCCTTTATCTAGAGGTACAGCTGTACCAACTCCTCCTAGAATAGCTGCAAATGCAAGCACCCATTCATATCTATTTTTTCCTATAATTGCAATTTTTTTATCTTTATATCCTGCATCAATTAAAGCTGTTCCTAAAGAATTAATCTCCCTTAGTAACTTTTCATATGTAATATTTTCATAACTAACTTTCTTGCCATCCTTATGTTTAATTACAAAAGCGTCTCTCTCTCCAAACTCCTCAGCAGAATTCTCAAATATTTCTTTAATACTCCTAAATTCTTTTACATCATAAATTAATACTTTTTTCATTTATTTTTTACTCCTCTTGACCTAGTTTATAATACTAGATTATCATATATCACAGAGACTGTCAATTAAAATTTAGCTTTCTGACCGTTTGTTCTAAGTTAGTAATAAATTTCCGCCTACCTGTTTGAGCAATATATTTATCAAAAACGGCTAGTGCAGTTATCATCAAATAACATATGAATTATAACAACTTATTCTAGACTTTTCACTCGCAGGTATGCGTTTTGATAATTTTTTTAAAATTTCGTTGACGACAGCCCTTTGAGGCGGGGAAGCGACCCACGTATGCCTTGGAGGAAACAAATTTTAAAAAAACTTATCAAAAGGTAGCATACCGTTAATTATAGCACTCCCCCTAACAACATTACCCACGAAGCTCCCCAACAATACGCACAAGATTATCCAATAAAAAATCCACATCCTCCTTCGTATTACACTCACCAAAACTAACCCTTAGCGTACCATTTATATATTCCATTGGAACACCAAGAGCAACCAACACATGTGAAGGCTCACTCTCCCCAGAATTGCAGGCTGACCCAGCAGATGTACAAATACCGCAATTGATCAAGCTTCAAAAGTAACGCTCCACCATCTACTCCTTTAAAAGATACATTAGCGTTCCCTGCTAACCTATCTACTCTGTCTCCATTTATTCGTATATCTGCTATTCTCTTTTCAACACTCTGCATATAATACTCTCTCAAAGACTGAAGTTTCTCATTATAAGTATCTATATTCTTATATGCAAGCTCTATTGCTTCTCCGAAATCCAACTATCTCAGCTACATTCTCTGTTCCACCTCTTTTATTTCTCTCCTGGTGCCCCCCATCTTGAATTTTTTCGAATGAAACCCCTTGTCTTACGTATAAAGCTCCGTATTCCTTTTGGTCCATAAAATTTATGTGCTGACATGCTTAGCATATCTATTTGCTGTTTTTTTACATCTATTCTCAAGTTACCAATTGCTTGCACAGCATCTGTATGGAAATATATATTATGCCTCTTAGCTATTTCTGCAATTTTATCTATATCTTGAATTACACCTATTTCATTATTAGCTGTCATTATACTAATTAAAATTGTATCTTTTCTTATAGCATTTTCTAATTCTTCTAAATTTATCTTTCCGCACTTTATCTATCCCAAGGTATGTTACTTCAAATCCTTGTCTTTCTAGTGTAGCACATGAGTTTAATACTGCGTGATGTTCTATTTTAGTTGTGATTATGTGGTTTCCTCTATATTTATTTGCATAGCAAGTACCCTTTATTGCCAAATTATCACTTTCACTGCCACAACTTGTAAAATATATCTCTTTTGGGCTCGCACCTATTGCTCTTGCAACTTGTTCTCTCGCATAGTCTATGGCTCTTTTATTTTGTCTTCCAATACTATATATTGAAGATGGATTGCCATAGTTTAATCCAAAATATGGTAGCATTACTCTTAAAACTTCGTCTTTTACATATGTGGTTGCAGCATGGTCAAAGTATCTTATTTTTTCCAAGTTAATTCCTCCTTTAGAATTTTGTCCTTTTTTTAATTCTATGAGGATTTTTGCTGTTATAGAACGATTTATATACCTATTTTATATAAAAAAGATAAGCAAAGTGGGAGTCAATTTCTTAGCTCCCACTTTGCTTATTGTCCGTAAATTCTACGAACGGATTTACCATTTGATTATGTCATTGTTGTTTGCATCAAAATCCACGAAGAACCCATTGTCCTCCAGCGTTCTCCGCGTAATGTCTTCGAGATGTCTACCAAGCGGTAACTCCCTTTTGCGTTCTTTTGCTACCTTTTGAATTAGCTCTCCAATCTCCTCCATATCTTTCGTAAGAATTGCTGTTTCTGTTATTCTCCGTGCCTCTTGTGCCTTTATCATATGGTAACCTCCTATATCCCACTTTGTTTGTGGGTTATTATATTTATATTATATCAAATTTTTAACAAAAAGTAAAGTTTTTTCGTTGTATCAAAAACTTTACTTTTTTGTATTTTTTAATTAATCTTATTTTGCAACCTCTACTTCTATGTTTAGCTTTTCTCCATTGATGTTAAATTCTGCATTTGAATTTGTGGTTTCTTTTATTATTAGGTCTAGGGTCAGTGTTTCTTTTTTTATGAATTCTTTGTTTTCTAGTACTATTTCTTCTAACATTTTGTTTCCTGATATGTATAGGTATATTCTATCTAATACTTCAAATCCGCTTTCTTTTCTGAGGTTTTGTACTTTTGATATTATTTCTCTTACATATCCTTCTTTTTTTAGTTCTTCTGTTACTTCTGTGTCTAGTACTACTCCTACTGTTCCTGAACCTGCAAACGCAAAACCTTCTTTTCCTTTCATTGTTACTAATAGGTTTTCTTCGTTTAGTTCTATTGTTTCTTCGCCTACTTTGATTTTATAGGTTTCGCCATTTTTTGTTTTTGTTGCTAATTCCATTTGATTGCATTTTGCTATTTCTGCTTTTATGCTTGGAATTAGTTTTCCGTATGTTTTTCCTAGAACTGGTAAATTTGGTAGGATTTCAAAGTTTACGTATTTTGATAGGTCTGCTCCTAATTCTACTTTTTTTACATTTAGTTCGTCTTTTATTATGTCTCCATAGTATTCTGGAAGTGTTTCTAGTGAAATTAGCATACTTGATAGTGGTTGTCTATTTTTGATATTGCTTAGGTTTCTTGCACTTCTTCCTAGTTTTACTATTTCATAGCTTAAGTCCATTTCTTTTTCTAGATTTTTGTCTACTTCTAATTTATTTACTTTTGGCCATTTGCATAGGTGTACGCTTTCTTCCGCTTCTTTATCTAGGCTTATTACTAAGTTTTGATAAATTTCTTCTGCTATGAATGGTACGAATGGTGCAATAACTTTTGATAGTGTAACTAATACTCTATATAGCGTAACAAATGCTCCTAGCTTATCTTCAGTAAGTTCGTTGCCCCAGTATCTGTTTCTGTTACGTCTTACATACCAATTTGATAATTCATCAACAAATTCTTCTATCTTAAGTGCTGAGCCTGTTATATCGTATACATTTAAGCCTTTGTCTACTTCTTCTATTAATGTATTTAGTTTTGATATTATCCATTTGTCCATTATGTTTTCTGATTTAAAATCTTTGTGTTCTAGTGGATTTATCTTATCTATATTTGCATATAACACATAGAATGAGTATACATTCCATAGTGTACCTAAAAATCTTCTTGATGTATCTCCTACATCTTCTAGTGAAAATCTTGTTGGGAGCCATGGGCTACTTGCTGTATAGAAGTGCCATCTTGTTGCATCTGCTCCTTCTTTTCCTATTACTTCGAATGGATCAACCACGTTTCCTTTTGATTTTGACATCTTTAAGCCTTTTTTATCTAGGACATGTCCTAAAACTATACAGTTTTCAAATGATGCTTTATCAAATACTGCTGTTGATATCGCAAGTAAAGTATAGAACCATCCTCTTGTTTGATCTACTGCTTCTGATATGAAGTTTGCTGGGTAATTGGCTTCAAATAATTCTTTATTTTCAAATGGATAGTGTAGCTGTGCAAATGGCATTGATCCTGAATCAAACCAACAGTCTATAACTTCTTTTGCTCTTTCCATTTCTTTTCCACATTTTTCGCATTTTAGGTGTACTTCGTCTATGTATGGCTTATGTAGTTCTATTCCTTCTGGAACATTTATGCCCTTTTGTTTAAGTTCTTCTATACTTCCAATACATTCTTTGTGTCCACATTCGCATTTCCAAATTGGCAATGGTGTTCCCCAATATCTGTCTCTTGAGATACCCCAGTCTATAACATTTTCTATAAATTTTCCAAATCTTCCTGTTCTTATTGTGTCTGGATACCAATGTATTTTGTTGTTGTTTTCTACTAATTTATCTCGTAGTGTTGACATTGCAACAAACCAACTCTCTTTTGGATAGTATAGAAGTGGCGTGTCACATCTCCAACAGTGTGGGTACGAGTGCATGTGTCTTGCTGAGCTAAATAGTAAATTATTTTCTTTTAAATAATTTACTATGTTTTCATCACATTTTTTAACAAATTTTCCTGCCCATGGTGTTACTTCTTCTACAAATTTTCCTTCTTTGTCTACTAGATTTACAAAGGTTATTCCATTTGCCTTTGCTACAATACTATCGTCTTCTCCATATGCTGGTGCTATATGTACTATTCCTGTTCCTTCTTCTAGACTTACATAGTCTCCATGAATTACTTCAAAGGCTTTTCCTTCAATTTTTGCAAATGGTAATAGTTGCTTATATTTTGTGCCTAGTAGTTCTTCTCCTTTGAACTCTTTTATTATTTCATAGTCTTCTCCTAAGATTTTGCTACAAAGTTCTTTTGCTAGTATATATGTCTCATTTGGCTTTATACATTCGTTTTCGCTTGTATTTACTTTTGCTTCTACATATGTGTAAGCTTTATTTATGCATAATGCTAAGTTTGATGGAAGAGTCCATGGTGTAGTTGTCCATGCTAGTATGTATGTATTTTCTCTTCCTTCTATTTCGAATTTTGCTGTACATGTTAGGTCATTTACATCTTTATATCCTTGTGCTACTTCGTGTGATGATAAAGCTGTACCACATCTTGGGCAATATGGCATTACTTTATGACCTTCATATAAAAGGTCTTTATTCCACATTTGTCTTAATGCCCACCATACTGATTCTATATAGTTGTTGTGGTATGTAACATATGGGTTATCCATGTCTACCCAAAATCCAATTTGGTTTGTCATTTCTTCCCACATTGATACGTATGTGAATACGCTTTGTTTACAGTCTTTAATGAATTTTTCTATTCCATATTCTTCAATTTGTGCTTTCCCCGATATGCCAAGTTTTTTCTCTATTTCAAGTTCTACTGGCAAACCATGTGTATCCCATCCTGCTTTTCTTATTACTTGATAGCCTTTCATGACTTTATATCTTGGTATGATATCTTTCATAACTCTTGTTAGAATATGTCCTACATGTGGCTTTCCATTTGCTGTTGGTGGTCCGTCATAGAATGTGAAATATCTTTCTCCTTTATTCATGCTAAAGTTCTTTTTTATTATGTCTTTTTCTTTCCAAAAATTCCTTATATCATTTTCTTTTCCTGCAAATCCGTTTGGTAGTTCTACTTTTTTATACATACTTTACATCTCCTTTTATGCAGTTTCTTTGTCTTTTTGTTTGTCCTTCTTGTCTGGCATTATTTTTCTTCTTGTTAAGTGTCTTTTTTCTGTTTTTTCTTCATTTATAATTAGGTCTGGTTCTTTCCCTTCTAGTACTGTTTCTTTTGTAACTATGCATTTTTCTATTTTTGGATTTGATGGTATATCAAACATGATATCTCTCATTATTTCCTCTATTATTGAACGTAATCCTCTTGCTCCTGTATTTCTTTCTATTGCTTTGTCTACTATTATTGAGATTGCTTCGTCTGTAAATTCTAGTTCTACATCATCAAATTCTAGTAATTTTTTATATTGTTTTACTAGTGCATTTTTGGGTTCTGTAAGTATTTTTATAAGTGCTTCTTTGTCTAATTCTCTAAGTGTTGTAACTATTGGCAATCTTCCTACAAATTCTGGAATTAGTCCGAATTTAAGTAGGTCTTGTGGTAATAGTTCCTCATATACTTTGTATTTGTCTATTTCTTTTTTGCTTTCTATTTGTGCTGAAAATCCTATTCCTTTTTTTCCAACTCTGTCGTTTATGATTTTGTCTAATCCTTCAAATGCTCCTCCACATATAAATAAGATATTTGCAGTGTTTATTTGTAATAACTCTTGATGTGGATGTTTTCTTCCTCCTTGTGGTGGAACTGATGCTGTTGTTCCTTCTATTATTTTTAGTAGTGCTTGTTGCACTCCTTCTCCGCTTACATCTCTAGTGATTGATGGATTTTCTGATTTTCTTGTGATTTTGTCTATTTCGTCAATGTATACAATTCCTCTTTCTGCTAGTTCTATGTCATAATCTGCTGATTGAATTAGTTTTAATAAAATATTTTCTACGTCTTCTCCTACATATCCAGCTTCTGTAAGGGTTGTTGCATCTGCTATGGAAAATGGTACTTTCAATATTTTTGCTAGTGTTTGTGCTAGTAAGGTTTTTCCTGAACCTGTTGGTCCTAATAATAGGACATTACTTTTTTGTATTTCTATATCGTTTGATTCTTCTTCATTGTTTATTCTTTTATAATGGTTGTATACTGCGACTGATAATGTTCTTTTGGCTACTTCTTGACCTATTACATATTCGTCTAATATTTTTTTGATTTGGGCTGGATTTGGTAGTTCTTCTTCTTCATTTAGTGTATATCCCATTTCTTCTTCTTCATACCCATCTGCTTCTACCATGCTTTTGCAAATATTTATACATTCATCGCAAATGTATACTCCTGGTCCTTCTACTATTTTTCTAACGTTTTCTTGTGTTTTCCCACAAAATGAGCATCTTGCACTTTTTTTCTCTTTGTTATTGTTACTATTCTTTGCCATTTCTTCCTCCTTGACTAGATGTTAGATATTAGAAATTAGATATTAGAAAATTCTAATATCTAATTCTCTTTTTGTTCTAACTTTTTAAGCTCTTTTTTCTAGTATGCCATCTATTAATCCATATTCCAATGCTTGCTGAGCTGTCATGTAGTTGTCTCTTTCTGTGTCTTGGTTTATTATATCTAGTGGCTTTCCTGTTCTTTCGCTAAGGATTTTATTAAGTTTTTCTCTAGTTCTTACCATATGGTCTGCATGTATTTTTATTTCTGTTGTTTGACCTGACAAGCCTCCTGATATAAGTGGTTGGTGTATTAGGACTTCTGAATTTGGTGTTGCAAACCTTCTTCCTTTTTCTCCTGCTGCTAGTAATACTGAACCCATACTTGCTGCTAAACCTACACAAATTGTAGATACTGGGCATTTTATATAATTCATTGTGTCGTAAATAGCCATTCCATCTGTTATAGAGCCTCCTGGGCTATTTATGTATAATGATATTTCTTTGTCTGGGTCTTCTGATTCTAGGAATAGTAGTTGTGCTACTACAAGTCCTGCACTAGTTGCATCTACTTGCTCTCCTAAGAATATTATTCTATCTTTTAAAAGTCTTGAGAATATGTCGTATGATCTTTCTCCTTTATTGGTTTGTTCTATAACGTATGGTACTAAACTATTACTTAACATATGTTTCCTCCTATGATTATTTATTTTATTTTTGCATTTTCTAGTAGTAAGCTTATAACTTGCTCTTGTGCAAGTGTCTTTGTTATGTATTCCATAAAGTATTCGTTTTCTTTAAGTTCTTCTGCTTTTTTGCCATATGTTTTTGATAATTCTTCTAGCTTTTCATTTATCTTTTCTTCTGCTGGTTCTATTTTTTCTTCTTTTACTATTTGTTCTAATACTAGTCTTGTTTTCACTGCTTCTTTTGCTTGGTCTTCGCCTTCTTTTCTAAAATCTGCCATTGTTTTGCCTATCATGTTTAGATACATTTCCATGTTCATTCCTTGGTAACTAAGTCTTGTTTCTACTTCTTTTACCATGTTGTCTAGTTCTGTATCTATCATTCCTGATGGGATATCAATTTCTACTTCTTTGCATACTGCTTTTATTAGTTCTTCTTCTGTTTCGTATTTTGCTCTTGATTTGTTTTCTTCTTCTAGTTTTTCTTTTATACTATTCTTTAATTCTTCTAATGTGTCAAACTCACTTGTATCTTTTGCAAAATCATCGTTTATTTCTGGTAATTCTTTCTTTTTGATTTCATGTAGTTTTACTTTGAATACTGCATCTTTGCCTTTTAGTTCTTCTGAGAAGTAATCCTCTGGGAATTTTACTTTGATGTCTTTTTCTTCTTCTACATTCATTCCTATAATTTGGTCTTCAAATCCTGGTATGAATGTGTTACTTCCTATTTCTAGTTCATGACCTTCAGCAGCTCCTCCTTCGAATTTAACTCCATCAACAGTTCCTTCAAAATCTATAACTGTGATGTCGCCTTTTTCTACTGGTCTTCCTTCTACTGCTACTACTCTTGAGTTTCTTTCTGCCATATGACCTAGTTCATGATTTATATCTTCGTCAGATACATTATACTCTATCTTTTTAATTTGTATACCTTTATATTTTCCAAGTTTTACTTCTGGTTTTATTTGGACAATAGCTGTGAAATTAAGGTCTTTGCCTTTTTCCATTTGTTCTATGTCTAAGTCTGGTTTACTAACTGCTTCTATGTTATTTTCTTTTAACTCTTTTTCATATACTTCTGGAACTACTTCATTAAAAGCATCTTCATAGAATATAGATGGTCCATACATTTTTTCTACCATTGCCATAGGTGCTTTTCCTTTTCTAAATCCTGGTATATTAAAATATTTTGCACTCTCCTTATATACTTTATTTATTGCTTCATCAAACTTAGCTGCTTCTATTTCAAAACTAAGTTTTAGTTCATTTGCATTTTCTGTTTTTTCAATTTTAATACTCATAATTTGTTTCAGTCCTTCCTAAATTTCTTTTATAACTTCATTATTATATAATGCTTGATTGGTTATGTCAATAGGTAAATAGGATTTTTTAGATCCTATAAACAGATTTTTTCATTTTTAAAAACACAACACAGAGCCTCTCTATATTACAGAGATTTGCTCCTTGTTGTGTTCTGATTATTATTTTGGAGTTATATCATAATCCATACCTATTGTAGTACTTTTAGTCAACTTGCAAGAAGTTAATGGAATTTTTATGAGTGGTCTCATTCTAAAAGATATTTCGTAGTAACTATAGTTGTCTTCTGTTGCGTAAACTAACGATGATACATTTATCCAATCTCTTTGGGATGTTCTATCCACACATTGTAATCCAAAACTTACTTGTGTTGATGAGCCTGAGACGGATCTCGTTGATAAATAATATGATGATTTAGAGCTTGGAAAAACCAGTTCGCAATATTTTGAATTAGTCCATGCTTCTAAACTTTCTTTATTCACATTTTGATATATAACTATATTTGTATATCCTACTATTTCACCAGCTCCGTAAGCTCCATAGCTTAACTCATAAGCCACACTTCTGTTATTTATAGCATCTTCTAAAGTCTCGCGTTCATGTTGATACCATATCGCAGGTTGAAGCGTTGTCCCAGGTGACTTGCTTGTAAATGGATAATTAGTATCATTAGTGTTTTCTACTTTTATATAGGGGGTTATATCTTCTAATTTTAAATTTCTTCCCTCTATTCCACTATATGCACTATTACAACATAAAGCACAAATTGTATCAGCTAGCGTAACTCCATTATTATATCCCTGATAGCCGTTTTAATCCTAAGCTTTGAGTAGTCTCCTTCTCAGAAATTAGAAAAATATTATCTTCATCTACACTCCAGATTCTCCATTTACCATTAAAGCAAAGGTTGTTTCCTGAAAAACTTTGATCTTTTGTCCAGTTTGTTGATTTTTGTTCTGCTGTATATTTTTTATATCCTGGCACATATGATACATATTTTCCTACATCTCTTTCTGTTGGAATAATAATAGCCTGTGATTTTGTTTTTACTGGAGTTGCCATACTTTCTTTTGAAATATTGCCTGCATTGTCGTAGGCTTTTACTGTTATATTGTATTCTGTGTTTGAAGACAAATTTCTTGGTGTCCATATTGCTGTGCTATTTGTTGCCATTAAAGTCCCATTGAGGTAGTATTCAAAGTATGATACTTTTGATGTGTCGTCTCCATATGATATACTTACTGTAAATCCTGTTTCTGTTATGCTGTCTGTATTTACTTGCGGTATACCGCACTGTTGGCGGAGTATTGTCTTTCTTTATTGGTACATTTCTTTCTTCGCTTCTGTTTCCCGCTTGGTCTATTGCTTGTACATATATTCTGTATTCTCCATCTTTATCTATTGTTATTGGTTTGCTAATATCTTTTTGATGTATTTCATTTGTTGTTTTATTTTCTCCTGTTCCCTCTATCCTATATAAATACCCATCTAATATTCCTGCTGGTGTATCTTTTGCTTCTACTTTTATTTTTACTTCTTCTGATATATACCAACCGTTTTGCCCTTCTGTTCCTTCTACTTGATTGTTTGTTTCTGTTGTTATTCTTGGTAGTATGTTATCATACTTTACTGTTTCTACATTTGGTTCACTTTCATTTCCTGCTCCATCACTTGTTACTGCTGTTATATTTGTCGGTCCGCAATTTTCTATTTTTATTCTTATACTTTTTTCTTCACCTTCTGCTACTTCAGGCAATTTCTCTATTGTCTCTCCTTTTATTGTCGCTCCTGTTAGATTATATATTATCTCTTTTGCACTTGGACTTGTTGTGCTTATTTTTATCCATACTTCTTTTTGATCTGCTCCATACCATCCATTTTTTATTACGCTTTCTGTTTCAATTGTTATCTCTGGTATTGTTAGTCTGTCTGATATGTTTGTTACTTTTACCCATGCATATTTTACTGCTCCACTGTTTGAGGTCGCTTTTACTTTATACCAACCTGTTCCTATTTCGCTTATATCGAATTTTTGCTCTCCTGTTGGTTTATCTTTTGTAGTTACTACTTGGTCTTTGTAGATTAGTTCTAGTTTAGCTATTCCTTTCTTTTTGTCTTCTGCTGTTGCACATATACTCGTTACTGCTTTTTCGTATCTTGCTGTTAGGGTTAGAGCATTTAGGTCGTCTGGGTTTGTGTCTTTTCCTATGTAGTCTATTTCTATTTTTCCATAGATACTATTGTAGTAAATTTGATACACATATCCTTCTACTACTTGTGCTGTGATGTTTCCTACTTCTGGGGTTGCATCTGCATTTACATAGGCTGTTTTTATCCAGTCTTCGTTATTTAGCCTATCAGCTATATCTCCTGTAGTTGCTATTTCTCCTATTGCACTTTTAGCTATTATTTCACTATGCACTGTATGAGAGATTTCCTCTCTATAACTTTCCACTTTGTAATCTTCTGCTGTATCTGCTGTTGTTCCTATTAGTGGTTCATCTCCTGTGATATTTCGTATTACTACTGCTGTTATGATTACTAGAATAATAATCATGATTAATAGAGCGATTAGAGTTATGCCTCTTTCGCTTGATTGTT
>JAAVZW010000030.1 GCA_022791835.1 Clostridia bacterium | reverse complement strand
AGGATTAAAAGTAAATGCAGAAAAGAGTAAAGTAACGAGACCAACACAAACAAAATATTTAAGTTTTAGTTTTTGGGCAACAAAAGGAGGAAAATGGAAACCAAAGCCACATATAAAAGCATATCAAAAGTTAATTAGGGAACTAAAACAACTTACTAAAAGAAGTTGGAGTATAAGTTTAGACGAGAGAATAAAGAAAATCAATTATCTAGTAAGAGGTTGGGTAAATTACTTTAGAATAGCAAATATGAGGCAGAAACTAGCAGATATAGACGAACATTTAAGAACGAGAATAAGAACGATAATCTGGAAACAATGGAAAGTACCAACAAGAAAAGAAAAAGCCTTAATAAAACTAGGAATAGAAAGGAAATTAGCACATAACATAGCAAATACGAGAAAAGGCTATCAGCTAATATGTAAAACAGATTGGTTAAAATTTGCTATCAATAATGAAAGACTAAGAAAAAGAGGTCTAGTATTTCTACTAGACCAATACACAAAAGTACATATTGAATGTACAAATTGAACCGCTGTATGCCCGAACGGCACGTACAGTGGTGTGAGAGGGAATAAATAAAATAATTATTTATTCTCTACTCGATTATAATTATGCGAAAGTTATATTTTTTTACAAAGCTAAGCTTTGAAAATATTAGTTTTGTTTGCTTTATTCGTTTATATACTCATTTAAAGGTTTTATTTTGTAATTTAGTTCTCCAAATTCATTTGTTGTAAGATATCCGCGGTTTTGCATTTATTACATCTGGTATTCTATTTACTACACTCGCACAAGTTAGTTCTACTGTTGCTGGTCTTGCAACTACTATTGTAGTATTGGGTTCTCCTTCTACTGTCCACTCATTTTTATCATAGTCTTCTTTTGAGTATACTTTTCCTATACATTCACTTTCTATTACTACGCCTTCTTTTGTATTTGTTGTAACTACTGCACTCATTCCTGTTGCATCTCCTGCTTTTACTGTTGTGCCTAATGTTGATGAGACTATATCTTCTTTATAAGTTTGTGGTACGCATTTTTGTGTCTGCGATGTTACTGTTAATCCTAATTTTGCACAAAGCCAACCATTTACATTCCACATATATGATGGTGCATATTCTCCTGAATTTATCATTTTTTGTCTTTCTTCATCACTTATTCTATCTACTGAAGCTATTTCTTTATCAAATGTTTCTAGGTCTAGTCCTGCTCCATGTGCTTTTGCTAAAGCTATTCCATAATCTTCTACATTATAACTTGAACTTCCCTTGATTTTCTTTATTGTTTGTGTTGATCCTGCTATACTTGAGATAAGTTGTCCCCAATAAATATCTTGATATCCACTTCCTGTAATAGTACATCCTGTTTTCTTAGCTAATTCGTCTATTTCTTTTGTAAGTGTTGGATTTGAGTTCCATGGGTAAAATGCTTCTTCACAAGTAGATATTGCATTTATGCCTAGTTTTGCACAAAGCATGAATGCATCTTTTATATCACTAAGTAAACTCATTGTTGTTACTATTGCTATGTCTGGTTTAGTTTCTTGCATCATTGCTTCTGCATTTTCTAATGATGTTACCTTTATCCCCTTATTTTCACATCCCATGATGTCTCCTATATCTTTACCAATCACATCTAGATTTACATCAATAGCTCCTACTATTTCTCCTCCTTTTTCATAAACATAACGCATAGTGTATACTGCCATTTTACCTGTACCAAATTGTACAACTTTTACTTTTCTATTCATCATATGCTTTTTCTCCTTTTCTTTTGAATTTATTTAGATTATACACTAAGTTTTATGAATTATGCAAGGTATATTAATTATTACTTTATTATTTCTGATATACTTTTTTCTCTTTTGTTGAAGAAGTATGCAATGATTCCTGCAAAAGCGAAGGTTATTGCATATGTTACTATTATTACTGTCCAGTTTCCTACTACTAAGCTACTTCCTGCTATGGTTGAGGAGATTATTGATGGGAATCTTGCAAAGGTTGAGATTAGTAGGAATTTTACTGGTTTTATTGGCAAAAGTCCTGCTAGGTATACAAATAAGTCTTTTGGTGTTCCTGGTATTAAGAATAGTATAAATAGTATTGTGTTTATTTTCTTTGGGTTAGAAAACATTTTTGAGTTTTCTAGTTTTTCTATCTTTTCTTTAGATACAAAACTATATAAAAAACTTCTACCAAATTTCCTAACAGTAAAGAAAATTATGCAGCTACTCATAAATGCTCCTACAAAAATTACGCACATTCCTCCTATTGCTCCATAAGACATACCTGCGAGTACTTCTACTGGTTCTCCGTGGAAGAATTGGTAAAAAAATCTGTACAATCATTAAACCTATAATAGCAAGAATTCCTTTACTTCCTAGCCCTTCTATTTCTTCTTTAAAGTTTAGTCTGCCTTCTTCTGTGGAAATACTTTTAAATATTGGAAAAAGCTGTATTGTCAAAAAAATCATTATTAACACAAAAAGCACAAGCATTGCTACTTTAATTATCTTTGCTCTATTGTCCTTCATAAACTTCACTATCCTTTATATCTATTTTACTCTTATTTTTTCAATACTATATATTATAGCATAAAAACTTTAAGAAAAAATAGATGTAACATTAAAATTTTCTTAACATTAAGTTTTCATAACCTATTGCATTTTATGCAAAATTGTGCGATAATATATGAGAATGTTGACGTAGCATTCTATTTTAGTTGCATGACCTGTACTTCAAGTTTTGCAACTAAAACAAGCACATTACAAACAAAATAATTTTGAAAGGTTGGTTACACAATGAAAAAAGTCTCTAAGTTCACTCTCTATGGCATCATCACAGTTCTAGTTTTCCTGCTTGTCATCCAAGGTCTTGTTATACATGGCAAGCAAAAAGAACTCGCAGTCGCCCAAACAGAGTACAATGTTTCAAAAGAAATGTATGCTGATTTGGAAAGCGCTTACAACAGCTTGAATGAAGACTACAGCAATTTAGCGGAAACCTATAAAACATTGAACGGAAACTACAGCAGTTTAGAGAGCACCTATAAAACGTTGAATGGAAACTACAGCAGTTTAGAGCAAGACTACAATTTTTTAATAAATGGACTTCCAACTATATCTATTGCTCCACTTAACGAGGAAAACCATTTGTATAACAATTATTGCTCTAATTCTAAAGCTTTACAAGATAAAGCCTTATACTATTATCTTACTAACAAATGGGACGGTTTGTGTGCTACTATAGACAAGAAAGTCATTTGTCTCGATGAAAATGGCGAATTGTTCATCAATGGACATAGTATTGCTCCAACTAGCTTCTGCTACAATCATTCTTTGGATACACCTCCACTGCTTGAAGACGCTCGTACCCAAGTTTTTATTTTAGGAGATGGAACATATCGTCTTGAGAATAATAGTATTATCAAATATTCAAAAGGCAAAAAAGTTGAGCTTTCTGGTGGAGCTTTGGATTGGACTGGAATGGACTTGGAAAATTATAGACCTTATAGTGTCGATTTCTCCTATGACGAGGAGAATGACAAACTGTATGTTATTGCCAGTTCTATTCCCTATGATTTAAGTGATAACAACCTCAAAAGAAATTCGGGAATTTTTCTCTACTCTGTTCCTGACCGTTCCAAGTCAGAAATTGAGTTCATAGGTCAAATTCGATATATCAGTGATGGTATTGCTTTTGAGTATGACAAGTCAAATATTTCTAATATTAGAGAAATTTTTTGTCCTGAGGAAATATACGACTTCGAATTTAGCAGGACATGCGCTTTTGCTGATGGATATATTCGTAATAGCGAAGCATTCCCTGAAGGAACTTTTACACATCCTGTAACAACTACTCCTTATGTACCTTTGAGTCAGTATAACGAGTAATGTGCAAAAGGCTTGCTGAGGTATTCCTTGGCAAGCCTTTTTATATATAATTTTATACTTTAGTTATATCCACAACCTCTATCTCTTCTTCTGTGTTAATATCCTCAATAGCATCATATAGAGCATTTGCTGTGTCTAGTGATGTAAAACATGGTACTTTGGATTCTACTGCTAATCTCCTTATCTTAAATCCATCTCTATTTGATTCTTTTCCTCTTGTTGGAGTATTGATAATAAAGTTTATCTTTCCTGCTTGCAATAAATTTGGTATGCTTTCTGCTCCTTCCCAAATTTTTTCAACAACATTTGCTTCTACTCCATTATTTTTTAAAAGTGTTGCTGTTCCTTTTGTTGCATATATTCCAAAGCCTCTATTATATAGTTTTTTAGCAAGCGGTAGCATTTCTTCCTTATCCTTATCTCTTACTGTTATTAGTACATTTCCTTTTTTAGGTATTGATATTCCTGTTCCTATGAATGCTTTTACTATTGCATCACTAAAATTTTTAGAAACTCCTAGTACTTCTCCTGTTGATTTCATTTCTGGGCCTAAACTTGTGTCTGCATTCTTTATCTTTTCAAAAGAGAATACTGGCATTTTTATTGCTATATATTCAGATTTTTTATATAATCCTGTTCCATATCCTATGTTTTTTAGTTTTTCTCCTAAGATTACTCTAGTTGCAATATCTATTACTGGTAAGTTTGTTACTTTACTGATATATGGTACTGTTCTACTTGAACGTGGGTTTACTTCTATGATGTATACTTCTCCACCAGATATTATAAATTGGATATTAAGCACTCCTAATACATTTAGTTCTTTTGCAATTTTGGTTGTATATTCTACGATTTTAGCTTGATGTTCTTCACTTACATTTTGTGTTGGATATACAGATATACTATCTCCTGAGTGAACTCCTGCTCTTTCTAAATGTTCCATTATTCCTGGAATTAAAATGTCTTCTCCATCACATATGGCATCTACTTCTAGCTCTTTACCTAACATGTATTTATCCACTAAGATAGGATGCTCTTGTACTGTTTTATTTATCTCGTTTATGAACTCTGTAATTTCTCCATCATCATAAGCTATTGCCATTCCTTGTCCACCTAATACATATGATGGTCTAACAAGTACTGGATAGCCTAAAACATTCGCAACTTTTATAGCTTCTTCTGCTGTATACACTGTACTTCCTTTTGATCTTAATATACCACAATTATTTAATGCTTCGTCAAATAACTCTCTATCTTCTGCTCTATCCATGTCTATTTCTGCTGTTCCTAATATTTTAACTCCCATATCTGTTAGTGCTTTTGTAAGCTTAATAGCAGTTTGTCCTCCAAACTGAACTATTGCTCCATATGGTTTTTCTGTATTTACTATATTTTCTACATCTTCTGGTGTTAATGGTTCAAAGTATAATTTATCTGCTATATCGAAGTCTGTACTTACTGTTTCTGGGTTGTTATTTACAATTATCGTTTCATATCCATTTTTCTTTAAAGACCATACAGAATGTACACTACAATAATCGAATTCTATGCCCTGTCCTATCCTTATTGGGCCTGAACCTAGTACTAATACCTTTTTCTTATTTTCTTTGCTTAGAGCTTCATTTTCGTCGTCATAGCTAGAATAATAGTATGGTGTCTCTGCATCAAATTCTGCTGCACATGTGTCTACCATCTTAAAGCATGCTCTTATATTGTTTTCTTCTCTCATTTTCTTTAATTCTTCAACTGGAACTTTTGTAAATCTTGAAATAGCTTTATCTGGATAACCATATTTTTTTGCTCTTCTTAATAAATCTATATCTAAATTCTTTGTTCTTAGTTCTTCTTCTAGTTTCACTAGATTATTAATTTTGCTTATAAAGAAAGTATCTATTGTAGTAGCTTCATGAATTTGCTCTATTGTAAGACCTCTTCTTAGGTTCTCTGCAACTACCCATATAGTTTCATTATTTACACTCTTTAATTCCTCTCTAATCTTCTCATCTGAAAACTCTGTATATTTTGGTAAATATAAGCAATCTACATTTTCTTCAAGTGAACGTATAGCTTTCATAAGCCCTGCTTCTAAATTTTCAGCAATAGCCATAACTTCTCCTGTTGCTTTCATTTGAGTTCCAAGTTCACGATTTGCTGTTAGGAACTTGCTAAATGGCCATTTTGGCACTTTAACTACAACATAGTCCAGCACAGGTTCAAAGCAAGCATAAGTCTTACCAGTTACAGCATTTTTTATTTCATCTAAAGTATAGCCAATTGCAATTTTAGTTGCAACTTTAGCAATAGGATATCCTGTAGCTTTTGATGCAAGAGCAGAAGATCTACTGACTCTTGGATTTACTTCTATTACTGCATATTCAAAGCTATTTGGATTTAAAGCAAATTGAACATTACATCCGCCTTCTATTTTTAGTGCTGAAATTATTTTTATAGCTGAGGTTCTAAGCATTTGGTATTCTCTGTCTGCAAGAGTTTGAGAAGGAGCTACAACAATACTATCTCCTGTATGAACACCAACTGGATTGATATTTTCCATATTACAAACTGTAATACAATTTCCATTGCTGTCTCTAATAACTTCATATTCTATTTCTTTCCAGCCAGAAATACATTTTTCAATCAAAACTTGACATACCCTTGATAGGTGTAAACCATTAGATGTAATCTCTTTAAGTTGTTCCTCAGTATAAGCAATACCTCCTCCTGTACCGCCTAAAGTATAAGCAGGTCTAACAATAACTGGTAATCCAATTTCTCTAGCAAAATTGACTGCATCACTTACTGTATTTACGACTTTACTTGCTATACATGGTTCGTTTATACTTTCCATCATATCTTTGAAAGCTTGTCTATCTTCTGCATTTTTTATGCCTTCTGGTGAAGTACCAAGAAGTCTTATATTTTTTTCCTTCAAATAGCCTTCCTCAGCAAGTTCCATTGCTATATTAAGTCCAGTCTGTCCACCTAGATTTGGTAAAATACTATCTGGTTTTTCTTTTTCTATAATCTTTTTTACTGTTTTAACTGTTAAAGGCTCTATGTATATTTTATCTGCCATATGTTTATCAGTCATTATTGTAGCAGGATTTGAATTAACTAAAATAACCTCTAACCCTTCCTTTTTAAGTTCCACACAAGCTTGAGTACCTGCATAATCGAATTCTGCTGCTTGTCCTATAATTATTGGTCCTGAACCTATAACTAATACTTTTTTAATTTTTAGATTTTTTGGCATTGTTTTTATTTTCCTTTCCTTTTAATTTTAGTACAAACTACAACATTTTAAGAAACTCGTCAAATATATAGGCTGTATCTTCTGGTCCTGGACAAGCTTCTGGGTGAAATTGTACTGTAAAGATTTTTTTGCCTTTATATCTAAGTCCCTCAACAGTTCCATCATTTAAGTTAATATGTGAAACCTCTGCAACCTCAGGATTAATACTATCTTCTGTTACATAATACCCATGGTTCTGAGAAGTAATATGAACTTTGTTAGTAGCCATATCTTTAACAGGATGATTCGGTCCTCTATGTCCATATTTAAGCTTAGCCGTCTTAGCACCTGTTGCAAGGGCCATAAGCTGATGCCCTAAACATATCCCAAGAATAGGTGTATTTTTGTTATAAAGCTCTTTGACAGTCTGTATAGCTATTTCACAGTTTTCTGGATCTCCGTGGTCCATTTGATAAAACTATACCATCTGGGTTATTTTCTAGCAAATTAGATGCTGAACTATCCTGTGGATAGACATATACTGTACAGTTTCTTTTCTTAAGCTCTCGTACAATATTCTCTTTGCATCCAAAATTTAATAAAGCTATCTTAATATCGCCTTCTCCATCTACATATGATCTTTTAGAAGAAACTAGTCCAACTAAATTCTTAGGTTTATACTCTTTGATTTCAGCAATAATCTTTTCTATGTCTTCTATATTATCTGTAATTTTTCCTCTCATAGTACCACTATTTCTAAGAAGTTTTGTAAGTTTTCTTGTATTAATATTTTTCAAACCTGGTACTTCGTTTTCTTTTAGATACTCGTCTAACTCTTTAGCCTTTCTAAAATTACTTGATACTTCTGCTAATTCATGCACAAATACAGCACTTACCCATACTTTTTTTGATTCTGTATCTTCTGGTATTACTCCATAGTTTCCAATAAGTGGATAAGTCATAACCACACCTTGTGAGGCATATGAAGGATCTGTGAATACTTTTAAATAACCTGCCATAGAGGTGTTAAAAACTACTTCTAGGCATGTGTCCTTTGGGTATCCTATTCTTTCTCCTTCAAAGATTTCTCCATTTTCTAGTACTAGATAACCTTTTTTCATCTCTTTTTCCTTTCTTTGTTACAATTCATATATTACTCCCAAAGCAAGGCGGAAATTCCCCCATAAACTGCAACTATTATATTTTTTCCTAAAAAAAAGGGGCTCCTAAAAGCTCCTTTTATTTAATTAACCATTAATTTGCTTTGCAACTTCTTCTGCAAAGTTTTCTTCTTTCTTTTCTAATCCTTCACCTTTTTCAATTCTTGCAAATTCAATAATTTTTGCACCTTTTGATGAAAGTAAATCAGACACCTTCATGCTTGGGTCTTTAACATATTCTTGATCTACTAAACAAATTTCTCCATAGAATTTTCCGATTCTACCTTGAACCATTTTTTCTGCTATTTCTGCTGGTTTTCCTTCATTCATAGCTTGTGCTTTAAGTATTTCCATCTCTTTTTCTACTCTGTCTGTTGGAACTTCGTTTCTGTCTAGGAATTCTGGACGAGCTGCTGCTATTTGCATACAAACATCTTTTGCAAGTATTTCGTCTCCACCTTCCATTGATACTAGAACACCGATTTTTCCTTCTCCATGGATGTATTTTTCTACTAATCCATTTGAAGTAAATCTAACGAATCTTCTTATTGACATGTTCTCTCCGATTGTTGCAATTTTGTCTGTTAGTACTTCTCCAACTGTTTTTGCTTCGTCTTTTATATATTTTTGAGATAATAATTCTTCTACATCTTTTGGATTTGTTTTAACAACTTGTTCTGCTAAGTCGTTTGCAAATGTTTTAAACTCTTCGTTTTTAGCAACAAAGTCTGTTTCTGCATTTATTTCAATAACAGAACCTACTTTTTTGTCCTCTGATACATATGCTACAACTAATCCTTCTGCTGCTATTCTGCTTGATTTTTTAGCAGCTTTGGTAATTCCTCTTTCACGTAATAACTCAGCAGCTTTTTCCATGTCTCCGTCTGTCTCAGTTAATACTTTCTTGCAGTCCATCATTCCTGCTCCTGTTTTTTCTCTTAACTCTTTAACTAAGTTTGCAGTTACCATTTTGTTTACCTCCATATTCTATATTATTCTTCTGTCGTTCCTTCTACTGGCTCTTCTTTAACGTCTTCAGCATTTTCGCTTGTTTCTTCTGATACTGTATCATCAAGGCTTAGTACTTCTCCTTGTTTTCCTTCAATTACAGCGTTTGCCATAACTGTTGCTATAAGCTTTACTGAACGTATTGCATCATCATTTCCTGGTATTACGAAATCAATATCTTCTGGGCTACAGTTTGTGTCTACTAGTCCTACTACTGGAATTCTAAGCTTTTTAGCTTCTAGAATTGCTGTTCTTTCCTTTTTAGGATCTACTATGAATATAACTCCTGGTAGTTTATCCATTTCTTTAATTCCACCAAGGTTTTTCTCTAATTTTTCCATTTCTTTTTTAAGCATTATTACTTCTTTTTTTGGTAATACGTCGAATGTACCATCTTCTTGCATTGTTTCTAGTCTTTTTAATCTTTGAACTCTTTTTTTGATTGTTCCAAAGTTTGTAAGCATTCCACCTAACCATCTTTGATCTATATAGAACATTTCACAAGATATTGCTGCTTCTTTCATACATTCTTGTGCTTGTTTTTTTGTTCCAACAAATAGAACTGATGCTCCTTCTTCAACTTGTTCTTTAACGAAAGCATATGCCTCGTCAATTTTTTTAGATGTTTTTTGTAAATCAATGATATGGATACCATTTCTAGCTTGGTAGATATATTCTGCCATTCTAGGATCCCATCTTCTTGTTTGATGTCCGAAATGAACACCTGCTTCAAGTAATTGTTTCATTGCAACTACTGCCATTTTAAATTCCTCCTTTTAGTTTTAACATCCATATAGCTTTATAGCGCTTATAAAAACCTGTTTAGGCACTTTTTACTTGCTTGCTTATATGTGTTTATTTATAACTTTATAGATTATACCACATGGCATAAGGAAAATCAAGTATTTTTTAGAATTTTTATCTTCCTTCTTCATAATCTCCTGGCGCTGTTGGAAAGGTTTTCTTACTTTCTTCTATTGTTCTCCATATTTCTTCCCATTTGTGTGGAAGTGTTTTTGCGGATACTGTGAGTTCCATTGCTTGATTTACTAATCTAATATCACTTCTATCTGTAACTAAATCTAATGTTCTCTTGTATTCTTTTAGCGATTTTGCTGCTCTTTGTTTCATTCCTGTATGAAAATATAGTTCTGCTAGTACCAATGTTGCTTCTGTCTTGTCTTGGCCTTCTAGTAATGCTTTTATTGTTTCTGCATCTTGTAATATATCTTCACTTTCATAAATTATTTTTCTTGCTTTTTGTATAGGATTTTCTGATTCTTTTGTTTCGGCTCTCTCTAACATTTCTTGTTCAAGAGTCTTTGCTTGTGTAGGCTGAATCACTTTTCTTTGTTCATTAGCTTCTTCTAAACTCATTCCTAATTTTCTTTTTGTAAATTCACGTAGTTTTGCTGCAAGTATAGCTCTTGCAATGCTATCATTTTCATTCACTGCCATAGCTATAGCCGCTTTTATTTGTCTATCGTCTTTAAATTTCATTTGTTTAATTATACTTCTTAATTTATTTACTTCGCTAGAATCGTTATTAGCTCTTGCTATCTTCATTAATTGCATTACGATTTTGGGATTACTAGCTTCTAATTCTAGTCTTCTATATAAGTATCTTCGTTCTTCGCTTAAATCGCCTTCTCTTCTTGATATTTTTATCATAGCCTTAATTGCTTGTAAATTATTAGGATCCTGTTGTAATGTATCCAATGTATTTTGCTTTCTTATATTTCTCTGTTTTTCTAGTCCTGCTTGCCTTGCTCTTTCTCGATTTGATTGCTCCATTTCTTCCTCCCATAATTATTTCGATATTCAAATTCACTTTTTATATTAACATAATTCTAGTATTTTTGCAAGCCTTCTGCAGAAATTTTCTTTTTTTGAATCGTTAAATTGGTTTTTGTAATATTTATAATGCTTTTTTCATATATTTTAATAAATTTATCGTATTTTTTGTGGAGGATAATATGAATTTTAAAAAAATAATATTTGTTGTTTTAAGTCTTTTTACTATTTTTAGTTTTTCTTGTTTTTACCCTTCTATGGCTACTACTCCATCCTATATTTGGTCTGGAGGATCTAATCGGACTTTTGGAAACTGTTAGTGATAGTGAGACTGATTTGAAACTTCAATCTGATGGTGCAATTTTAATTGAACAATCTACTGGGTCTGTTTTGTATGATCATAATGCTCATGAGAAGTTTAGACCAGCTAGTGTTACTAAGGTTATGTCTTTGTTATTGATTATGGAGGCTATTGATAATGGAGAACTTAAACTTACTGATAATATTTCTTGTTCTCAAAATGCTTCTAAAATGGGAGGTTCACAAATATGGCTTGAGCCTGATGAGTCTCTTACAGTAGAGGAAATGCTTAAAGCTATTTGTCTTAATTCTGCTAATGATTGTGTTTACGCTTTAGCAGAGCATTTAGCTGGGTCTGAGGAAGAATTTGTTACTCGTATGAATAATAAGGCTAAATCTTTAGGTATGCATGATACTACCTTTAAAAACTGTCATGGACTTGATGAAGATGGGCATTTAACTAGTAGTTATGATATTGCTCTTATGTCTCGTGAACTTTTGATTAATCATCCTAGTATTACAAAGTATACTACTATATACATGGATACTCTTAGAGATGGCAAAACTCAGCTTGTAAATACTAATAAACTTGTAAGAAATTATAACGGAACTACTGGACTTAAGACTGGTTCTACTTCTCTTGCTCTGTTTAATTTATCAGCTTCTGCAACAAGAGATGGTTTGTCTCTAATTGCTGTAATTATGCATTCTCCTTCTGGAGATATAAGATTTCAAGAAGCTCAAAAATTACTAAATTTTGGTTTTTCTAATTTTACAAATGTTTCTTTTGGGGATAAAAATGATGTAGTTCGGTACTTTGACTGTAAATAAAGGTGTTACAAATTCTGTAAATGCCGTTTTGGCTGAAAATGCTTCGTTTTTTATTAAAAAATCTAAATCTAGTAGTGTTGCTCAAAATGTAACTTTTAAAGAAAATTTAGAAGCTCCAATTAGTAAGGGCGATGTGGTTGGTACTGTAGCTTATACGCTTGATGATGATGTTATTAAGACTATTAATATTTTAGCAAATGATGATGTTAGAAAGATTAATCTTATTAATATGAGTATGAGTGTTTATGAAAGTTGGTTTAAACTTTTAAGATAAAAAATCTTTTATTTCTCTTATTTTTGACTTAAAAAGTGATTTAAACTATCTTTTCCCATGAACTACAAACAGTATGTAAATTGTATTTTTGAAAAAATCCTCATTTGCACTAAGGCTAATGAGGATTTTTTGTTTTATACTATGTCTCTTTTATTAAAGCTATCAAACGTTGTTATTAGCATTAATATTGCACATACTGCTAGGACTATTAGTGAGAAACCTAGGCTTGTGTTGTTTAGGAATCCTGAGACTTGAGTCATTGTGCTGTATGTCATGTTACTTGCGAATACTTTATCTACTAATCCTAAGTTATTAAATGGTACAAATTTTATCCAATCTGCTGTTATGAATTGGTTTAGTATTTGCATTATTGTGCCTGAGCCTATATAGCATGCTATACTTACTCCTACTGACAAAGCTGTATTTCTTGTTATTGTTGATAGCATAAATGCAAATAACATATATATTAATATATCTATATCTGATACTAGATAATACAGAATTGTATAGCTTAAATTTGATAATGCTTTTGCTTCTCCATTTTGTACGTATACATATGTTGTCCCTTGGTCTTTGAAGAATATATTTCCTACTATTACTGTTAATAATGATAAAACTAATGTTAATATGAGTAATACTATTACTGCTGATGCTATTTTTGAGAATAGCACTTTCCATCTTTTATTTGGTGTAAATAATAGAAATTTTATTGTTCCTTTTGAAATTTCTGTTGATATGCTTGAACCTGCTATTATTATCATTAGGATTGACACTGCAAGTAAGCTAAAGCTTGGTGCAAACAAATCATATAAGCTCCTTGCATTTGAACCAGTACTTACTGCTGGTACATTGTTTTCTAATCTATATTCTGCGATTTTTATGTTATCATTTAATTTTTCTATTTCTTCTAATTTTAAAAGTTTTCCTTGTCCTCCTATTCCTGTTCTAAGGTTTTGTTTCATTGTTCTTATATCTTCTAATGTTGTGCCTTTCCATCCTAGCAAGCCTTCACTTTCTTTGTATATTTCATACTTCTTTTGAATTTCTAATACATATATCTCGTCTTCATATTCCTCTTTACTAATTTCTTGTTTATCATATCTTGTTTTTACATTTTGTTTTTGTAATTCTACATAACCCGCAAAATCATTCTTATCTAGCATTGCTATTTTTTCATTTGCATCTTTTTCATTGTTCTTTAGCTTTGCTTGTTCTATTGCTGATAATACTTGAACTTTCCAAGAATTGTTATCAAATCGATAGATATAGTTTACATTATATTTCAATGAAAGTTCTAAAGTTTCTTTTTCTGCTTTTAATTCTGTGATTGTTTGCCTATCATAATGAGTACTTTCTTGCTCTAGCATTTTTTGAATTGAGGAAATTCTTTCTTTTGTTTCTTCTTGCCAGTTATCTGCCATTCCCATATAGTTTGATGCCATGTCATTTAGTGACATTATTAGGTTAGCAAATCCCATTGCTGCAAATATTGCAACTACTGATATTATCAGCAATATTTTTGTTGAGGTCTTTTTTAGTGTTTTTATTGTTTCATTTTGGATTAGTTTAAGCATTTTCATTTTTTTGACCTCCTTTTCTATTTTCTGTTGCATCAAAGAATATGTCTTCTAGGCTCTTTTCTTTTTGTACTATATTCCATATGTCTATGTTTTCTTTTACAAGTAGTTTAATTAGTTCTGGAACATTATCATATGCTGTTTTTACTGAAATTTTGTTTTCTAATATCTTTGTTTCGTATCCTTTTTCTTTTAATATTTTTTCTGCTTTTTCTACATCTTTTACTAATATTAAATTTTCTTGTATATTGTGGTCTTCTTGTTTTTCTCCTATTTCTTCTATTTTTACAATTTTGCCATCATTTATTACTGCAACTTTATCACACATGAGTTCCATTTCTGTAAGTATATGTGAAGATATAAATACTGCTACATTATCTTTTTCTGCTATTTGTTTTAATATATCTCTTAAATGCTTTATTCCAGCTGGGTCTAGTCCATTTGTTGGCTCGTCTAAAATTAATAGTTTTGGAGAATGTAATAGTGTAAGAGCGAGCCCCATTCTTTGTTTCATTCCTAAAGAATACTTAGATACTTTCATTTTTGCTGCTTTGCTCATTCCTACTAAGTCAATTATCTCATTTACTCTATCTAAACTTACATTTCTAAGTCTTGCGTATAGTTTAAGATTATCTAACCCAGACATATAGCCATACATATCAGGATTTTCTACAATTCCACTAGAACAGTCCATAGCTTTTTCAAAATCTTTTTTCACATCAAATCCGTTTACTTTGATTTCTCCTTCGTCTATACTAAGTAAACCGAAGTATCATTTTTATAGTTGTAGTCTTGCCGAGCACCATTAGGTCCTAAGAAGCCATAAATTTCTCCTGCTTTTACATTTAGATTTATGGAGTCTACAACTTTACTTTTACCAAAAAATTTGGTTAAGTTTTTAATTTCTAATACGTTTTCCATTAGATTCCTCCTTTTTGTTTTATAGATTAATTGTAGTAGACCATACTTTGGCTATCATTATAATCTTGGTATGTTAAATTCGCATATACTACTTTCCATGTTCCATCAACTTTTTTTAGTGTTATGGTGTCTCCTTGTGGATTAAAATCACTCTTTTTAGAAAGTTCTTTGGCTTCTGTTTCTGTATATTCAAGATATTTTATATCTTGAGATACCTTAGCATCTAGTGTAACTGTAACTTGGTCATCATCAAATGCAAATTTCTTAATCTTTGTAATATCTCTATTAAATGCTGTAACTACTGCTTCGAAAACATCATTACTATTTTTTACATAACTATTCAAAATATCCTTCTGCATTTTAATAGCTAATTCATTGTCAATCATTTTACTTTTTAACTCATTCTCTAGTTCTTTCATTTTATTATCAATAGTTTTTGAAACATTATCATTTATGTTTTCTTTATTTGAAATATCATTTGCTCCATAAAGTTTTTGTATATTCTCTGGCATTGATGCATACTTATCTAAAGTTGCAATATATTCCTTACATGCTTTCTCAATTTCAGGCTTATCTGAATTTCTACCTACTTCTACTGCGAATAGATAAACTATCAAAATAAGCAAAACAATTATAGAAAGTGCAAATCCTTTATTTATTTTTTTTAAATATTTCATAAAATTCCTCCTTCGTTTCTTATTATACACCTGTGTGTTTTATAATTCAAGGATTTAAGGAAATCTTAAAAAACTAGTAGCAACATAGCAAACATAATTTAGCAAACAAAAAGCACCCATATAAGGTGCTTTTTGTTTGTTAATATATTTATTTCACCTCACATTTTGTTTGCATACTTATCTAAAAGATAGCATGCTTCTAAAAAACTTGAAAGTAAGGGTTCGAAATCTTTTGGTGCCTCATAAGTTGTGGCTCCAAATTTTGCTTTGATAATTTCCATGCGGTGTTTTCTGATTTCCATGCTTGGAAGATTGGGGAGCTGTGTGGCTTTGGTATTAACTACTGGCTCATAGCTTGCAACTCCTATGTCTGTAAAGACATTTCGGTTGGTTTCTAAGTATTGGACTAAGTGATTAAAACTTTCCTCAGTCTCTCCTGGGAAACCTACTATAAGCTCTGTAGAAATACTTAAATCTGGTCTTAATGCATGCAATTTTTGAATTCTTGCCTCTGTTTTTTCAAACTTCGGTCTATTCATACTTGCAAGAAGACTATTATCTATGTGCTGAATGTGAACCATGATTTGCACAATGTTTTTATATTCCCTAAGCATATCTATGGTTTCGTCTGTCAGCCCGTCTGGGTGAAACCAGCCAATTACATATTTTTGCTTTGGAAATCTTGTGCAAATTTGTTCAAGGAGTTTTGGAAATGCTCTCCGCCTATATAGGTCAACTCCATAATCTGAAGTTTCGTGAGCACCTGAGATATAAATAATAGGTACTTTTTGATATAAAACTTCTACTTCAGATAGGATTTGCTCAATAGGCTTACTGGTATATGTTTGCTCCAATAATGGATATACGCAGTAGGAACATTTTTTCAAGCACCCATTTGAGATAATTACTGTGTCTTGTGGAATTTTGCAAACTTCGCATTCATTCTTATTGCAATTTGGCTCTTGCTTAAGCATTTTTGCAACTTCTTCAAAGCTTTTTACTTCTAATCTCGGAATTGCTTTGAGTTCTGCTTCATTAAGCTTAGCTAAGCAACCTGTTGCAATAATTTGTGCATTTGGCTTTGAACTTTTGATAACGTCTGCTATCACAAACATACTGTATCTTTTCTTTGTTCCAAAGGCACATGTCATGATAATGACAATGTCTGCTTTTTTGAAGTCTGCTACCCATTCGACACATGGATTTACCTCAAAAAGGAAATTAGCTTTGTCGATGTCCATGTGCATATCACTGCACAAAATGAGTGAGTATTTCATATGGTTATTTTTACTTCATATTCAGTTCTTTCGTTCCATCTTTTTTCAAATTCATAGCTACCTCCATTTTGCACTATATATGCCCTGACATCTACCTTTACGCATGCATCTGTTTGTTTTATCCATAGTGCATAAGGATTTTTAAGGTGCAACAGCAACATTTTAAATGCTGAAATTGTTATGCAGTGATTCATTCCTATTTTGCTAGTATAAACTTCAACAGTTGCGATAAAATCGTTATTCACATACATCTTGGCTTTTACACTATCTGTAGCTTCACATAAATAAGGTTTGTAGATTCTTACAGCCAGTTCCTCCTTTAGTGGGTCAAGTTCTTTTTGATAATCCAAATACTGCTTAATTCTCTTGGCTAGGTCAGGGATTACCACTAAGTCATTTTCCTCGTTTGCCTTCCACTCATTGAATACTGCCTCAATTTCTGAAGAAGTGATTAGCACTCCTTCAGGTCTCTGTGATAAGTCCTTGCTCGCTGTTGCTGACGCTGGTATAGCTACTACATTTTCTGCAGGCTTCTGAGCAATTTGCGTCTGCTCATCATCTGTAGGCATCTCCATGGGTATGATTTGTCTTTGTGGCATGCTGTCCTCCTTTACTCAAGTGCATCTCTAATATACTCAGCACCATTAATCGGTTCTGCTTCGTACATCTCCATTGTTGGTTTGAATTCTTCCAGATTGCCGAGTGCAGCCTCAAGGTCTTTGAATTGCATACAAGACTGCCCAGGAAATCCCTGTGTCCTTATGTCAATTTTTCCTCCTTCGTGGCATATGGCAATCATTTGTCCGCCTGTCTCGGTGTCCGTAAAGGTTAAAATGATATCAGAACCATCTTTTGTTTCTGTTACCGCCAGAGCCTTTTTATAGGCTTCCATTTTTGCCTTTTCTACGGCATAGCTTTGGGTAAGAAGTCCTGCATCAGCTCCGACATACTTTGCAACATGTCCACCATAGAAATCAGCTTTGATGCTGTAATGGTCGCCCTCTTTCATGAGTGCAACATCATAATCTCCTGGAAGCTTTACAAGCAAGTCTGCTCTTTCAGTGCCGTAATAGTAACGGCACTTTCCATTTGGAATGAGACTTAAGCCCATTCGCTGAGTAGCTGCTCTCATAGCTTCTTCGTCAGTGATAGTTGCATTGATTTTGGAAAAATGGCTCATTTAAGCTTCTCCTTTCTCTTCCTCACTAACAGGAATAATCCTTCGTCTGGCCTCACCTGCTACGTTATCCCTGCGTTCTGTTTTATTCGCCTTCTTGATATGTGCTTCTTCTGCCCAACGGCGTGTTGCATTGATTTGCTCGCTCATACTGCCAGATGCTGCCATGGGGCTGATATCACGAATAGCTTCAAGGATTGCCTCTGTGGTAAGTACCTTATGGTCACTTCCCCAAGTGTTGTAGAGGGCATTGATAATAGCCTGCTCAATTTCTGCGCCAGTGAAATTCTCGCTGTTGTTTGCCAAAGTTCCTACGTCGAAATCGTTGGGATTTCGCTTGTACTTTTTCAGCTGGATAGCAAAAATTTCCTGCCGTTCTGCTTCACTTGGAATGTCAACGAAGAAAATTTCGTCGAAACGACCTTTCCTCAAGAATTCCGGAGGAAGCTGTGAGACATTGTTGGCTGTTGCAATGACAAATACGGGTGCTTCTTTTTCTTGAAGCCATGTGAGGATAGTGCCAAAGGCACGTGAGGTTACACCAGAGTCAGTCTTTCCACTTGACTGAAGTCCAGCAAGCCCTTTTTCGATTTCGTCAATCCAAAGGATACAGGGCGCCATAGCTTCTGCCATTGTCAAGGCTTTTCTAGTATTTCCTTCTGTCTCTCCTACTAAGGAGCCGAAGAGTTTGCCAATGTCAAGCTTGAGCAAGGGTTTTTGCCAAAGATTCGCTAAAGCCTTAGCACTGAGGCTCTTGCCACTTCCGGGTACTCCAATAAGGAGTGTTCCTTTAGGAGCAGGAATACCATAGGCTTTTGCTTCTGGCGAAAAGGCAAGAAAGCGCTTGCTTGCCCAATCGGTGAAGTTGTGAAGACCTCCGATACTTTCCAATGTTTCGTTAGAGGATTTGCACTCTAAGAGACCTCCGCTACAAATGGTCTGTTCCTTTACGCGGTTAATCTGCATTACATCGAATCTTCCATATTTAGCATAAGAAGTTGCAAATGCATTCTCAGCTTCATTAATGGTAAGACCGAGTGCTGCTTCCACATAAGGTTCAGTATTTTCGGGAGGATTAACTCTCAATGCACTCGCCATTTTGATAAATGTCTTGCTCAGGTCTGCCCTCGTCGGCAAGGGTAAAGATGCTATAATTACTTCTCTTTTAAGTTCTGCCGGCACCTCAAACTCTGTGCTTATGAATACGTACGTGATACCTGTGACCTTCGCGATTTTGAAAAGATCTTTTGCTTTCCGCCAAACATTGGGCGATTTGATAAAGGGATGGATATCGAGCACGGCATATACCATGCCTTGGCCACTTCCTATTTTGATGCCTTCCTCAAGAACTGCAGATGCTTCGGTAGTAATGTCTCTTTTCTGCGTGGTCATCTCCTTAATTTCGGCATTGAGGTCACCTCGTGACATGTCCTCATAATTTTTGAGTTTTTCCTGCACTCCTGTTGTCAGTCTCCAAAAGGCAAATTTCTTGTCAAGGAGCTTTGCGGTCTCTTGGCACAGTCTAAGTGCCCGGTCTTCTTCTGCTGTTTTAAGGATAATTGCGGGATAGCCTGCACGGATGTAGATTTCAATTTCGTTAGCCATTTGATTTCTTCCTTTCTTTTTTGTTTTTTAGTTTTCAATGTTCGGTTTAATTAATATATTACCAATTCAAAGTCTTTTGCTAATTTAGCTTTGGACTTTGAAATTGTTTTTATACTAATTTAACAGAATATATTATATCATACTTGTAGCAAAAAGTAAACATAATATTGGTTTTTTCGACCAAACGCAAAAAAACTCGAACCCCGAGTTCTTTTGCGTTTGTCAATATATTACTTTATATGTATTTTAACAATTGAACTAGTAATTATACCTTCCGAGTACTTAAAAGTTCCTCCTTTTTGTGCAATATACATAGATAGGTCTGTCCATACATCTTCGAGTGTTTCAATCCAAACAGCATCTTGCTCTTTAAAATAAAACATAAACTCCTTAAAAGTTCTTAGACTCACTAGCCCCATTTTGCTATTATCAGTTCTCCCTACTATGTATATCCCCATATCTTTTTCATTAATAAAAATATGGCATAGATCTTCGAATTTAATATCTCCTTCTACACGATATGGCTCCCAAATTTTCCTAGCCAGTTGCGTTCTAAGCTTTGTTATCTCTGTTTGGAATTCAAGATACTTCTTTAGCTTACTAAGCAATTCTTCGTCAACTATCAAATCACTATGATTGCTCTTGTCCCATGCCTCCAGTAATTCTTGCATCTCTGCCCTTGTTAGTACTTGTTTTTCTTGTCTGCTTCCTTGGTCTAATTGACTTTCTGCACCTATTGGAATAATTTGCCGTGGCATATATTTTCCTCCCTTTTGATGTGTTTTTTAATATGCATGATAATATATTAACAATCCATTTTGATACCCTAAGTTATTAAAACTTTAGATATACTATACAGAATTGGATTTTTATCGTTTTATATTATATCATAGTTCTTTCAAAAAGTAAACATAATTTTAAAACTATTCACTAAGCCAAAAAAACGACTTAACAATTTCTAAGTGACAAAGTCACAAAGAAATTGTAATACTCTCTGTACTATACAAAAAGCCCCGCCTTAGCCGTAGGTGCAGAAATTTTATGGACCTGTATATATACAGGTGGGTGCCTACCTTGATACTCCTGGGTTTCTTACTATCTCTCATGTGCAAGCTTACACGCCATATCCAGAGCTCGGCTCCCTTTCCAATGCTTTGT
Source organism: Clostridia bacterium (assembly GCA_022791835.1). Lineage (GTDB taxonomy): Bacteria > Bacillota > Clostridia > TANB77 > CAG-508 > JAAWPK01. The sequence goes on along the minus strand of JAAVZW010000030.1, from coordinate 6,326 downwards.
AGGTTCTAAAATTTCCTTCTTGTACGAACTATGCAGGGATTTGTTTTATTTAATTGTTATATTTATTGTAACATATTTTTTTAATTTTTTCAAGTCTTTTTTATGTTTTTTCATTTACAGGATTTGCTATTTTATGATTATTTTTTCTACATATCCTGTTTCTGTGTTACGCTCCATTGTTACAGTATATGTCTCATTTTTAATATCTTCTCTAAGATTTGCTACATTATCTGTATATGTATTTTCATTTATTTCTACTACAACTTTGTGTTCATTCTTTTTATTTGATTCATCTACTGTAGATAATAGTGATCTTACTGAGCCTCTTGAGCGTTCTCCTTGGTATGCACTAAATTGTGCATTAAATGCTTTTACTTCTGGTGTTTCTTGATTTTGATTTGTGTTTTCTTCTGAATTTTCTCCATTTGTATTATTTTCTGTATTTGTGTTTTCATTTGTTTGGTTTGTTTCTGTTGTTGTGTTTGTATTAGTACTTGTATTTTCATTTGCGTTTACATTATTATTTATATTTGTTTCTGTGTTATTTTCTTCTTTGTTATAGCCTAAACGTTCTTTTGCTATTTTTAAATAATCTATTGCATTATATACTGTTCCGTTGAATACCATGTAGTATGTTGTTTCTCCTCCGCTTGTTATTGAGTAAATATATTCACACATTAATGGAATTATTAGATCTCCCCTTGTGCTTAGCCCACCATAGCGTTCTCCTTTTGATACTACTATTACTTCTTCTTCTCCTATTGTCATTACATTGTTTACTATTTGGTCTGTTATGTCTGTATTGATACATCCAAATGTATCATATTCTGGTTCTACTAGTTTATTTCCATTTATATCAAATAAGCCCCATTTTTTGTTTAGACATACTGGTATTACTTTGTCATATAGTATATATTGACTTTTAATTTTGTCTGTTTGGAATTCTTCTAGGTCTACTCCTATTTGGTTATATTCTATATTTATTACTAGTTCTTCATTTGAACTTAGCACACCATATTTTTCATTACTTTTTACTAGGTAATATTTTAATCTGCTGTCTAATACTTTTACTTCATCATATAGTACATTTATTTTTGTTGCCCCTGATGCATATGCTATTCCTACTTTTTCACTTGAATTTGTAATTATAAATTCTCTAGCACCTTCTAAAAATTCTATTTTATTATATTTTGGACTTATTATCTCTTCTCCGTTTTTTGTACTTACTACACCAAATTTTCCTGTTGCTTCTTTTGAAGCTACTAGCATTCCATATATTAATGCCTTTTGGTTGTTAAAGTCTTCGCTAATCTTATCATATCCAAAGTTTGCTACATTTGCTTTATAGTAATCTACTAGATATGGTAATGTTTGTATATTTATTGTACTTTCGTCTTTATTATATGATATTATTGAGTTGAATCCTTGCATGAAACCTTCTGAGCTTATGTATAGTTTTCCATTTACTGATGTAACTGGCTGGTTTATTTGTATATTTTCATAATCTCCTATTGCGTCTGGAGCGATTTTACTAATTAATGTAGAGTTTTGGAAGAAAGATGTTGTTTCTGTTCCATCTTTTGCTTCTATATACATTTTGCTTATGTCTTCTGAGTTTACTTTATATTCTCCGTTATGTGCTTCATATCCTACAAGTGGTGCTATGTCTTTTATTGATAAATATACATCTCCATTGTTCTCTGTAAATAGAAATGTGTCTTCGTTAAATGATACTTTTTTACCATCTACAGTCACAACTAGCTTTTCTTTTCCTAATACAGAAATTAGAATTACTATTCCTATAACTATTAATAATGTTAATACAATTAAAGTTATTACTATTTTTGTAACTTTACTACTTTCTGCTTTTGGTGATTTGGTTTTAATTATTTCGTCTTTTTCTATTTTCACTTTGAAACCTCCTTTTATTCTTCAGTATAACCATATTTTTTATAGAATTCATTTTTGAAATCTAATAATGTATCGTTCTCTATATTTATTCTAACTCTTTCCATGAGTTTAGTCAAGAACTTTAGGTTATGAATTGATAATAATCTTATACCTAATATTTCATTTGTTTTTACCAAATGCCTTATATATGCTCTAGTGTAGTTTTTGCAAGTATAGCAATCACATTCTGGATCTAATGGTGTAAAATCTTTTGAATATGGCTCATTTCTTATTGTTAATTGTCCGATGTGAAGTAAGGGCATTACCATGTCTTGCAAGTCTTGTAGGTAGAACACAGTCGCACATGTCAATTCCTCTTAATGTTGCTTCTATCAAATAGTCTGGTGTGCCTACTCCCATTAGATATCTTGGCTTATCTTTTGGTAGGAATTGTGTGGTATGTTCTAGTACATCACACATTATATCTTTTGGTTCTCCTACACTCAGTCCTCCTACTGCATATCCTTGGAAATCCATTTCTACTAAGTCTTTTGCTGATTTTTCTCTTAAATCTTTATACATACCTCCTTGGACTATACCAAATAGCCCGTGCTTGTCAGTGTCTTTGTGTGCTTCTTTGCATCTTACTGCCCATCTTGTAGTTCTTTCCATTGAGTTTTTGGTATACTCATATGTAGCTGGATATCCTACACATTCGTCAAATGCCATTATTATGTCTGCACCAAGTGCATTTTCTATTTCCATTACTTTTTCTGGAGTGAAAAAATGCTTACTTCCATCTAAATGCGATTTGAATTCTACTCCTTCTTCTGAAATAGTTCTTAAATCACTAAGACTAAATACTTGGAAACCGCCACAATCTGTAAGTATAGGTCTATCCCAATTCATGAATTTGTGTAATCCTCCTGCCATTTTTACTAATTCATGACCTGGTCTTAAGTATAAATGATATGTGTTTGATAGTATTATCTGTGCTTCTACTTCTTCTTTTAATTCTTCTGGTGTCATTGATTTTACTGTAGCACATGTTCCGAACTGGCATAAATATTGGTGTTTGTATATCTCCATGTGGTGTATGAATTACTCCTCTTCTTGCTCCTGTTTGTTTGCACTCGTGAAGTAATTCGTATGTTATAGCTTTATTCTTCATTTTCTTTCCCTCCATCATCTTTGGTCTTTTCTTCTTTTTGTGCCTCATTTAATTCTGATGTGCAATGGCAACATTTACTTGCTTTATATGGAATTTCTGATAAACAGAATGGACATATTTTTGTGGTAGGTTCTGGTTTTGGTTCTTCTACTTGTTTTTTATCTGTTTTTCTTCTATTATGTTTTTTTATTGTATTCATTGCTTCCTTATTTAACTTTTCAAATTTTTTGTTTATTTTATTTACATATTTCAATGCTAGGAATATTGAAAATGCTATTATAAAGAAGTTTATTAATGCATTTACAAATGAACCTATGCCTATTTCTGCTGCTCCATTTGCTACTACTATTTTCCATTCTGAATAGTCGATATTTCCTGTGAATATCGCTGTAAATGGCATTATTATATCATTTACGAGTGAATTTACTATTTTTTGGAATGCTCCTCCTATAACTACACCTACTGCTAGGTCAATTGCATTTCCTTTCATGGCAAATTCCTTAAATTCTTTTATTATCGACATTTTTCTCTTCTCCTACTTAAATAATGGAACTACTTATTTTTGTATTTTATTTTGTAGTTCCTAAATTGCATATTATGCACATACTTTTCTAAAATATTAAAATTTAAACAAAGTGCTAGGGCTTATAGCAACTCTAGCACTCTTCGAAATCTTATTTTTCTTCTGGGTAAACGCTTACCTTCTTTTTGTCTCTTCCTAATCTTTCAAATTTAACAATTCCATTAACTAATGCATATAATGTATCGTCGCTTCCAATACCTACGTTAGTTCCTGGATGTATTTTTGTTCCTCTTTGTCTCATTAGGATATTTCCTGCTAGAACGAATTGTCCGTCTGCTCTTTTTACCCCAAGACGTTTTGATTCACTGTCTCTTCCGTTTTTAACACTACCTTGACCTTTTTTATGTGCCATTGTTTTTGCATCTCCTTTCTAAAGTTATATGTTTTAGAAAATTATTCTTCTACTTTTGCTGTTGATTTTTTTGCTGAAGCTTCAGTTTTTTCTGTTTTCTCAGCTTTTTCTGCTGCAACTTTTATAGATGTTATTTCTACTTTTGTGTATGGTTGTCTATGACCTTGTTTTCTTCTATAATTCTTTTTAGCTTTATATTTGAAAACAATAATTTTTTTACCTTTTCCATGTGCTACAACTTTTCCTTCAACTTTAGCACCTTTAACATAAGGAGCACCTACTTCTACTTTTCCTTCTTCTGATACTAGGATAACTTTGTCAAATTTAACAGTTTTTCCTTCTTCAGCCTCTAGTTTTTCAAAGAAAATTACATCTCCTTTTGATACCTTATATTGCTTTCCACAAGCTTCGATTATTGCGTACATAGCTTGAAAAGCACCTCCTTTTTTTGTATACTCGCTAACCTTTAAATATAGGTACCTAAATTGAATTAGGTTTTATGTACCTTGACTTATGCGGTTACAGATAATTATTTTAGCATAAAAGTTTTGATTTGTCAAATTTTAATTGAGATTTTTTTATATGTCGACAAAAAGTATGATTTTATAACTGTTTGATAATTGGAATGGTAATATTTGAAGTCATTCTAGCTTTAATAAAGCAGAATGACTTGTTTTTTATCGCTTATGTTAGTTTAACAATGTTTGTCGCGAAGTTTTAAGTAATATTGCATTAATCATGTTGTTGTGTTTTTCCGATGTTCACAGTGGAATATTCCATGAGGCACTCCATGAGAACATGGTCCATAGCTACTACCTTTACATGCTTTACAAATTTCTGGTATAAATTCTAAATATCCCGACCACATAATTTTCATAGTAGGCTCTTTATGCCATCTTACATTTTTTCCTATTCTTGAATTAAAATATGTTCTTAATGTTTCAAAATCAGAACACAAATCGCATACTGGTACTTCTGTATAGCCTGCACCAGCAGAATTCAAATTTTCTCTTCTAAATATATTATAGCTAAGATTATTAGCAAGATTAGTTTCTTTTCCACACATAGCACACTTGGTTGTTTTATGTAGTTCACTAGAAAATCTCCAAAATGAAATTTTATAAATGTGAACTTCATCATATGGTCTTGTTATTTTGAATTCTTCATCTAATTCTTGCCACTTTAAAAGCACGCCTAAATTATCACAATACATACAACTTACTCCATTGCCACAATGTAGCCCTCTACCTCTACAATATGTCCTTACTTTATTTTTTGATTCAACAATTATAGGATTATTTATCTTATCATCTGTTACTTCTACTTTCCAGTAGTATATTGTGTATTCTGACAAATCACTTGCTGTTAGTATTACTTGCCTATCTTGACTTGTTTTTTCTGTTATTTGTTTTGGTTCTCCCCAATTTTTTCCGTCTATGCTTACATATAATTTGTAAATTAACTGATCTTCATCTAGATCTACTCCCTTTGCATTTATTTTTATGTAATCTATTCCTTTATCATAATATGATGCTACTAATACTGGTGGATTATTTGTTGTTGTACTTTCATTATTTATTACTTCTATCATCATAATCTTCTGTGTTCCTTTAGTTGATGTTGCTTTTACTTTATACCAACCTGTACCAATTCCTTCTATATTCCAACTTACTTCTTCTTTTGGTTCTTCGATTATTCCTATTACTTTGTCTTTATAGAATAGTTCTAGTTTGGCTACTCCGTTCTTTTTGTCTTCTGCTGTTGCGAATATGCTTGTTACTGCTTTTTCGTATCTTGCTGTTAGTGTTAGGCTATTTAGGTCGTCTGGGTCTTTGTCTTTTCCTATGTAGTCTATTTCTATTTTGCCATAGATGCTATTGTAGTAAATTTGATAGATATAGCCCTCATTTACTTGGGCTGTGATATTTCCTACTTCTAAGGTTGCGTCTGCGTTGACATAGGCGGTTTTTATCCAGTCTTGTTTGTTTAATGCATCTGCTATGTCTCCTGTGGTTGCTGTTTCGCCTATGGCACTTTTTGCGATTATTTCGCTATGGACTGTGTGACTTATTTCTTCTCTGTAGCTTTCTATTTTGTAGTCTTGGGCTGTGTCTGTTGCTGTGCTTATTAGTGGTTCGTCTCCTGTTATTGTGCCTAGTACCACTGCTGTTAGGATTATCAGTATGATAATCATGATTAATAGTGCTGTAAGGATAAAATGTTACTTTTTTCATCAAAAATATATGGGTTTTCATAACCCTTTAAATAAAAATCAAATTTTGTATCATTGTATATAACAACTTTATCAACTAATTCCTTACAAATGTTTT
>JAAVZW010000006.1 GCA_022791835.1 Clostridia bacterium | reverse complement strand
CTGTGCTACACAGGCAAGCGTTTTGATAATTTTTTTAAAATTTCGTTGACGACAGCCCTTTGAGGCGGGGAAATGACCCGCGTACGCCTTGGAGGAAACAAATTTTAAAAAAACTTATCAAAAGGTAGCTTGCCGTTAATTTTTTCCTTCACATTTAGCATTGTTACTAGTATACATGCATTTACTATTTACACATCATGTTTTTCACTTTGACCATGAGTGCAATTTATCATTTCTTCTCCATTCCCGATTACAATCTGAGCACAATTTAATCTGCTTTTGAGCAAATCTGTCGCTTTCTAGTACCCAGTCCCTCAGTTCCATCTTACTGTGTACACTGCAAACGGCTATATGACTACCATAATTTCCAGACCAGACAGTTTGGCGACGTAAAGTCAATTCACCACATAAATCACAGTTCTTTTTATTGGCTTCCCCTGAAGAAAAACTATAATTTTTCTCAAATGTTGGTATTACTTTATATTCTCCACTAACAAATCTTCTAGAAGTAAGTCCATACCCATAACATTTCTCACAAGTTGTACCATTAGTATACTTTCCAGGGCAATAAGTCCTAACCCAACCTTGTTTTCCTGTATTAGCTGTAGTATAACTATCCGTCACTTCCACCTTCCAATAATACTCCGTATACTCACTTAACCCACTTGCCATCAATGTAACCTGTGTATTCTGTGTTTGATTACTCAATGTAGCTTTCGCAGTCCCCCAGTTGGTTCCATCTGTACTAACATATAACTTATATGTTAGCTTATCCCCATCTGCATCTTTTCCTGTTGCATTTATTTTTATATAATTTGTATCCTTACTTGCATAACTCGCTGTTATCGTAGGTGCAGTATTGGTATTTACTGTGATTTTACTACTTTTCTTTGTCCATCCTGCATTGTCCGTTACTATTATTCTTAAATCATATGTCTTTCCTGCTGTTAATTTTGTACTTGGGTATGTATAAGTCTTCCCTATTTGACTTACTGCTGTCGTCCACTGACTATCTGCATCATTGGTTGAAGTTAGTTTGTATTGATATTGTATATTCTTCACTCCTGATGTAGCATCTGCCGCTGTTGCTAACACTGTTATTGTATTCTTTGTATGACTTGTTTCTTTAACACTTGCTGTACTTGGTGCTGTAGCATCTCTTGTAAAAGCTGGCTTTGTTGTTGTTGTACTCTTATTACCACTAGCATCCTCACTCCATGCACTTATCGTATATGTTCCATCTGCTGTTATTGTAAAGCTTCCACTTGTTCCTGTAATATTCCTTTCACTTCCAGCACCAGTCACCTTTATCCTGCTTACTCTTGTCTTTGTGCTTTCTGACGTATCGCTTACTGATATTGTTACAGTCCCTATATAGTAACCATTTCTTGTCGTCCCATTTACTTGTATATTTGGAGCCTTCAATTCCCCTTTTGTTGTTACTGGAGTATTTATACTTGCTTTACTATTTCCTGCATTGTCATATACTATTACTTTTACATTATTTATACTATTCGGACTTAGGTTATTTGGAATCCATGTTCCTTGGTCCCTTGTTTCTATTTTTGCATTATTTATATAGTATTCATAATACGCTATCCCCGATGTCGTATCGCCTGCTGATACTGTAAGCTGAAATCCAGTTTCTGTCACATTTGTTATTTGTGGAACTTCCACCAAAGGTGGTGTAGTATCTTTTCTTAACTCTATTACTTGAGTCGAACTTGTATTTCCAGCTTCATCTATTGCCTTTATATGTAATATATATATTCCATCTTTTCCATTATCTATATCCCTTGTTGTTATAGCTTTTTCTATATCTTTGATATGAGTTTCCTGAATTATCTCTGTATTATCCTCCTTTAGTACTTTATATATATATCCATTCAAAGTTGCTTTAGGATCTTTCAAACTCGTCTCTTCTTTTCCATTTAAATCTTTAGCATTTACCATTACATCTATATCAGACTTATACCAACTATTCGTACCCTCTGTTCCTGTTCTTATAGGTACCTCCAATATTGGTGGAATATTATCAAATTTTACTTCCAAACTATTTTCTTCCGAAGAATATCCATTACCATCCTCTGTATGAGCTATAATTCTAGTTAATCCTATTTCTGTTATTGGCACCTTTATGTATTTCATTCCATTTTCTTCTTTCAATTCTCCTTTTGTCTCCTCTTGAATATGAGCTCCTAGTAATGTATAATATATCTCTTTTGCACTTGGGCTATTCGTACTTACTTTTATCCATAGCTCTTTTTTATCAGCTCCATACCACCCATTTACTGGATTTCCTTCTGTCTCAATCGTTATCTCTGGAATTGTCAATTTATCTGATAAATTTGTAGCTTTTACCCATGCATATTTCACTGCTCCACTATTTGAAGTAGCCTTTACCTTATACCAACCACTTCCGAATTTTACTTATATCAAATTTTTGCTCTCCATTTGGTCTATTAATATTTCCTACTATATTTTGTTTATAAATTAACTCTATCTTATTAACTCCATGCTTTTGATCTTCTGCTATTGCAAATATGCTAGTTACACTTTTTTCATAATGTGCTGTCAAAGTTAAATCACACGCTTTTTCCCAATCTTCGCCTATGTAATCCACATTAATTTTTCCATGAAATGGATTATAGTATATTTGGTATATATAACCATCTACTACTTGAGCTGTAATATCTCCTATTTCCGTGTTAGCATTTACATTTATTACTGCCCTTTTTATCCAATCTTGCTCATTTAATATATCGCATATATTTTCTGTTGTTGCTGTTTGTCCTATAGTACTTTTTGAAACAATCTCGCTATTTACAACATAATTTATCTGTTCAGCATAACTTATCACTTCATGATCCTCAGCAGAATCCGTAGCTACTTTTATTACGCCATTTTCTCCCGTGATTGTTTTTATTGCTACAGCCGTTAACAAAACTAGTATTATAATTGTAATTAACAGCGAAATCATGGTTATGCCGTAATTCCCCATACATATTTTTATTTAATTTGTTGGTTTGACTTTTCATTTTAATTTTTAATCTCCTTTGATTTATTTTAATCTGCTATTAGAGTAGCCATCGACAGCATGTTATCCCTACAATTATATTGCTAAAATCTATGCTACACAGGCAAGCGTTTTGATAATTTTTTTAAAATTTCGTTGACGACAGCCCTTTGAGGCGTGGAATGACCCTCGTACGTCTTGGAGGAAACAAATTTTAAAAAAACTTATCAAAAGGTAGCTTGCCGTTAATTTTAGCACTATTTTAAACTAGCACATTTTGTACTATCTATAGCGTGTCATTAATCATCGTTTATTTTTAATTTTCTCATTTTAATTTGATTTTTATTTATTGTTAAAATTAATTACTTTATTAGTGTCAATTGCCCCGTCCCTGTGACACCTACCTATGGCATATTAATCATGTTTCTCGGTGTTTCCATGTCCACATGGTTCAGGGTGTGTAGGCCCCGTGCCCCCGGCACACGGTACATGTTTCCACTGTAGCAAGGCATCTAAAAATGCACTGTATAGGGTTGTATTTACAGTATGTTGTGTTGCACTGCCAAGACGAGTTTCTTGCACCACACTTATCACAGATCGCTTCAGCGCCAATTCCACGTTTTTTACACTTAGGACACAATGGATTCCCATACATATCCTCACCCCCGATTGTTCCTTGGACCACCTTGCCCCCTACCGTGCAGGCAAACGCGCTACCACCGTAACCAAGACCATGTCCACATGTACTGTTGTCAGTTAATGTGCACTCTACAGAAGGATTACCACCGTTGGCAATATGTTCGTATCCATCCTTGTTTTCCTGTACTTGTTGTTGATACTCCATCTGTAACATCTATTTTCCAATAATAATAGGTATACTCGTTTAATCCATTTGCTGTTAATGTTTTTGATATCCCTTGTGTTTGATTACTTAATGTAGCTTTTACTGTCCCCCAGTTTGTTCCATTTATGCTTACATACAGCTTGTAAGTCAATTGGTCTCCATCAATGTCCTCTCCTATTGCTGTGAATGTAATTGAATTTGTTGTCTTACTTGCAAAATTTGCTGTTATTGTTGGTGTTGTGTTTGCTGTTGTGGCTGTTGTTGCCACTAATTTTATGTTTCCTGCGTTGTCTTTTACTATTACTCCTATATTATAGCTTTGTTTCCCATTTAGTCCTGTTATTGTTACTGTGTTTACATTTGGTACATTTCGTATTGTTCCATTTATCTTATATTCATAACTTGCTACTCCTGATGTATCGTCTCCTGCTGATATGTTTATTCTGAAGCTGGTTCCTGTTATATTGTCTATTCTTGGTGTTCCTACTGTTGGGGGGGTGCTATCTTTGTTTATTTCTATTTTTCTTTCTTCGCTTTTGTTTCCTGCTTGGTCTATTGCTCTTATGTATACTTTATATTTGCCATCATTTGTTATTGATATTTTCTTATTTATGTCTGTTTCGTGTGTTTCTGCTTTTATTTCTTGGTCTGTTTCTGTTGTTATTCTATATGTGTAACCGTCTAGTGTTTTTCTTTTTTCTTCTTCTGCTAAGTTTGTTTTTCCATTTAAGTCTACTGCATCTAATGCTATATTTACTATTGCTGATTTATGCCAGCCATTTTCTCCTTGTGTTCCTTCTATTTCTGCTTTTATTATTTCTGGGGCTATGTTGTCGAATTTTGTTACATCTGTGCTTTCTTCTGATACATATCCTTCTCCATCTCCTGTGCATGCTATTATGTTTGTTATTCCTGTTTCTGTTATTTGAATTCTTATGCTTCTTTCTCCACTTCCTCCTGCTATTTGTTCTACATGGTCATCTACCATATGTGCTCCTGTTAAGGTATAATGTATCTCTTTTGCACTTGCGCTGTCTGTGCTTATTCGTACCCACAGTTCTTTTCCATCTGCTCCATACCAGCCTGCTTTTTGTTCTCCTTCTGGTTCTATTGTTATTGTTGGTGCTTTTAATGTGTCTGATACATTTGTTACTTTTACATATGCATATTTTATTGCTCCACTATTTGATGTTCCTTTTATTTTATACCAGCCACTTCCTATACTTGCTACATTCCATCTTTGTTCTCCTTGTAGATTCTGCTTTTGGTCTAGGACTGGTTCGTCTCTATAGATTAAATCAAGTGTTTTTACTCCATGCACTTTATCTTCTGCTTCTCCAAATATTGCTGCTATACTTTTTTGGTATCTTCCTTTTACTGTTAATGCATCTATGTCTGCTTCTGGTATATCTTTTCCTAGATTATCTACTATTATTTTTCCATATTTACTATTGTAATAGACTTGGTAGATATATCCTTCTACTACTCTGACTATTATTACTCCTTCTTCCTCTGTCCATCCTTCATCTATTTTTGCTGTTTTTACCCATTCTTCATCTATTAATGCCTCTTGCACATTTTGAATAGATGCAATTTCTCCTATTGCACTTTTTGATACTATTTCTCCTTGTACTATTTGGGTTATTTGCTCTCCATAGTATGTATACTTATAGTCTTCTTTTGCATTTGTTCCTGTTTTTATTAGGGATTCATTGCCGAATAAGGCTCTGATTACTACTGTTGCCAGTATGACTAAGATTATAATCATGATTAATAAGGCGATAAGAGTTATGCCTCTTTCGCTTGTTTTGGTTTCCATTTGTTTATACATTATTTGTTATGTATTACCTCTCTTTCTTTAGTTTTTATGTTATATTTTCTTTTATATAGACCATACTAAACTCAAATATTTTTAATCTTATGGCAGGAAATAAAACAAGCCAAAGCCAAAACCAAATAAACTCAAAACTAATTTTATTTCCTCCCATAAAATTCACATGACATATATGTCATAAAAATAATATATCAAAAACTGACATTCATGTCAAGGTGTTTTTGTCAAAAATATACTAAAATTTTATATAGGTGATAGATTATGTTAAAAGAAGAAAGAATCAAAAAGAAATATACACAAGAAGAACTCTCTGAACTTACCAAAGTAGATCCTAGAACCATATTAAGGATAGAAAAAGATTTCACTGTGCCTAAAGTAGACACATATGCGAAAATAGTTATAGCTTTAGGTTTAAATGATGAAGAAATTGGAAAACACGTAAGAAATATAGCAAACAAATGTAAAGAAAAATAATCAAGTATATATTTTTTAAAGCCAAAATGTTTAATTACACTTTGGCTTTTTTTATATTCTAAGAAAATATGCGTGCAGCGTGTAATTGACTTATAAGATAATTATGCGAAACTTAGATTTTCTTAGCGAAGGATGAGCTTAGAAAATATTAGTTCCGTTTTTTTATATACAAAACATATGGCTTCCTATGGTTAATGTTATCTTTCTGCTCCATATCCATGAGCTTGTTGCTGTATTTGGATTAAAATAATATAATGCTCCGATTTGATGGATCCCAACCATTCAATGCATCTTGGGCTGCGTTTTTAGCTGTTTGGTTAGGTGCTAAGTTAATTTGTCCGTCTGATACTACGTCGAATGCACCTTTTTGGTAAATTACTCCTGCTACTGTGTTTGGAAATTTTGAACTTTTTACTCTATTTAATACTACTGCTGCAACTGCTACTTGCCCTTTATATTGTTCTCCCCTTGCTTCTCCATATACTAGCCTACTAAGTAAGTTTAAATCTGATGAACTTGCACTTCCTCCTCCTGAATTTGAACTTCCTCCTGTATTTCCTGATGATGTGATTCCCATGGCTGCAAGTGTCTTTTCTCCTGCTATTCCATCTTGTTTTAATCCATTTTTCTTTTGAAAACTTTTTACTGCTGCTTGTGTTTTACTTCCATATATGCCATCTACATTACCTTTATAATATCCCCAGTTCTTTAGTTTTTGTTGTATCTTCTTTACTTCTTCTCCTGAAGAACCATATTTTGATAATGCTTCTACACTTTCATTTGAATAGTTCATATAATATAAGTAGCCAAATAAAATTAGAGCTACTGCGATTATTATTATTATCGCTTTTTTCATTTTATCATTCCCTTCTAATTATTATCGATTATGAATATTTTTTCCAGTTTTTTTACTATTATTCAAAAAGATATTTAAAAGAATTTTTTGTATTTTAAGAAAGTTCTCGCATAGTGTGTAATTTGCATAGAAGATACTTATGATAAAAGATAGTCCCACCATTAATTTAAACAACTAATCTTGACTTTTTTATAGTTTTGACATAGAATTAAGTTAGTTTTTATACAATTTGATAAAATTTTAAGGAGGTATACTAATGAAAATTAAAACTTTTAAAGGAGAAAATGGTATTACTATTATTGCTATTGCTATAATAGTTGTTATACTTGCAGTTATTCTTGCTTCTGTCTTATCTAGCAAGAATGATAATGACAAAATTGGTTTTCCAACTGATTATTTAGAACAAACTACTATAGTAGATGATGATAACGGAAATAAAGTTGTTATTCCTGCTGGATTTAAAATGTTACCAGAATGTGGAACTACTGTTCAACAAGGAATTGTTATTTCAGATAGGTCAGGAAATGAGTTTGTCTGGATACCTATTGGTAATATTAAAAACTCTGATGGTACATCTACTAATATAGAGCTTGCTCGATATTCTTTTGCAGACAATGGTGTTGTTCTTAGAAAATATGATGATGATAAACTTATGGACGGTTCTTCTCATTCTTTTATAGAGGGAACTTCTGCTAATAAGCTAGACTTCTACTCTGCTGCTAAAAGTTTAGATAATTTTAAAACTAGTGCTACTTCTAAAGGTGGATATTATATAGCTAGATATGAAGCTAATAGAGGTCCAGGAGAAAGAGCTCTTTCTAGAAATGATTCATCTTGGACTTACATGCAACAATCTGCTGCTGCAGAATCTGCTAGTCATACATATTCTAACGAACTAATAGAGAGTGATTTAGTTAACAGCTATGCTTGGGATACTGCTTTAGTGTTTATTCAGACTTATTCTGGTAACTCTAAATATTCTAAACAAGTTTCTTTAAATAGTTCTTTAGAAAGAACAGGTGATAGGCTTGATAATTCTACTGATAAAGTTTGTAACATTTATGATATGGCAAGTAATTGTTATGAATGGACTACTGAACTAACTGCTGATGCACGTCCTTCTATGGTTTTACGTGGTGGAGCTTATGGGACAACTTCAACCGCTTGTTCACGTATATCTGATACAAATTCTTTGAGAGATTTTAACAGGATTTCTTTTAGATCTATTATATATATAAAATAGTTAAACTACCAATATTTACATTTGATTTCTCCATATAATTGTGTTAACATAATTATATGGAGATGATTTATATGTTTAAAAGTTTAAATAATACTATTAAAAATTTTGATGATAAAATAAAACAAATCTTGGTGCATGGATTACATTTTTCTTTAGGAATATCTATTTTAGGAAGTTTTGTTTTGCTTTATTATATGCTTGTTAGAGCTTACCCTGATATTTATTACATAGGTCTTAAAACCGTTTCTCTATCTATTTCATTTGCCTCTGCGTTTTTTGCTTGTGCTCTTGCTATGGATAGAATCAAGAAGGATTTAGCTTAAATGAGTATTATTCAAAAATATGTTAATAAAAACCTAAAAAACAGGCTATTGCCTGTTTTTTAGGTTTTTATGTTAAGGATGATATTTTCTTATATTTTTATGCTGTTGCTTTTTCTGCTTCCATTTCTTCTTTCATTTCTGTCTTTTCTTCGTCTTTTTCGTTTATTACTTCTAGACTTGAAATTGATACTTCATATGCTACTCTTTCTACTACTGTTCCATCTTCATATCTTTTTTCATATTTTCTAGATTGTACACGTCCAACTGCTTTTACTTCTGCTCCTACATCTAAATGGTCACAAAATCTTGCATTTCTTCCCCATGCTATTGCTGGTATGTAGTCTGATTTACTATATGCTCTGTTTACAGCTAATAGTAAATCTGCTATTTCACGTCCAAATGGTGTTTTTCTGTAAATTGGTTTTTTGCATATATGTCCAATTAATACAACTTCATTTGAAATATCTAGGTTAATTTCTTCATCTTCTTTTAATTTTTCTTCAATATCACTTTCAAATATGATATCTTTTGCAAATACTGTTAAGATTAGTTTATTTTTTTCATTTTCATAGCTATTGTATGATCTAAATTGTCCTTTAACTACTATTTTTTTGCCTATTTGCAATTCTTCATCTTTAATTAGTCTTTCTGATATTGTAATTGGGATTATGTCATATGTATCGCTTAAACGAGGTACTTCTAAATCAAATATGTAAAAACTCTCTCCATAAATCTCATGACTAAATCTTTTTTCGCTTGTAATTTTTCCCACCAATACTAAATGGTTATTATCCAAATAATTTGTGTTCACTTTTCTTTTCCTCCCTATTCTCTACGTAGGAAATACTTTTTTACGTTTGTATTATTTCTTACGTATCTTTATTAATTTCTCAGTAGTTTTTTTAATTCGTTTATTTACTCTTTTATTATACTACATATTTTTTAATTTGTCTACATAAAATGTTAAATTTTTAGAAAAATATTTCTGTTTTCCCATAAATTAGTAGGATTGATGCAATCCCCATTATATTATGGCTATTGATTTGAGCTTTAATTCTGTCTAATTTAACCTCTAACTCTTGTGGCTCTATTACCTTTTGCTCTAGGCTTATCAGTTTTCGTTGTAAACAAATAATAAAATTATTTTCTACACTAGATGCTGTAATTGTTGCTTTTGAATTGAATCCAAAAGTTATAATATTTAAGTTAACATTTTGTATATCTTCAATATTATTTTCTAAATCTGCATTCAAAATTAGATACTTTGCATTTTTAATAATTTCATTAAGACTATCTTTTTCAGCTTTTACGCTTTCTAAATCCATAACAAGTATAGTTTCAAATCTAATATTTTTAATGTTAGAAATACTTTTCTCATTGATTACAACAATGGTATACTCTTTATTAGGACTATTAAGCCTACTTTCTAAAATTCGTTTAATTTGCAATTCATGCTTACTATCAGCAATAACTCCAATAAAAGCCATCCTATCCTCCAAAAAATTTCACCATACTCACCCTTTAATTATACTCAAAAATTCAGAAAATATTCATTTAAGTCTTTGTGTACCATTTGCGTCTATTTCATAGCCTTCATTATAAATAAGCTCTGAAACTTTGACAATATTATATCCTTTATCTTGTATATTCTTTATAATTCCATCAAGACTTGATGCTGTATTTTCTGTTCCATTATGCATGAGTACAATACTTCCATTTTTTAGTTTCTGATTAATTCTATCATTCATTTGCCCTTCATCTAATCCTTGATAATCTAGTGTATCTACTGACCATTGAATAACCTTATATCCATTATCAGTTGCAGATTTAATAACAGTATCATTGTACTCTCCATAAGGTGGTCGATAGAGCTTTACATCTTGCCCAGTGAGCTTTTTTATTTTTTCAGAACACTTTTGTACTTCTTCTACATTTTGTTCATAGCTAAGCTTATTTACATGCGCATGAGTATCAGAATGGTTCGCAATTTCATGTCCTGCTTCTGCTATTTTTTTGACATATTCTCCATATTTGTCTACCCAATCTCCTACCATGAAAAAGGTCACTTTGACATTTCTTTGATCTAAAATTTTTAAAATTTGGTCAATATCGTCAGCATTCCATGCACAATTTATTGTAATTGATATTCTCTGCTTTGGAGTCTCTACATCATATATGGGAACTAATTTTCCAGTCCCTGAAGACATCTCCATTGTTTCCATTTTATCTCCTGCAAACATTATAGATGCTGCAAGCAATAATATAACTGTGCTTGAAGCTATGATGTATGAGTATATTTTTTGTTTGTTAAATACACAAAACACTTTATCTTCGCCTCCTAAAACAAGTTATTTAATTATATGAGGATATACGTATTTTATGCAACAAAAAAATCAGCTTACAATTGCACGCTATGCACATACTTTCCTAAAATGCAATAGTTTTTTTGTATATTTTTAATTTTTTCTTCTTATTAAAAACTATACATCTTAAGTATTTTATGATATATTAAATCTTGAGGAATTTATAAGGAGGAACTGTAAGTAATATGGAATATTTAGATATTTTAGACTCAAATGGAAATAAAACTGGAAAAATTAAGTCAAGGAATGAAGTACATAGTAAAGGATATTGGCATAAAGGAGTTCACATTTGGATAATTAATTCCAAAAGGGAATTGTTAGTACAAAGAAGAAGTGCAAATAAAGATGTTTATCCAAATAAATTATATATCTCAGTAGCTGGGCATCCTACAAGTGGTGAAGAAGAAATTGAGAGTATAAAAAGAGAATTTTTTGAAGAGATTGGAGTAGAATTAGATATATCAAAACTAGAGTATTTATTTACTTTTTCGCAAGAAGTTATTGAAAATGATGGAAAGTTTTTGGATAATCAGTTTTATGATGTTTATTTGATAGAATTGGATTTAGATATTAATAACTTAAAATTGCAAAAAGATGAAGTAAGTGAAGTGAAAAATATATATTATAAAGATTTTGAACAAATGATAATGGATAAAAATAAAGATATTGTAAATCATCCTGAAGAATGGAAATATTTATTTAAGATATTACACAAAAGGTATGATTGAGGGAAAGAGCCGATTCCTTATTTGGAATCGGCTCTACTGTTTTTGCTTTAATCAATTAATGGTAATTCAGATGGAAATGGCAATGGTCAGTCTACTTTTTTCTTCATGGCATCATGGATTTCATTTTCTAAAGGAGTCATTACCATTGCTCTTGGCCAAAGTCGCTGTCCCAATACATAGTATTCTAAATCTCCTTCATTCATCCTTAAATACCAGTCAATGTAATAATCGAAAATTTCTCCATTAAATGGATAGCCATTTTGCTGGCAAATTTCGTTGCAATCCTTCTTTGCTTCTTGGAGAAAGTCTTTTCTTCTCAGTATAAATTCTTGTTTGCCTAATGTGATGTATAATGCATCTACACACAGGCAACAAAGTTTTCCTTCTCCTTGTAGTAACCAATCGGCATTTTTCCCCCATTGTACTATAGAAGATTTAATTTCAATAATACTGAGCTCTTGCATAACTTGCAATACCACATCAGTTTGTCGCTCTAATAGTTTTTGACTTATAAAGCACTTCTTACTAAGCCTATCTTTGAGTTCTCTAAAGGATGTTCCTTTCTTTCCGTCACTTATTGAACACATGACCATCCAACGAATAGTTTCAAAGATGTATCTTTCGTCGGAGTTCAATTTTTCAAAGCTTAGATAGCAGTTCCGATGAAACAGAAGTAAAAGTTGCAACTGTGCCTTAGAGATATTCTCTTGATTAAAATATTGATAACAATATACCTCATTAATCCACTCTCGATAAAAAGCATCTGCCTCGAGCTTAGCTCTTTCAGTAATCTCTGTAATGCCAAAGCTCTCGTAATAGATTTGATACATTTTTTCACAAATGCTCTCTCTTTTCCATTCTGTACTTAAAGCATATTCGACAACTCTAACTTGAGCAACCCCAAGTTTTTTTAAAAGGCAATAGCACTCGAACATTTTGTATCCATTGCTCAAAGTAAAATCTACTATAAGTGCTCTCTTTCCTGCAAATCCTTGGGATTCACTATTTTTTGTAAGGTGCTCTACAGGAATAATTTTGTGTCTTTCAATCTGCATATTTCCTTGCCACAAACATTCATGGGCAAGCTTGTAAAAGTTATATGCATCTTGTCGTACACAGCAAATGACATCCCTATCTTTGCTCAGTGCCTTTCCTATACTGTCTATGGCATTCCGAAATGAACTACTTTTTTCATACATTGCTTTGAACCAAGTTTTTTGCGGTTCAGACTGTTCATACAGCCTTAATGTCTCTTCTCGTATTTCCTTAGCAGACTTGTGATAAAACACAGTATTTTCCCCTTTCTAAAGTTATTTAACTATTGTATTCCATTTTTGCTTGTGTCTTAGAAATTTAACAGTTATTAATAAGTATTATATCATTTTTATATAAAATTTCAACTATTTGATAAAAAAACGAAACTAATATTTCTAAGCTCATCCTTCGCTAAGAAAATATTAATTCCGTTTTTTGTGTTTATTGTTTTTTCTTTATATCGTAAATTATTGCATCTTCATTGTTCCATAGACCACTTATTCCTTCATTATCATTTTGTATTGGTTCTACATCAGATTCTCCTTCAAAATCATCGAAGTCTACTTTTTGTGGTTTAAATTTTGTTTTTGGTATTCGTTTTACTTCTTCTCCTACTATACCTGTTTGATATTTTCTAAAATCAAATTGCTTTGATTTATGTGGTTCTTTGTATTTAGATTGCATAAAGTCTAATATTGCAACTCCTACAAAGCTCTTTCCTTTGTCGTCTTTATATTTGAAAGCTATATTTTTAAATTTTAGAGCTTGTATTTTTCCTAATTCAAAGTTTTTCTTCCAGCCCCATTTTACGCCTTTATAATCTCCATATGATACATTTTTAGCTGAACCTTCTCCTCCCCAGAACTGATCTCCTGAGCCTTCTCCTTTAATGCTCATATCTTGACTATATAACCATTCTCTCTTGTCTCCAAATTCTTGTGACCAGAATTCGTTTTCTTCTGGTGTAAGGTTGCCAAAAACTATTTTTGCTGTACAGTTTGATAATACTGTTCTTCTTGATGTTGATGTTACATTTAGTTGTTCTAAGTTTTGTACTGTTGCTATTGTTCCTACTTTGTATTTCCTATATACTGTGAACATGCTCAATGTACTTGCACTTAAGAATTCTGCTGAGTCATCTATATATAACAAATGTGGTATTCTTGAGCTTTCTGTTCCTGGCCTTTTTATTACTGATCTTTGCATTGATAATAGGAAAAATTCTCCAAAAGCTTTTTGTAATTTCGCACCTAAGTCTCCTCTTCTTGTACACACTATTGTTACTTCTCCATTTTCTAATGCTGTATCAAAGTTTATGTTGTTAGATCTATTACATAGTACATTTTTTAGTCCTGGTATCCTTAGTAGTCCATCTAATTGAGTTATAGCTGTGTGAACATATTTTTCTGTATCATGTCTCATTACTGCATCTGTATAAAAATGTTTTTTGAAATATCCTAGTTGCAACTTATGTTTTAGTGCAAGTTCCGGATCTGCTTCCATTTTTTTGCACATATCTACTACCAAGTCGAAATCATTTAACATATCTAACATATCTTCTAGGTTTGGAAGTAATCCATTATTTAGTCTTGGATACATTTCTAATAATAGTATTGCTAGATTCTCTACTGCTTGTGCTGAAGAATTTTGGAAATATGTTTCATCTTCGGCTGGTCTTGATGTAGAATACATACTTGTAAGTATTGTAGAGATTACTCCTGCTATTTCCCCATCTGAACCATATGAGAATGGATTTATTCCAATTGAATCTGGATTACTTGGATCTACTATGTTTACTTTTAAATTGAAATTTTGTGCTACATCTATCATTCTATCACTTGATTCATAGTCTGGTGTTAGAAATGTTATTCCTAGGTCTTTGTATATTATTTTTGGACTTTCTGCATATATTAGTTTACTTAAATATGCTTTATATAGTTTCTCTTTTCCTTCTATTGGTTCTATCATGTTTAGTGTAAAGTTTTCATTTAAGTACTCGTTTGTATATGGGCAATTTAGAGTAGCTAGTCCTGTTTTTAATGCTGTAAATCCAACTTCTTTTGCTGCTTCTTTAAAGAAATACTTTTTTTCCATATCACGTGCCATCATTGGTTCTAATAATAGGGCTGTTTTACCCATTCCTGATGGTCCACATACTAGCATTGGGTCTGCTCTTCTATTATCAAATATTTTAACTGCTTTTCCTGTTTCTTTATCTGCTGCGATTACATTTTCAAAGCTATATGCCCCACTTATTGTTGTCTTTTTAGATAAGTCTATTCCTGTGTAATCCCAAATTGATTCTTTGATAGTTCTTGTATCTGCGATTTTTGCATAACACCACCAAAATACCGAGAAGAATGTTGTTAGTGGTATGTATAGTGCAATTGCTTGGAAGGCTGGTTTTATTAAGTCTGTATACTTAGTAACTATCTCTAAATAATTAGGTAGCGATAGAAATGCTACCCATAATCCTGCATTTAGCCATTGGGTGAACATTGACATTGCTATAATATACAAGGCTATTGCATACATATATATTATTGTTAACTTCATTTTACCTGATGACGCATATTTTGAACTTCCTGAAAATAGGAAGGCCAAAACTGGACATGCAAGTGCTAATGTATAAGTTATTGGTCCCCAGTATGATACACCTATTCCTGTAAATATAAGGAATAGAACCTCTACTATCCTATCTATTGCTAAGTAGATTGTCATTAGTGTAAATATATAGGTAAAGAAGGTGTTACGGTCAGTTTTTAATACTTTTAATAGCTTGTCTAAATATTTCAATGTTTCCACCCTTTCTATTTATCTTTTATTTTAATTAATTTTGCATAAATTTACATATATATTATTGCATATTTTGCCGAAAAAATCAAGTTTTTTTTAATAAAATACAACACTAAAACAGTAGAGTGGCTAAAGAGGATTATTCAAATTCTTAATCTAATAATTTTAGTTCTATTTCTTCTACTTTATACTTATTAGTTTCTTCGTCTAACTTAAATTCTAGTAAGGTTTTTGCTAATGTTTCTTCTATTTGTTTTAGGTCTGTTGTGAAATATAGTTTTATTTTTGCAATTTCTACTCCATTTGTTACTATTTCTTTAAAAGCTTCTTTTGTATGCATTTCGTCTTCGCATACTATTATTAATTGTGGAATAGCACTAAATCCTGAGTCTCCTGGTACAAAGTTGTCATAGAAATCTTTATACATTTTCATTTTATCTACTAGCTTTTTCTGCCATTCATCTTCTCTTCTTATTACTTCAAATACAAAAATGATTGATTTTGAGTTCTTTGATAATTTTATTGTTCCTCCTGTTGCTCTAAAAGTCTTTCCTAAAGTTTTTGCTGTAATGTTTTGTTTTACATTATATTCGTCAAAGGCTTTTACTTTATTTAAGTATGCTATTATTACTTGGTTTCCTGCTAGCCTCTTTTTTATCATTGCAACTGGCTTTGTGTTATCTGATTGTTGCCATTTACATTCTATTCCTCTTGATGTTAATAGATATTTGCCCATTTTTTCTAGGCAATATATTCTATATATTCCTTTTCCATCTTCTGATGTAAAGTAATATCTTGTTAGAATTTTTGATTTTACTAATTGTTCTAGTTTTGTGTTTAATTTATCTTGTGATTTATATTCTATTCCTTTGTGGTCTAGCATTTGGCATAGTTGTCTTGAAGTCATAAATTCAAATTCATTTACTAATTCTATTATTGCAAAATGTAAGTCATTTATATGACCTAAGTTAATCTTTTGTACTATTTGGTTCATTGAAACATATCCGTCTTTTCCATCAAAGGCTTTTATCTCTCCCTCTCTTAATGCGAATGGTGATTTCTTTGCTTCGATTTTTCCATCTTCTACCATCTTTTTTCCTCCTTCTATTTGAAGATAAATTGTTACTCTTCAAATTTATCAAATATTAGTAATTTTACTTTTTTCTTTTCTGGTATTATCTTTTTTATGAATACATCTACATTTTGCCCATATTCTATGTTGTCTTTATATTCTGCAAGTCCTACCAGATTTGGCTTTAGTTCTATAAATATTCCGTTTTTGGATTTTTCTGTTTCTCTTACTATACCTTTTACAACTGTGCCTTGTTTGAAATCTTTTATATTGTCTTCCCATGTTCCAAGAAGTTCTTTATATGTAAAGGATACTCTATTTTGTTCTTTGTCTATGTCTTTTACCATAACTTGTACTTCTTGTCCTATGCTAAATCTTTCATATGGAGATTTTATTCTTGATACTGATATATCTTCTATGTATAAAAGTCCACTTATTCCGATTGTCTATCTCTATAAATGCTCCATATGGTTTTATGCTTTTTACTTTTCCATTTACTATCATTCCTTGGCTTAGGTTGCTTTCTGATATGTTAAATCTTTGGTACATCACTTGTGATTTCTCCTTTGTTTCTTTTGTAATATATCTATTATACTATTTTTTTCTTATTTTTGCAACTCTTGAATTTCTTTTGATGTTAAATATCTCCATTCTCCGTATTTTTAAGCTCTTTACGTCTATATTTCCTATTTTGGTTCTATGAAGTGCTTTTACCTTATTTCCTACTGCTTCGCACATTCTTCTTACTTGTCTATTTTTTCCTTCATGTATTGTTATTTCAAGTCTTGTTAGATTCTTTTCTTCATCTACTTTTAAAATTTTGACTTTAGCTGGCTTTGTTATTCCGTTCTCCTATGTCTACTCCTGTTTTTAATTTTTCTAAAGCTTCTTCTAGCACTTTACCGAATTAATGTTACTGTGTATGTCTTTGTTACTTCATGCTTTGGATGTGTTATTTTGTACACAAAGTCTCCGTCATTTGTTAATATCAATGCTCCGTGATGTATACATATCTAATCTGCCGTACTGGTACTATTCTTTTTCCTAATTTTACTAGGTCTAGTACTGTTTCTCTTTTGAATTGGTCTTTTGCTGTTGTTACATATCCGTATTGGTTTGTTTAGTAATATATAGATTTTTTCTTCTTGATTATTTTTTATTTCTTTTCCGTTTAAAGATTATTTTGTCTTTACTTGGATTTATTTTGGTGCCTAGCTCTGTAACTACATTTCCGTTTACTTTAACTAATCCCTGCTCTATATATTCCTCACATTTTCTTCTTGATGCAATTCCCTTTCTTGCTAGGTATTTTTGTAGCCTTTCTTCATTTTCTTCCATAGTTTTTATTCCTTTTCTAGAGTTTCTATCACTTCTTCAAAATATTGTGGTAGTGGTGCTTCTATTTTTAGTCTTTTTCCGTGTTGTTGGGTGTGTAAATTCTATTTGTTTTGCATGTAGCATTTGTCCGTATTACTCCAAATGGATTTTTTCCGTTTGAATAAACTATGTCTCCAACTACTGGATGTTTTATCTCTGCCATGTGTACTCTTATTTGATGTGTTCTTCCTGTATCTATTTTTATTTCTAATAGTGTAAATTCTTTGTATCTTTTTAGCACTTTAAAGTGTGTTATTGCTTCTTTTCCATTGTTTGATACTGCCATTTTCTTTCTATCTTTTGTACTTCTAGCTATTGGCATATTGATTGTGGCTTCATTTTCATTTATTTTGCCTCTTACTAGAGCTATATATATTTTTTGTGTAGTTCTTGATTTTATTTGTTCGCTTATATTTATATGTGCTTTATCATTTTTGGCTACTATTATTACTCCTGATGTATCTTTGTCTAATCTATGTACTATTCCGTGGTCTTATCTCTCCTCCTATTCCAGATAGGCTTTCTTTGCACAAATTCATTACTGCATTTACTAATGTACCATCAGGATTTCCATTTGCTGGATGGACTACCATCCCTTTGGGTTTATTAACTACTATTATGTCTTGATCCTCATATAGAACTTCTATTTCTATGTTTTGTGGTTTTAAGTCTATTTCTTTTGGTGGCTGTTTTTCTACCTCTATTTCATCTCCGTATGTTTACTTTATACGAAGATTTTTGTTTTTTGCCGATTAACTAATATCTGTCCTTCATCTATTAGTCTTTGGCACATTACCCTAGACATTTCTTTGTCTAGGGTTGTTACAGCTTTATCTAGCCTTTGGCTCTTTAGTTCTTCATTTATTTGATATTTATTCTTCATTTTGGTTTGTATCTACATTTAACCTTTCATATACTATGAAATTTTTGTCTCCATATATTTCTTTATAGTTATCATCTCTTGATAAAAACATATTTAATTTTGAAGTTTTATAAACTATTGCATGTGTTATTTTATATTCTTCAAACTTTGTTTCGTAATATGTCGCTAAACTTGATATATTCATATAATCATTAAAAATTTCACAACCTTCATTAAATTCTGGCGAATATAAATCTGCACGAGAGTCTATAAATACTGGTATACCTCTATATAACAAATAACTTCCATAATTATAGTCATTATATAGTCTCATAGTCTCAAAATCTAAGTCTCCATCTTCCTCTGCATCTAGAATAAAGTTTGATGCTTCTACTGGATAACTTTTCATATTTATATATTCATCATCAATTTTATCTTTATACATCATAAATGAACATAGAGCAATTAAAAATACTGTTAGGATTTTTCCCTTCCATGTCACCATTAGTCTTGCAAACTGTTCTGTACCTTCTTTGTCGTACTTCGCTATAAAATCACATATAATCCTTGTGAATGAAACTACTCCTACTATCAATAGAAGCGAAAACTGCCTTCTAGCTGTAAAAGTTAATACTATCAGTCCTCCTAGCATAAACACATCTTTTAGTCTTATCTTTGTATCTGTAAATATTAACATTCCAAATAGCATCATAAGCACTGTAATCGCTGCTGTGTGATTTGCAAGCACTAATGGTTGATGTTCTGAAATACTCTTAGTTGTATCCCCTGATAATAGTTTAAATATATGTGTATATGGCTCATCTCCTATTGGAGTTAATAGTCCCATGGCAAAGCATAAAATAGCAACTAAAACTAGCCATTTTACAGCATCTTTCTTCACTAGTTTTAATTTATATGGATTTTCTACTCTTTGCTTAGACCTCTCTTTAAACTTAATAAAAAATTCTTCCGTCTTCAATAAACTCTCTTGAGCTGTTTCAATCTTTTCTTGAGGTTTTTGTTTTTTAGCAAGCCTTTCTATCTTCCTTTTTTGCATACGAATTTTTAATTTATAAAACAAATGAGCTTCCCCTAAAACAGTTACTAAATATTCAGCAAAATAAGGTAGCATTAGTATAAAGAATACATAAAATACCGCAGCATGTAAGTTTGCTATTAACCCTGCAATTACCATAAGACCGCAAAGCGTACCTTATCTTTTTGTTCTCTAAGAATCCTTCTATACAAAGTATCTCTAATACAAATAAAATAAAAGTTATAAGCTGTGCTCTAGCTGCTATAAAATCCTTCATAAGAAACATTACACCTAATGTTAATATAAAAGAAAACAGATTACTTTTGTTAATTTTTGTATTTGTAACATACAAAGCAAGCCCTAATATGCAACTTAGAATTACAGTTGAAATATAAACTCCTGTCATACCACCTGCATCATATATTAAATATATACCCACATCATATAACCAATGTGGATATGTATATTTCAAATCTGTCCAAGCAAAAACATCTTGTCCATCAATTCCTTTATTTTGAACAATATGCTCTCCCACACTTATTGTATAAAAAGTATCATTCTGTAATGTTTTTGGTGTCAAAGAAAATGCAAATAACATTATACATATTATTGCTAACACATTAAATTTCATTTTAGTTTTCTTGTCCATTTGTTATTTCCTCTTTCCAATTTTAATTTATTCCCCAAAAGGTAGCTTGCCGTCAATTATAGCACTAACTTTAACCTCTCCTAATAGCTATAATCCCCTTAATCTTCTTCCCTTCCTCAACAAACATCCTCTCATGCTCAGTCACAATATTACATTCAAATATATTATCACTATATAAGTCATCTGTGCTCTTAATTACCTCAAAATCTGACTCCAAAAAATATTTCAAACTATCCTGATATAATCCGCTCATCATCTGTCTTAAAGTAAATTTCTCCACCGCACCTTTAAAAACTTTTTATAATGCTCCAACTGTTTCGAATGCGTAAGTCTTTTCTTTTTATGCTTTGGCTTAGGCCATGGATTACAAAAATTTATATATATTCTATCAACCACATCCCCACAAGACATAAAATCCAATATTCTTTCTATATCGTATCTTGTAATAATAATATTATCTGTAGCCTTGTTATTAGCCTTATAACTCGCTTCTATATTTCTCTTGCATAAACCTAACATTGCATCTACTAAATCCACAGCAAGATAATTTA
Source organism: Clostridia bacterium (assembly GCA_022791835.1). GTDB lineage: Bacteria > Bacillota > Clostridia > TANB77 > CAG-508 > JAAWPK01. The sequence goes on along the minus strand of JAAVZW010000006.1, from coordinate 29,069 downwards.
TATTTGGATTCTGTACAGCTAGAGTACTTATAAAAGTACCTTTTCCACACCCTAACTCGAGGTGGAGTGGAGCTTTTTGCTTAAAAGCATCACTCCACTTGTCTTTATTTTGTGTTGGATCATCTATGTAAAATGGGCAGGCTTCTAGCTCTGGGCGTGCCCATTTTTTGAATCTTATTCTCATGTTTTCTCCTCAATCTTTTATATAGTTCTTCTAAGAGTCTTTGAAGAATGCTATTTATAGTATTGTACTCCAGATTCAAATAGTTTTTGGTCTGGGTTTCCTGGAACATTTTGTATTATTCCTGTATAGCTTCTTTCTGAGTGTCCCATCTTTCCTAGAACCCTTCCATCTTTACTGGTTATTCCCTCTATTCCAAATATTGAACCATTTGGATTATGTTCTATATTCATACTTGCATTTCCTTCATAATCCACATATTGAGTTGCTATTTGTCCATTTTGTTTTAGTTCTTCTAGGACTGCATTGTTACATACAAATCTTCCCTCTCCATGTGATATCGGAATTAAGAATTCTTCTCCTAGTTTTACATTATTAAACCATGGAGATAATTTTGAAGTTACTTTTGTTCTAACTAATTTTGATTCATGTCTTCCTATTGCATTGTATGTTAATGTTGGCATATCTTCACTTAAATCTTTTATCTCTCCATATGGTAGCAATCCAAGTTTTACTAATGCTTGAAATCCATTGCATATTCCCATCATTAATCCGTCTTTTTCCCTTAAATGCTTATGTATTAGCTCTTTTAGTTTTGGGTTTCTAAATACTGATGCTATGAATTTGCCTGAACCTTCTGGCTCATCTCCTGCACTAAATCCTCCTGGTATCATAATTATTTGTGCTTCTTCTATTTGTTTTGCAAAAGCTTCTATTGATTCTGATATATCATTTGGCTTTAAGTTTTTAAATACTTCTATTCTTGAATCTGCTCCTGCATCTATAAATGCTTTTTTTGCATCTTCTTCACAGTTTGTTCCTGGAAATGCTGGTATGAATACTCTTGGTTTTGCAAAATTTGTTTTTGCTACTATTACTGTATTTTTATCACTTAAATAATTTTCTATTTTGCTATCTTCTTGTTTTGTTTTAGTTGGGAATACTTTTTCTAGTGGTTCTTCCCATACTTTTATTAATTCTTCTAAGTCTAATTCTACATCTTGAATTTTTATAGTATCTGTATCTACTGTTTTTCCAAGATATTCTAGTTTCTTGTTTGGTATTTCACCTTCTAGTTCTATTACAAAAGTTCCATACATTGGATTAAATGGATTTTCTTGTTTTTCACATTCAAAACCTATTCTATTTCCCATTGTCATTTTTGTAATTGTTTCTGCAAGTCCTCCGCCTCTAACTGTCATTACTGATTTTGCTTGTTTTTTACTTATTAGGTCATAAATTATTTCATAATTTTCTTTTAAGTCTTCGAAATCTGGTAAATAGTTTTCATCTATTTTTGTTTTTAGTATTGCAACTTTTGACCCTGCTTTTTTAAATTCTGCTGATGTTACTTTTTCTGTATCTACAGTTCCTACACAGAATGATACTAAAGTTGGTGGTACGTCTAATTCATTGTATGAACCTGACATACTGTCTTTTCCTCCAATTGCAACTATTCCTAGTTTTTCTTGGATATAGTATGCTCCAAGTAGTGCTGAGAATGGTTTCCCCCAACGTGTACTATCTTCTCTAAGTTTTTCAAAATATTCTTGGAGTGTTAACCATGCTTTTTTATAGTCTCCTCCTATTGCTACATATTTTGAAATACTTTCTAGTATAGCGTATACTGCCCCATGGAAAGGACTCCATTTTGATATTTTTGGATTATATCCAAATGTCATTATTGTGCCTGTTTTTGTGTATCCTTCTTCTGTTGGTATTCTTGCACACATACCTTCTTCTGGTGTTAATTGGTATTTTCCTCCAAATGGCATTAGTACAGTGTTTCCTCCTATTGTGCTGTCAAATCTTTCTACTAAGCCTTTTTGTGAGCATACATTTAGATTGCTTATCTTTTCTAGCCATTTTTCTTTTATGTTTAACATATCTTCTTTTTGATTGAAGTAGCTATTTGCATAATCTGGCTTTTCTACTTTAATGTTTGCCTTTTTCACGTCTCCATTTGTATCAAGGAATGCTCGGCTTATATTGACTATTTCTTTTTTCCTCCAATACATTTTTACTCTAGGTTCTTCTGTAACGTGAGCAACTACTGTCGTTTCTAGGTTTTCTTTTTCTGCTAGTTTTTGAAAAATTTCTACATTTTCTTTTGCTACTACTACTGCCATTCTTTCTTGTGATTCTGATATTGCAAGTTCTGTTCCATCTAGTCCATCATATTTCTTTGGAACTTTGTCTAAGTCTATTTCTAGTCCATCTGCTAATTCTCCTATTGCAACTGAAACTCCTCCTGCTCCAAAGTCATTACATCTTTTTATTAATTTTGTTACTTCGTAATTTCTAAATAATCTTTGTATTTTTCTTTCTTCTGGAGCATTTCCTTTTTGCACCTCTGCTCCACAAGTCGTAAGTGATTCACTTGTATGCGCTTTTGATGAGCCTGTTGCTCCTCCACAACCATCTCTTCCTGTTTTTCCTCCAAGTAGGATAACTATATCTCCTGGTATTGGTCTTTCTCTAACTACATTTTTTGCTGGTGCTGCTCCTATTAATGCTCCTATCTCTAATCTTTTTGCTACATATCCGTCATCATATATTTCTGTAACTTGTCCTGTTGCAAGTCCTATTTGGTTTCCATATGAGCTATATCCTCTTGCTGCTTCGTTTGTAAGCTTTCTTTGTGGCAATTTATTTGGCAATGTGTCTTTTATTGGTGTTCTTGGGTCTCCACATCCTGTTACTCTCATTGCTTGATATACATATACCCTACCTGATAATGGATCACGTATTGCTCCACCTAAACAAGTAGCTGCTCCTCCAAATGGTTCTATCTCTGTTGGGTGGTTATGTGTTTCGTTTTTGAACATTATTAAGTATTCTTCTTCTTTTCCATTTACTTCTATTGTCGCTTTTATACTGCATGCATTTATTTCTTCTGATTCGTCTAGGTCTTTTAACATACCTTTTTTCTTTAATTCTTTGACCGCTATTGTTGCTATATCCATTAGGCAAATGTCTTTTGCTTTTTTGTTTTCATATACATATTCTCTAGATTTTTTATAGTCTTCAAAGATTTTCTCTAATAAGTCCCATTTTATTTCTATTGTTTCTAGTTTGGTCATAAAAGTTGTATGTCTACAGTGGTCTGACCAATATGTGTCTATCATTTTCATTTCTGTCATACTTGGGTCTCTATTTTCTTCATCTCTAAAGTATCTTTGGCAGAATTTTAGGTCTTCTATATCCATTGCAAATCCATATTTTTTGTAGAATTCTTTGACATTTTCATCTGTCATTTTTGTAAATCCTTCTACTATTTTTACATCTTCTGGTTCTTTCATTTCTACTTTTAAAGTATCATATTGGTCTAATGTGCATTCTCTGCTATCTACCGGGTTTATTAGATATTTTTTTATTTTTTCTACTTCTTCTTTGGTTATTTCTCCTTTTAGTGTATATATTTTAGCTGATTTTACTTCTAGTCTTTCTCCTCCTGATACTATTTGTAAACATTCTGATAGTGAATGTGCTCTTTGGTCAAATTGTCCTGGTAGGAATTCTACTCCAAATAATATTTCTTTTGCTTCTTTTTGATATTCATCTTCATAGTATATATCTACTGGTGGTTCGCTAAATATTGTATTTTTTGCCTTTTGAAAAGTTTCTTTGCTAATGTCTTCTACATCATATCTATTAAGTATTTTTAAGCCCTCTAAATTTTTTATTTGTAAGTTTTCTCTTAGGTCGCTAAGTATTTCTTTTGCTTCTGTATCAAATCCTTCTCTTTTTTGTACAAAAATTCTTTTTACCATGAATTTTCTTCCTACCTTTCTTTTTTATATTTTATAGACCATTTTCAAAAAGTTCTTCTTCGTTTACTTCATTTGTATAGTACATCTCACTATTATCTTTATATGTTTTGTAATATTTCCCAAGAAATTCTGGTTTTGCTATTTCTTCATTGAATTTATATATACATTCTGTAATTAGTTCGCCTTGCTCGTTTATTATTCCCCATGCACCATCTTTTTTAACTCCACCAAAGCCTTGTTTATTTAATTCTATTACTCTTTCATATTCGCATGGTACCACTATTTCTCCTGATATATTTTCAAATCCCCATTTTTTATTTTTTATTACTCCATATAATTTATTATTTGGATATATTTCTTTTGCTGTTTTTATTTCTCCTTTATTGTTTATGAAAGTTTCTGTATTGTCATTGTAGATTTCTATATGTTCGTCATACACTCTTATATTCGCCCCTGTTGTAGTTACTATTTTTTCCATTTTTTCTGAATATATTGTTGTAATATCTCCTTTTGTGCTCATATTTACTGCTGTTAGCATTTTTGCATTTCCTATTCTACTTAGTACGTCATAACCAAAGTCTACTATGATTTTTCCTTCTTTATCTATAACACCTAGTCCTTTTTCTTCTTTGTAAGCTATAAAATACTCGTCAAAAGCATAGTCTATATATTTGTATTTACATTCTACTATTGATTTTCCTTCTTTATCAACTATTCCATATAATTGTTCATTGTTTGTTGCTATATAACAGTTTTGCTCTTCTATTTCTTTCATGCCTGTATAACCGCTTTCTACTTTTCTTCCTTGTGCATCAAAGTAGGTGTCTTCGTTATATCCTTTTGCACATATGTATATTCCACTAAATCTTATATTGTTATATTCAATTGGGACTATTACTTCACCTTTTAGATTGATTACTCCGTATTTGTCATTTTTCTGTACTGATAATAAATTTGTATATTTGTTATAAATTATTGATTGATATTCAAAAGGAGTTTCTTCTGCTTTATTTTTTATAATACCATATCTACCATCTTTTGCTACAATAAGATAGATATCTTCTCCTTCTATGTCTAAAATTCTGCTTATTGCTGAATATTCTGCATCTAATAGTTTACTCCATTTACTATTTATGTAGCCATATCTATATCCCTCTGGCTTTGTGTTTTTTACTATGTATCCTGTTTCTTTGTAGCCTCCACTATAATATTTGTCTGCTTCTATTTCTTCGTATTCGAATGGGATTAGTTCTACTCCTTTGTTGTTTATTACTCCATATTTGCCATCTTTTTTTGCTAGGATTTCTCCTTCTTTATATTTTACTGATGCTATTTCTTCATATACTGGCTTTGTTATGGCTTTTCCTTCAAAGTCTATTATTCCGAATTTTCCGTTTTCTTCGTATTTTAGCACACTTTTTTCGTATGGATAGTGGGTTTCTATACCATTTGTTTCTATTGGTTCTACTTTTTGATAATCAGTAAAAATTTTTTCTTTATTTTGGTTTATTGTTTCTAAACTTCCATTTTCTTTTTGGCATATAAACACTGGTTTTGTTGGGTTTGGTATTGATACATCTTTATAAGACGCTTCTATAATTGTTTCGCCTTTTTCATTTATTACTCCGTATTTGCCATCTATTAGTACTGCAAAGTATTTACAGTCTTGGTCTTGAATTATTTCTAATGTATAATTTTTGTCCCCTTTTGTAAACATTTTTACAGTAAAAAATATCCCAATAGCTAGTATTAGAATGATAATTATTGCTATTATTACTTTTTTTATATCTATATTTTCCATTCTTTTTATGCCCTTTCTTATTTACTCCAAAGTAGGACGGCTTGTCTACTTGCCGTCCTATTTATTTTTTACATACCATAATACTTTTTCATATACCATGCTGAATAGTCAAATGCTTCATGTATTTCTGGTTTTCCGTAGTCTATACCTTTTGTATCTACTGTTATACTTTTTATTTTTACATCTGTTTCTGGTTTTGAGGTTTGTGTTTCTACTCCTGTATTTTCATCTTTATTTACTGCTAATTTTACATTTGATATTTCATCTACTGTTTCCATTCCACTTATTACTTTTCCAAATGCTGCATATGAGCCATTTAGACTTGGTGCGTCTTTTAGGCATATGAAGAATTGGCTTCCTGCTGAGTTATATCCTTCTTTTATAACTTCTGAAGAATAGTCTGATCTTGCCATTGATACTACTCCTCTTTCATGTTTTAAGTTATTCTTGTATCCATTTTTTGCAAATTCTCCATTTATGCTATATTCTTTATCTGCATCTGAGTCTTTTTCTATGCTTTTGTCTATTGCACTATAACTTGGTCCTCCACTTCCTGTGCCTTCTGGGTCTCCTGTTTGAATTACAAAGTCTTTTTCTACTCTGTGTACTATTTGATCTTTATAAAATTCGTTTTGTGCAAGTGCTATAAAGTTCTTTACTGTATTTGGTGCATATTCTGGGTATAATTCTATTACTATTGGTTTGTCATAACCTTCTATTTCTATTGTAGCTATTGGATGTTCTATTTTTGTGTTGTTTAGTTTTCCTAGTACTCCGAAGATTACTAATCCTATAAGTGCTACTACTAAAATGATTGCAATTATCATTATAATTACTTTTTTGTTCATGTTAATTCCTCTTTCTTTTTAAAAGTCTTCTAATCGATAATATGGTTTTTCATTATGTACTTGTGCTTTGACGCTGATTACTTCTCTTGTTTTAAAGTTTATTATTACATCTCGCTTTGAATTTTTGATATTAAATATTTCTTCTAAGTCTTCTGCTGAGAAGTATCTAAATATAGTTTCATATTGATTAGCATAATGTCTAGCTTTTTCTGAGTCAGTCATTTGATTGTAGGGTTTATCGTAGTTTATATCTGTTTTTACTTTGTATAGTGTTGCTAATGCTTCTGATTGTAACCTTACATCTGCACCAAGTGTGTTCCCATCCTTTATAGATGCAACAGATATATATTCTGTGTTTGGATCCATTTTCATTTTTTCATATAATGCATTTACTTGTCCTTGAATTTGTTGCAGTTCATATGAGAAGTTTTGCAAACGCACTTCTGATATTGAGTTTGTTCCATATGCTATTCCTGTTCCTACAAGTATCATCATTATTACTACTGTTAATACTAGTACTAATAGTGTTATTCCTCTTTCGTTTTTCAATTTGCTTAATCACCTCTTTTGTTCTTTTTATATTAATCCGTACTTCTTTCATTGCCTCTTTAATATTTTTCACTCCTATTATATCTAATTTAAGTTTTTCTTTCAATAGTTTTTTATTATTTTCTGGAATTATACATTTTTTAAATCCTAATTTTTCTGCTTCTTTTAATTGTTTTTCTATCATTGATACTCGTCTTACTTCGCCTGTTAAGCCTACTTCTCCGATTACTATTACGCCATCTTCTATTGCTTTATTTTTATAACTTGAACATACGCTTAATATAATTCCTAAGTCAATGCTTGGTTCATTTATTCTTATTCCTCCGCACTACATTTAAGTAAGCATCTTGATTTGATAGTGGTATTCCTGCTCTTTTTTCTATTACTGCCATTAGAATATTTAGTCTATTATAGTCTATTCCATTTGCTGTTCTTCTTGGAAAACCAAAGACTGTTTGAGTTGTTAGGGCTTGGAGTTCTACCAATAGTGGTCTTGTTCCTTCCATTGTCGCTACTATCACCGAACCTGCTGGGTTTTCGCTTTTTTCTGAAATTAGTATGTCTGATGGGTTCATTATTTCTTGCATGCCTTCTCCTTGCATTTCAAACATTCCTATTTCGTTGGTTGAGCCAAATCTATTTTTTACTCCTCTTAAAATCCTATATGCAAAATATCTCTCGCCTTCTAGATATAATACTACATCTACCATGTGTTCTAGTACTCTTGGTCCTGCTATGTTTCCATCTTTTGTAACATGTCCTATTATTATTGTTGTTACGTTTTTATCTTTGCACATTCTCATTACTCTTGAAGTTATTTCTCTTAGCTGACTTGTACTTCCGTGGGAGTGAGTCTACTTTGTCTGAGTAAATTGTTTGGATGGAGTCTATTATTACTAATTTTGGCTTTTTCTTTTCTATTTCTGCTTCTATTAAGTCTATATCTGTTTCTCCTAGGAATAGAATGTTATTTTTGTTTATGCTAAGTCTATCTGCTCTTATTTTTATTTGTTCTGCTGATTCTTCTCCTGATATGTATAGGACTACATCTTCTGTTTGGACTTTATCACATATTTGGAGTATTAATGTGGATTTTCCGTATTCCGTGGTTCTCCTCCTAATAAAATTAGTGAACCATCTACTAGTCCCCCTCCGAAGTACTCTATCTAGTTCTCCGAATCCCGTGGATAATCTTTTGATTTCTTTTGATTGTACATCTTTTAGAGCTATTGGTTCTGAGTTTTCTTTATTTTGCTTTTTGGCTTCTATTGTTTTTGTTTCTAGTTTTTGTTCGAAAAATGTGTTCCAAGCATCACATGCTGGACACTTTCCAAGCCATTTTGTACTTTCATACCCACATTCTCCACATACAAATACAGATTTAGGTTGTTTTGCCATTTTCCCCTCCATTTTAGTTTTGAAATTCTATCCCATCAATACAGTTTTCATAGATAAATTGTTTTATTTGATTGTTTTCATTTGTTTCATAGAATTTTGATAATAAGGTATTAAATTCTTGGAGTTTTGTGTCTGGGACTTTTATTATGCCTGCTCCGTTTTGTATCATTATTTTGTTTGCACAGATTGTGCTTGTTCTTTTGTTTCCATCCCAAAATAGTTGCGCTCTCATTCCATATAGCATGTATTCTATTGCTCTTTCAGTTGAATTTTCTATTTTAGTTATTTCTTTTATTCTTGATTCTACTTCTCTTTGCTCTGGTATTATTGGGATATAGTTTGTTCCTGTTATTTGTACATTTCCATTTCTTAGTTTGCCCCATTCTAGACTTTCGTTTCTTGCTACTTGTTCATTTATTTTGCATATAAAACTCAAATTAAATTCTGTTTCTATGTTGTTTATAAGATATTTCCATGCATCTCTTAAGTTTAGTATGCATTGTATTTCGTCTATTTTTAGGTTTGGTACATTTACTCCATCTAGTATTGTTTTTGTTTCTGGAAATGTTACGTTTATACCTTCCATTTTTGCATTTGAATATACATTATCTACTAGAGTTCTTTTTGCTAGGAATATGTTTTGTTCTAGTGTTAGGTTATATTTATTTTCCATTTATTATTTCCTCCTAGTTTTATTCTCTCAATCTTGCTCCGAAGTCTTTTGATGTTTGAGTTACAATTTTTTCTAGTAGTGGGTTTATTTCTTCGTCTGTTAAAGTTTTGTCTTGCGAGCTGAAGGTTAGGGAGTAAGCTAGGCTTTTCTTTGTTTCTTCTATACCTTTTCCTTCATATACATCAAATATCTCTATTTCTTTTAGTGTGTTTCCACATGCTTTTTTTATTGATTTTGCTAGTGTTTCTGCTTGTATGTTTTTGTCTACTACTAATGCTATGTCTTTTTTTACGCTAGGGAATTTTGATATTTCTTTGTATTTTGGTTTACCTGTTTTTATTTCTGATAGTTTATCTAAATTTATTTCACAGGTATATATGTTTTCTTTTGTTACTTCTGGGTGTAGTTTTCCTATTATTCCTACTTTTTTGCCATTTACTATTATGTCTGCTGTTTGACCTGGGTGGAATTCTTTTGGCAAGTCTTTTGGTTCTACAAAGCTGTATCTTCCTTCATATCCTTGGCTATTTAATAGTTCTTCTACTACTCCTTTTATTATGTAGAAGTCTACATTTCTTTTTTCGTTAATTCCTGTATAAAATTCGCCTGTCATCAGCATACATAGTTTTTGCTCTTCTCCATAATCTTCTCCTTTTTTAAAGAAGGTTTTTCCTATTTCGAAGATTGATATGTCTCTATTTCCATGTGCCATATTGTATTCATATATTTTGTATAATGATGTTATTAGTGTGTATCTTAATGTGTTTCTGTCTTCACTCATTGGGTCTAATAAACGTACTTCTTCAAATTGGTCTGATGTGAATTTTTTTGATTCTTTGTCACTTATTAGTATGTATGATAGTGTTTCATTTAGACCTAGTGAAATCATCTTATTTCTTAAGGCTCTTAATGGTCTATCAAAGTTTCCTGGAACTGTTGGTACTTCTGGAAGTTTTCCTTCTATGTTGTTTACTCCATATATTCGTCCTACTTCTTCTATTAGATCTTCTTCTATGCTTATATCGATTCTTCTTCTAGGTACTATTACTGTTATTTCTTCGCCTTTGGTCTTTGTTTTGAAACCTAGTTTTTCAAATACTTCTATTGCTTCTTTTAAGGCTATGTTTGAACCTAATATGCGATTTATCTTTTTTAGTGCTATTGTTATTTCTTTGTCTTCTTTGTTTGTTTTATCATAAATTGATGTTCCTGATAATATTTTTGCTCCTGCATATTTTTCAAGTAATGTGCAAGCTCTTTCAACTGCCATATATGTTCTATTTGGGTCTAACCCTTTTTCAAAACGGTTACTTGCTTCGCTTCTTACTATTTTCTTTGATGTTAGCCTTACTTTTACTCCATCAAAAATTGCAGATTCTATTACTACGTTTTTTGTATTAGGCTCAATTTCTGTTTCTAATCCTCCCATTACTCCTGCTAAACCTATTGCTTTTTTTCCGTCTGAGATAACTATATCATCTTCGCTTAATATTCTTTCTACTTCATCTAGTGTTGTGAGTTTTTCTCCTTTTTCTGCCATTCTTACTTCTATTTTATTTCCTAGTCTATCTGCATCATAGAAATGTAGTGGTTGCCCTGTTTCTAACATTACATAATTACTTATATCTACTACATTATTTATTGGTCTTATCCCACTTGCAAGTAGTCTGTTTTTAATAAAGTCTGGACTTTCTTTTATTTCTACATTTAGTGCTTTTTTTGCTAAGAATAGCTGACAGTTTTCTGTTTTTATGTCTAGTTTGAAATTATCGTTTATATTTTCTTTTTCTTCTTTATGATTTAGGTCTATTTCTCTTACCTTTTTTCCATAGATTGCTCCTATTTCATATGCCATGCCTAATATACTAAGTAGGTCTCCTCTATTAGCAGTTAGCTCGAAATCTATTACTTCATCATCTAATCCCATGTATTTTACTGGGTCTTCTCCTGGTTTTGCATCGTTTGCTAAAATATGTATTCCTTTTTTGTCTTCTTCGCTTTGGAATTTGCTGTCTATTCCTAATTCTGATAGTGAACATATCATTCCATTTGATTCTTGACCTCTTATCATTCCTTTTTTTATTTTTATGCCCCCTGGAAGTTCTGCTCCTGATAAGGCAACTATTACTTTTTGTCCTGCTTTTACATTTGGTGCTCCGCATACTATATTTAGTATTTCTTTTCCGTACATCTACTGTGCATATATGTAAATGGTCAGAATCTGGATGCATTTCACATGTTTTTACTTCTCCGAATAGTAAGTCCTGTTGCTGTAATAAGTTTTCCGTGCTGAATCATATTCATTGCCAACATTTGTCATATTTTCTGCAAGTGTTTTTATATCTACATCTATATCTACATAGTCTTTTACAAAGTTTTTACTTAGTTTCATATTATTTTCTCCTATCTGTCAAATTGGCTTAAAAATCTAATGTCATTTGCATATAAATAGCGCATGTCTGGTATGCCATATTTGAACATTGCTATTCTTTCTAGTCCTACGCCAAATGCAAATCCTGAATATTTGTCTGGATCATATCCACACATTTTTAGTACATTTGGATGTACCATTCCTGAGCCTAATATTTCTATCCACCCTGTTTGTTTGCATAGATTACAGCCTTTTCCTCCACATTTAAAGCATGATACATCAACTTCATATGATGGTTCTGTAAACGGGAAGTAGCTAGGTCGAAATCTTAACTTTGAGTTCTCTCCTATTATTCTTTTTGCAAATATTTCTAGTGTGCCTTTCAAATCTGCTAATGATATATTTTTGTCTATCACTAGGCCTTCTGCTTGTGTAAATTGATGTGAATGTGTTGCATCGTCTTCTCTTCTATATGTTTTTCCGTGGGCATATCATTCTTATTGGTGTTTTTTCTTGATTTGCTAGCATTGTTCTTGCTTGTACTGCTGATGTTTGTGTTCTTAGTAAATATTCTTCTGTTATGTAGAAACTATCTTGCATATCTCTTGCAGGGTGTCCTTGTGGTAAATTTAATAGTTCAAAGCAAAATTTATCTGTTTCTAGTTCTGGTCCTGTTTCTACTGTGTAGCCCATTGAAACAAATAAGTCTTCTATTTCTTCTATCACGCTATTTACTGGATGTTTTGAGCCTTTTTTTATTTTTGTACTTGGCAATGTTATATCTATTTTTTCATTTTCAAGTTTTTGTTTTAGAATTATTTGTTCTAACTCCGCTTCTTTTTTATTTACTTCTTCTTCTATTGTCTTTCTTATTGTATTTGCAAGATTTCCTATTATTGGTCTTTCTTCTTTTGATAAGTTTGCCATTTCTTTTAATAGGTTTGATAGTTCACTTTTTTTACCTAGATATTTTATTTTTATTTCATTTAGTGCTTGTTTGTCTATTGTTTTTTGTAGTGCCTGTTTGGCTTCTAATTCGATTCTGGCTAGTTTTTCTTTCATGTGTTTACACTTCCTTTATCTTTGAAATTAATTTGCTTAAATCCGTTGTTTCTTGTTCTCCTGTTTGCATGTTTTTTAAAGTAACTGTTCTATTCTTTGCCTCTTCTTGTCCAATTACAATTATGTATGGTATATTTAGTTTATCTGCATATTTGAATTTTGCTTTTAATTTTTTATCTTCTAGGAATTGTTCTGTATTAATTCCTTGGTCTCTAAGTTTTTTTGCAACTTCTGAAGAGTATTCCATTTCTTCGTTTGTCATTGGAACTACTAAAACTTTTGCTACTGCATTTTTTTTTGCTTTTAGTATATTCTCTCTTTTTGCCTGATAGAAAAATCTTGATAGTCCAATTGAAATGCCAACTCCTGGTAGTTTTTTGTCTGTGTAATATTCTGCTAGGTTTTCGTACCTTCCTCCTGAACATACACTACCTATGTTTTTGTGATTTTCTATGAAGGTTTCATATACTGTACCTGTATAGTAATCTAAACCTCTTGCTATACTCAAGTCTACTGTAAAATTCTTTTCTGGCATTCTGTGTGTTCTTATTGAGCATATAACTTGTTCTAGTTCTTCTACTCCTTTCATAAAGGTTTCGTCTGTTATGCCAAAAGCTTTTAGTGCTTCTATTTTTTCGTCAGATGTTCCACTTATTTCTATAAATTCTAATATTTTGTCTATTTTCTGCTCTTCTACATTTATTTCTTGTAACTCTTTTTTTACACTATCTCTACCGATTTTTTCTATTTTATCTATTATTCTTAGAATATCAGTACTATTCTTGCTTAGTCCAAGTGATTTAAATAATCCGTTTAGGATTTTTCTATTATTTATACATATTGTAAAATCTTCAAATCCTAATGTTTTAAATGTTTCGTATATAACATTTGGAAGTTCTGCATCATGCATTATACTTAAAGAGCCATCGCCTATTATATCAATATCACATTGATAAAATTCACGAAAACGTCCTGCTTGTGCTTTTTCTCCTCTATATACTTTGCCTATTTGATATCTTCTAAATGGAAAGCTTAATTCGCCATAGTTGGCTGAAACAAATTTTGCAAGAGGAACAGTTAGGTCAAATCTAAGGCTTAAATCACTATCTCCTTTACTAAATCGATAGATTTGTCTTTCTGTCTCACCACCTGCTTTTGCAAGCAAAACTTCTGAACTTTCTATTACTGGTGTATCTAGTGGTAAAAATCCAAATTTCTCATATGATTTTTGTATTTTCTCTTTTATTTCATTAAATTCAATCTGTTCATTAGGAAGTAATTCCATAAATCCTGGCAATGTTCTTGGTTCCACTCTTCTACTTTCCATTTTTGGGTCTCCTTTTTTATAATAATGTGTTTTATTATTATATATTAAAATATGGTAAATTACAAGAATTTAGCGAAATTTTTAGTAAAAAGTTTCGTCAATTGCCACTACACAGGCACGCGTTTTGGTAATGATTTATAATTTTAAATTATCTTTTCTTTATTCTCCAAACTATTCCCCATACTATTAAGGCTATTATCAATACGCCAATTGTTAAAATAGCAATTGTTTTGTATGGAAATTTTTGATTTTTTATTGATTGTTCTTGTGAATTATCAATAGTTGCAGAAGTCTTTTCTATTTTATATGCATTTTCTAGTTCTTCTTTTTGTTTTTCTTTTTCTTCTTGGTATTTTTTCTCTTCTTCTAAGTTTCTTCTATTTACATTAATTCTGTAAGTTTTGGTAGTAATTTTGTCTTGTGCTTTGACTACAACAGTTACTAAATTGTTACCTTCTTTCAAATTATCTTTTCCATTAATTTCTACTGTTGCTTTCTCATTTTCGGGTACAGCAAATATATTAAGATTTTCTGTTTCATTTGATACTTCTACTTTATAGTTTGTTTGCAAGGCTTCAAATGGTGGATTTAGTAAAACATTTTCAATCGCTAAGATTTCTAAATTTGTATTGGCTATTTCTACATTATCTGTTTTGCTAACGTGTATTGTATAAACTTTGCTTTTTGTTTTATCAGCAGATGTTACTTGTATTTTAATATCGTTTATTTTCTCTTTTAAATCTGTGTTTCCTTTTATATCTACAATTGCATTTGGATTATCACTAACAGCTAAAACATCGACTGATTGAATACTATTTGGAACAACTAAATAATATTCTTCTATTTGGGGTTCAAAGGTTGGTGTTAAACCTTGTGCATCAACTCTTAATGTTTTCAAATTGCAATTACTTGTTTCTGGATTGCTACCTTGTTCTTCTTGTAGTTGATTTTGTAAATCTATCTCTGGTTTTCCGATTTGAACTTGTTCTTCCTTAAAATCTGTTTCTATTAGTTGCCCTTTTTGATTATAGAATTCCCCATTTACTGTGAAAGTTACTAGTCCATCTTCTTTTGCTCTAAATTTAAAAGTTACTATTTCTCCTTCTTTTGCTCCTTCTCCACCTAATTGGTCGAACCAAACAAAATTAACTTTATTTTCAACTAGATTTGTATTTTCTATATCTGAAATAAATTCTACTTTTGTTTCTTCAAAATATACGGCAATATTGCAAGCTGCTGTTTTAGTATTTTGTATATTAACTGTTATTTCTATTTCTTCATCCTTATTCGCTTCTTTTTTATTACTCGATAAATAAACTGTTGCATTTTCACTTGCAAGAATTACATTTCCCAAAAGGCTACAGCTAGCAATAAAAATTAACATAGTTAAAGTTATCTTTTTTAGCATAAATTTTCTCCTTTGCTATTGTTCTATTATTTGAAATCCCAAGATATGCCTTTGAATTAACAATAAGTCTACTGATGTTGGTTTTTTGCCGTTTTTATTAATATTACATGCTTTCTTAAATATTGGTTCTATTGTTTCTATTTCTAGTATATGTCGTTGTAATATAAGTAAGTCTATACTATTAATTTTTCCATCTCCATTGGCATCTCCATAAATAATAATTTGATATTCTCTTAATATTTTTTCATCTTCTTTGATTCGTATCTTACTTCCTGTTCCTATTTTATCTGTATCTTGTAAAATTTGTTTTTCATAATTTACTATTTCAATTTCTAAATCTGTTGTGATTTTGTCTTTGATATTTGCTACTATGTTTTCATCATAGTCTATTCCACTTATTTCTAGGCTATTTACAGTTAAAGAACTATCAAAATGTATTTCTGTGTCTTCCATTTTTCTTACTACAAATACCTTACATATTGCTCTTATATTAGGATTTTCCTTGGATACTGTTATTATATCTGTTTCTCCTATTTGTTTTGCGGTAATAACTCCTTTTTGTTGGATTTCTGCTATTTGCATGTTACTACTTTCATATACAAAGGATGGTTCACTCGCATCTTCTGGTTCTATATAGGCATTAATTTGAAATACATCTCCTACTTGCATATATATTTTATCTTGGTCTAAGGTTATGCCTGTTACTTTACTATGAACATGTATTTCTATTTGATTTTGTACATTATTTTCTGTGGCTTTTACAGTTATTATGCTACTACCAGAGTGAATAGCTTTTAAATTTCCTTTTTCGTCAACTGTTACAATATTAGGATTGCTCGATGTGAACTCTATTTTGTGATTTTCTGCTTCTTTTGGCTGAATTTCTATTTTTAATTGCTTTGTTTCTCCTTTTTCGATAGTAGTATTATCAATAGATATATCTATTTTTTGAATTTCGATTGCTGGAACTTCTGTTACATAAGTTTGATAGATATATCCGACTATTTCATTGTCTAATATTACTTTGTCCCATCTTTCTCCATTTTGTTTTCCTTTTAGGATTCTTGTCATTTTATATTGATTACTTATTGTTGTAATGATTTCATAAGATGTAGAAGGTCCTGTTCTGATGTTTACATTGTTTCCAGTACAGTAGACCTTTGTATTATCTTGGACAAATTCATTCTTATTAATATTAGGATTATCTACTGCTAAGCTAGGCATATTATTATAAACTGGTATTATAAAAGTCATTGGTAATTCTAATAATCCACTGTTTTTGTATCCATTATATATTGATTTCGCTTCGCTATATGGTGCTAGTACATTTGTCATATATTGATGTGAAAATAAATTGCCACTTCTATCATCATTTACATCAAATTTTTGTAAGTATATAGTATTTTGTCCTACATTTATATAACTAGACCCAATGAAAATACCTCCTCCTGTAATGGCTTTTTCTTTTGTATTCCATGGAATTAAATACTTATCTTTAATGTTTTGACTGGCTCCTTTTCCGTCTCTTGCATATTGTAAACCTTTTTTTATTGCTCCCATAGGTTCTGCTGAGCTTGTTGCTCCTATGTTGTAGAAGTTATATAATCCTTCAAATCCTGCTACTTTTCCACTAATTGAACTATGAGATAAAAAGGGGCCTACTTCTTGCTTAATACGTGAGGCTAGATGGTAAGGACTTACTTTCGAAATTTGACCTCCTTTTAGAATTAAATTTGAATATTTTTCATTCATGTTAATAGTGTTTCCACTGCTATCAAAGTATGAAACTTTTGTATTATAAAATTCTGTGCCATATAATATTTTCTCTATTCCTTCTAAGTTATTAGTATTGGTATCAAAGGAAAGTCCTTCGAATTGAAAAAGGCGTACTTCGTTTAAAAAGTTTCTTGGATCCATACAAAATTCTACTGCCTGTTTAGAACTATCTACCCATCCAGCATCTACCTCTACATTATATTGACCTGGTGTTGTATTTTTCCAAGAATCTCCATAGTTTTTAGGTACTAAGTTCTTACCAAATATGCTTTCTTGGTTTACAGCATAATTCCAGTCTAGGTTAGTATACATTGCAGTAAATTTCCAGTTGGGATGCTTTTCTACTAATTCTCTTAAATATGGCTGATAGCTATCTGGAAAGCTTTCAATGCCTTGCGTTTTTGTTGATGCTTTAACTTGTAAATATAGTAATAAGCTACCTAGTACACATATAATAATAAATATATATTTTTTCACAATCCGCTTCTCCTTTATTCTTTTTCTTTCGCCTTTACAATAATTCTTTTTTTTGAATCGTTGGTACAAGTAATTAGTGTTATTTCTCGCCTTCCTTCTGTTTCTTGAGATAAACATTTTACATCTTCTGGATATACAGTGTAGATATCATAAATCTCATATTCTACTTTTCCTACGTTTCTGTCTATAAGCCAAAGTTTTTCTCCTATTTGTAATTCCCTTAGATTATGAAACATGTTTTTATTTGGAGCATTATGCCCTGCTATACAAAAATTTCCTATTTGATTTGGATTTGCTCCCCAAAATTTTGTTACGGATATGTTTAAAGATTTCTCTGAATATGTCTTTAGTACAAATGTTTCCAATTCTATCTTTGGTATCTCTAGTTTAGCTATAATACTATAGCCCTTATATTCTTTTGGTATTTCTTCTTTAGGATATTCTTTCATTTCTTTCTCTTTTTGTTCTTCTTGCTTATATGTTGTACTTATATTTTGTACTGTATATGGTATATTTTTATTTTCTTGCTGTCTTATTTTTTTATCTTTATACTCCTCTATTCCAAAAGCTAACATAATACTAAGACTAGTACCTACTATGAGATAATTAATAATTTTCTTTTGTTTTCTTTTTGTCCTTCTGCTCATTAGTTTTCCCCTTTTTTAACATCAAATTTAAATCTCTAACTATGTAATAAGATAAAATATATTTTTAATTAAAATACATTTTACCTTATTTTTATTTATTTCTTTTTATTGAAATATACATATCCACTAACCAAAACAATTAAAATGGCTGTAATTGGAAGATATAAGTCAACTCCCGTTTTTGGTAGTTTCTTTGGTGTTTCTTCAGCTTCTTTTATAACTTCATCTTGATTATCTGTTGTAGTTCCTGGAGTAGTTGGTGTTGTGTCTGGGGTAGTTGGTGTTTGTACTTCTGAAATAGAAAAATTAAATTGTTTTTCTGCTATTATGCTATCTGAGTTATCTCTGTCTATTAATTTTAATGTAACTGTATAGTTTCCTTCTTCACTAAAAATTGCCCTAGTTTGTAATATTTGTTCTACATCTTTTCCACCTATTTTGCTTCCTTGTGAATCTCCCCATCCACTTTGAATAATATCATGTTCTAAGTTTGATTGGTCTGTAGCTAATAATTGTACAGTTGCACCTGTAGGAGCTGTAGCTTCTGCTATTAGTCTAGCATGTTCATAATAACGTCCCATTGGAGAAGAATAGCTTAGAGTCATTGCCTTTTCTTTTCCTTTTTCAATATCTCCACTATAATCTAAGTTTATTGTATAATCCATATATTCTGGTTCTACTGTAAGATTTTTAACTATTGGTGTTGTTATATCGTCAAATTGAACAGATGCATCTGGATTCGCTAATCCTTCTGCTGTTACTGTAAATTCTGTTGGATTTGATGTAGTTATATCTGCTTTTGCTTTAAATATTGCACTCATGCTATTTCTAGGATTTGTTCCTCCTGTTGAATCATAAAAAGTTACCTTAACTTTATCGTTTACTACATTTGTAGTTCCTCCGTCTACTGATACATAATCAAAAACATCATCATCGTAGTCTATATTAAATGTATAAGCTCCTAAGTTTTGTCCAAAATTGATAGTTAATATTACTTCTTCTCCTGGTCTTACTGTTATTTTATTAGTTTTTACATCTATCGTATCTAATGCTGCTGCTTGGCTAATTGGTACTAATGTAATCATACTTAATATTGCTATAACAATAAAAATGCTAATAATTTTTTTCATTAAATTTTTCCTCCTTTTTTATTTTGCATTTTTATTGTGTCCTCTCTTGGTTTTAATTATTTGGTAAAAATTTGAATTTTATAAATAAATTAGAAATTTAAGAAATAAAAAATAAAAAACAAGTACCGACTTTGGTACTTATTTTAATTCTCTACGATTATTTTGTATTGTTCTAAGTGTATCTTCTAATATTGTTTCTATGTTTCCGAGTAATGCATCTGCATGTTCTTTTGTTCCGTTTGAAATTTCCCTAGCCATTTCGTTTGCTGTTTCAATTATTTCTGCTTTTTGTTCATATGCTTTTCTTGTTATTTCATGTTCGTCTATCATTGCTATTATTCTATTTTCTGCTTCTTTTACTATTTCTTCTGCTTCTTTTTGTGCTTCTATTAAGATTCTTGTTCTTTCTTCTTTAACCCATTTGGCTTGCTTTAGTTCTTCTGGGAGTTTTATTCTTATTTCTTTTATTAAATCAAGAAATTCCTCTTTGTCAACAATACCTTTATTACTAAAAGGTACGTTTTTTGCATTTTCTATTATTTCTTCTAATGTTTCTAATAATGTAAATATTTCCATAAGTATGTTTTACTCCTTTCGACCTAAGAAAACCAAGGTAACTCTACCATATTTTCTTATGTCTATTACTTTAGCAAGTTGTTCAGCTTCGCTAATGTATTTGTTTTGGTCTGTCTCAAATACTATTATTCCTTCTTCTTTAAGCATATTATTTTTAATTATTATATTTATTGCTTCTATTCCCATTTCTGTCTTATATGGTGGGTCTAAGAAGATGATATCAAATTTTTTTGTTTTTATTTGTTCTAAACATTTATTATAGTTTGCATTTATTATCTCTACTTGTTCTTGTAAGTGAGTTTTTTCAGTATTCGTTTTTATTACTTGAATTGCTTTTCTTGAATTATCACATAGTATTGCACTTTTTGCTCCTCTACTAATACTTTCTAATGCTAATGCTCCACTTCCAGAAAATAAATCTAGAACTTCTGCATCATATATGTATGTTTGTATTATGCTAAAAAGTGCTTCTTTAACTCTATCTAGTGTAGGTCTTGTGCTTTCTCCGTTCTAAAGTTTCTAATTTTGTACCTCGTGCTTTACCACTTATTATTCTCACTTTTCCTTTTCTCACTTTATATTTTATTCGATTTTTCACATAAGTCAATAGTATTTACAGAAATGTAATAGAAACTTAATACATCTGTAATATTATGTCTATAGGGTTTTATTATACAGCATTTTTATGTAATTTGCAATATGTTTGGTTAATTTTTTTGAAAATAAGCTATTTTTACTTAATAGATGCCTTATAAATAATCACTTTTTATTTGTGCTCATTTATAAGGCATCTATTTTTTTACTTTTTAAAAGATTTTTTATTTATGGCAAAGTTGCATTTTAGAGATATCTTTTTGTGTTTTAGTATTTCCATTTTCTGATGTTTGAAATCTGCTTTCTATGATACTAATTATGTTTGAATGTGATCCTTCGTTAATTTTCTTATAGTCTTCAAATTCTCTATATCTTTTTTCTGTCTTTTGTTTCATATCATCTTGTGTTATTTTAATGCTTGTTACTGTTTCTGTAAGTAAAACTAGTTGTTGTCTATTAGCTTCTATTATTTTGTCATGTTTTTGAATTGCTTCTGTATTTGCTGAAACTTGCTTTGTTAATTCATCTACACGAAGAGTTAAGCTACTTACTTGTACTGTTAAATTATCTATACTACTTTGCATCCTATTTAACTGTGATCTTATATCTTTTTTGAATTCTTTCATGTCTTGTTGCATTTCTTCTTTGAATTGTTTCATTTCGCCTTGCATTTCTTCTCTGAATTGTTTCATTTCCTGTTGTATTGTTTTACTTACTGCTTCCATTAGTTCTTTTGTTATTGTTCTAAATTGTTCTTCTGTCATAGTCTTTCGCCTCCTTTCTTTCACTATTTAATTTTACCATTCGGTAAATGGAATGTCAATATAAATTTTGAAACAAAAAAGAAAATGGTACACTTCTTACAGAAAGCCCCCATTTTCTTTCATATATTATTTATATTGTCCTTTTTCCACATTAATATTTTACTATCTATTTTATTATTTGTCAAGTTTTTTGTAAAATTTTGTTATTTCAATCTCCAAAGCTTTTATTTTTGCCTACATAATACAGTAGTATTTCTCTTGCATCTTTAGTATCTATCTTTCCATCTTTATTTACATCTAGAATATTTCTATTTTTTAAATTTATTTGTTCTTTTCCTACATAAAAAAGCAATATTATTCTTGCATCCTTTGTGTCTACTTTTCCATCTCCATTTGTGTCTCCTATGAGTAATTTATTGTTTTCTATTATATCCTTTTCATAAATATAATCGCTGTTCAAATCTACTGCATACATTATTACTTTTTTATTATTTATTGATACATACCATGTTAATTTATTATTATTTACTATAGGTTTACAGTCTGATAGTTGTGCTTCTAAAGTTATTACTTCTTTAGTTTTGTTACCATTTTCATCTACTATTGCAATTTTTACTCTTGTACAATTTTCTTCATACTCTTCCCACATTACTGCAAAACACCTCTCGTTTATCTTCACTAAATGTGGTGTTGATGTATTTATTCTATCCTTATCTGTATAATTTGTTAACCAAATTGTATTTGTTTTTTCTTCTTTCATTTCTCCTTTTGGTATTATACTCAGAAATATATTTCTATTGTATTTTCTATTCAATATTTTTGTATTTTTAAGTATTGAATTTCCTGCTATTAAACAATTATTACTTGAAATTTCGAAACCGCCTATGCTAGTGCCTGTATTATTGTCTCCTATTTCTCCTGGAATTTTTAGAACATCTACGTATGATTTAGCCCATATAGCTTGTTTTCCTCTTTTTATCAATACTATTGACCTAGGACATGCATCTCCGTGGTTAACTGTATAGGTATAGCCATTTTCTACTTGAATAAATTGATTAAATGAATGGGTTACATATCCTGTTCCTATATATTCTATATTGCTCCTAGAATATATGATTTGCATATTTTCAATGTTTATTTCTATCCCTAGATTTGCTTGATGGTTACACCCATCAGAAGATTTGTACATCCCATGACATGTTTCTATATATAGTATCCCATCCTCTTCTGCCATTCTACAACTTCCTGCATCAAATGGAATTATTGTATTGCAGTTGTTTAGCTCTGCTACTCCAAGTTTTTTCCAATCTTTTGAATATTTTTCTATTCTAAATATTGGAATAGTGTTATTTTCTGTTAAATTTAATTGTCCCAGAACCATGAAATTATACTTCATTCCACTGTAAAACCCTCCAAATATTGGTAGAGAGCAGTTTAGTTTTTTTGTACTTTTTAGTTTGTATAAATTATTATATGTCTCAATGAGAATTTTATTTTCATGTGGTATATATTCTACTCTTGAAATAGTTTTGTCTATATTTTCATACAGGTATGATTTTGTTGTTTCTGTGTATATTGAATAATTTTGTGTAGATATGTTGTTTGTTTGTTTACCTTCTAATTCGTAAAAATATGTATTTGCATTTGTTGTTTGTGTTAAGATAGGTAAGATTAGAATTGTTAATGTAGTTATTATCAAAACTTTTCGTTTCATTTTTACCTCCTTGTTTATTTGTTTTTATAAGTATATGTTAACTTATTAGTTTTGTCAAGGAGTTTTTAGTAAAATTAATAATTTCTATATTTTATAATATCAACTTAATACTATAATTAGAGGGTATACTAAAAAAAGAAAAAGTATTGCAGAAATAACTACAATACTTTCCAGAGAGCCTCCCTTTCTTTTTACTGTCCACTTTTAAGGTAACAGTTCAATATTAACAGAAAAATAAGAAGTTCAGTATATTTAACTGACTTCTTACCTACAATTTATCTATTACATCAAAACTATTAATATCCTGGTTTTTCTAGCAATCTAAACATGTTTTTCTTATATTCTTCTACGCCTGGTTGATTAAATGGATTTACTCCTAAGATATTTCCTGATACTGCACAAGCTAACTCGAAGAAATAGATAAGATGTCCTACTGTTTTTTCATCTAGTTTATCTATGTTTATCACTATATTCGGAACTCTTCCTTTAACATGTGCTTCTATTGTACCTTCCATTGCCTTTTTGTTTACATAGTCCATTGTCTTTCCACTCAAATAATTTAATCCATCTAAGTTGTCTTCTTCTTCTTTCATTAAGATATCACTTGCTGATTCTTCTATATTTATTACTGTTTCAAATAAATGTCTCTTTCCTTCTTGGATGTATTGCCCCATTGAGTGTAAATCTGTTGTGAAGTCTACTCCTGCTGGGAATATTCCTCTTCCCATTTTCCCTTCACTTTCTCCATATAATTGCTTCCACCATTCTGTAAAATAGTGTAATTTAGGCTCATAGTTTACTAGTATTTCTATATCTTTTTGGTCTTTATGCAAAATATTTCTTGCAACTGCATATTGATAACATTCATTATATTTTAAATCACTATCTTGGTATTTATCTTGTGCTTCTTTTGCACCTTGCATCAAAGCATCTATATTTATCCCTGCTACAGCTATTGGCAATAATCCTACTGCTGTAAGCACTGAGTATCTTCCACCAATATTATCTGGTACTACAAATGTCTCATAGCCTTCTTCTATTGATAATTGTTTTAAAGCTCCCTTTGCTTTGTCTGTTGTAACATATATTCTTTTTCTTGCTTCTTCTACTCCATATTTGTTTTCTAATATTTCTCTAAATACTCTAAAAGCTATTGCTGGTTCTGTTGTTGTTCCTGACTTTGAGATTACATTTATTGAGAAATCTCTATCTCCTATTAGGTCTATTAATTCATTCAGATATACTGGACTTATATTATTCCCTGCATATAGCATTTGTGGTGTGCTTTGTTTTTTATAGTTATAGAATGTACTTGTTAGACTATCTATAACTGCTCTAGCACCTAAATATGAGCCTCCTATACCTATGCTGACAAATACTTCTGAATCACTTTGGATTTTTTTTGCTGCTTCTTTTATCCTTGAAAACTCTTCTTTATCATAGTTTGTTGGAAGTTCTATCCATCCACGGAAATCACTTTGGTCATTAGAATTTGTACGAAGTTTTGTGTCTATTTCTTTTACCTGTTCCTTATATTCTAAAATATTTTGCATGTCTACATTTGAGCTCTTTAAGTCTACTTTTAAATTTGACATTTGTATTTCCTCCTTATTTTTAAGTATTTTCCATTAATACTGGAAATACTTGTTTTTTTCTTGAGACTACTCCTGGTAAAAACATTCTGTTTTCTTTTATTTCCATTTTGAATGCTTTTTCTGCTATTTCTTTTTTTTCTCCTAGTACTATTGCTTCTGAATTGCTGTTTATTATATCTGTTATACATAACATGAATAAGTGTATTCCGTTTTTATCTATGTAGTTTTCCATTGCTTGTTCTATTTCTTTTTGTGATTTTAGTACATCTTCTATGCATGCTGTATTTACTTGTGCTACTTGTATACTTACTCCATTTGAGTCTATATTTTTTGAGTCTATGCTTATTAGCTCTTCTGGTGTGAAGTCTGATAGGTCTGTGCCTGCTTTTAGCATTTCCATTCCATATGCTTCTAAGTCTATTTCTGCTATTTGAGCTAATTCTTTTGCAACACTTATGTCTTTTTCTGTGCATGTTGGTGATTTGAATAATAAAGTGTCTGATATTATAGCACTTACCATTAGTCCTGCAATTACTTTTTCTATTTCTATTCCATTTGATTTGTATAATCCGTAAATTATTGTTTCTGTACATCCTACTGGTTCTGCTAAATAGTATAATGGCGTTTTTGTTTCAAAGTTTGATATGCAGTGGTGATCTACTACTTTTAGTATATTTGCTTTTTCTATTCCGTTTACACTTTGTGTAAATGCGTTATGGTCTACTAGGATTACATTTGCTTTTTCTTCTATGTTTTCTAGTGTTTCTGGTTCTTGTACTTTAAAATAGTTTAATACAAATTCTGTTTCTTTATTTATTTTGCCTAACTTATATGCTTTTGCTCTTTCATTTCCTAGTTTTTTTTCTAAGTTTTCCATTACTATACTTGATGTGATTGAGTCTGTATCTGGGTTTGTATGCCCAAAAATAAATGTTTTTTCCATTTTTGTTCCTTCCTTTTTACTTTTTATTTTTATGTTTATATTTTAGTCTTTTATAATTGTTTCTAAAGCTAGATTTATCATTTGGTTAAGTGCTGTTTCTCTTTCTTCTGGTGTTAGTCCTTTTGCTTCTTTTGGCACATCTACTACTGTTAGCAAACATGTGGCTTTTTTGTTTTCTCTTTTCGCATTATAGAATAATGCAAATGTTTCCATTTCTGATACTAGTAAGTTTACTTCTTTTGGTGCTCTTTTTATTAAAGCATCTTTATCTGGTAGATATAGGTCAAAGCATTCATTGCAAAGTATGTCTCCTTTTATATATTCTACCTTCTGTTCTTTTGCTACTTGTTCAATTTTTTTGTTTATTTCTTCACTTGATTTTACTATATGACATTCTTTATTGTCGAAATTGTATGCATAGTTTCCTTCTGTATATGATTTGTCTGCTAAGATTATATCGTTTAGGTTTAGCTCATCTACTATTGCTCCACATGATCCTATTCTTATGATTTGTTCTACTTCATAATAATGGAATAACTCATATGAATATATTCCCATGCTTGGTATTCCCATTCCATGTGCCATTACTGATATTTCTTTGTTTTTGTATTTTCCTGTGTAACAATACATTCCTCTTACTTGGTTTACTAGTTTGTAATCTTCTAAATAATTTTCTGCTATATATTTTACCCTTAATGGATCACCTGCCATTAGTACTTTTTTTGCTATCTCACCAAGCTTTGCTTCATTATGTGGGGTCATTTTTCCTCCTTCTTAGCCTTTTATGGCTGTTCTTCTAGAGTTAATTTCAAATCTTTGTATTCTTTGTTTCTATATACTTTGATAGTTAACTTATCTCCTATTTTATGGCTTTCTTTTATTTTGTCTATGTCTTCTACTGTTTCTATTTTATTTCCATCTATTTCTGTTATTACGTCTCCTATCTCTAATCCTGCCTTCTGTGCTGCTGTAAAGTTTTGTACTTTGCTTATATATACGCCTTTTACTAGTTTATATTGTGTTGCCATTTCATCTGTTAGTGCTATTCCTTCTATTCCTAGATATGGTCTAATTACTTTTTTGTTTTCTATTAGTTGTGCTACTATCTCTGTTGTTGAACTTATTGGTATTGCAAAGCCTATTCCTTCTATTCCATTGCCTGAAAGTTTTAGTGTGTTTATTCCTATTACTTGTCCTTTACTGTTAACTAATGCACCTCCACTGTTTCCTGAGTTTATTGCAGCATCTGTTTGAAGCACTACATATTTATTACCTTCTGCTGTTACTGTTCTATCTACTGCACTTATTATACCTTGAGTTACTGTTGTATTTAGTCCTAGAGGGCATCCTACTGCCATTACAAATTCTCCTACTTTTACTGTACTTGAATCGCCTAATTCTGCTTTTGTTAATCCGTCTTTTTCTATTTTTATAACTGCTAAATCTGTTTTATCATCTTTTCCTACTATTTTTGCATCATATACTGTCTCGTCATTGTATAGTGTTACTTTTACTGATTTTGCATCTGTTACTTCATAGTATGATGAACTTGTACTTGCACTTACTACGTGGTTATTTGTAAGTATATATCCATCTTCTGAAATAATTATACCTGATCCTGTTGCAGTTGATGTGCTTTGTCCAAAGAATGAGTTTACATTATATTCTATTTGTATACCTACTATTGATGGTTGTACTTTTTCTGCTACTCCCATTGCTGTTTCTGAATAGCCTTGAAGAGATATTGCTGTTGCATTTATTTTACTATCTTCAGTCGTTTTATTAGTATTAGTTTGTAATATGCTTGTGCCTTGACCTGATGGCAATATTATTTCTCTTATTTTTGGTACTCCAAAGCATACTCCTACTACTAAGCTTGCTCCTATTATTCCCGACGCAAATGGAACTACTACTGTTTTTAGCATTCCATGTTTTTTTGGTTTTTGCACACTTATGCTCTTGAATTTGTCTTCACTTTGATTAAAATTTTCTTTTTGATTTTCTTCCATTATGAATTCCTCCATTTTTTTCTAGTTTTCATGTTAATATATTACACTATTTTTGTGTATTATATGTGAATGTATTGTAAAGGTTCATAAATTATTTATTTTCTGATTTTTCTACTTTATGTCTCTTTATTATTTCTGCTCTAGTTTTGGCATCTTCTAGTTTTCTTTTTATGATTAGATTCTTTATAAGTATCTTTTTTAATGCTTCTTCTCTTACATCTGCTATTAGTGTACCATCTTTTGCTATTGAAACTTTTCCTGTTTCTTCTGATACTACTACTGCTATTGCGTCTGATTCTTTTGATATTCCTATTGCTGCTCTATGTCTTGTGCCTAATTCTCTTGCTATATCTTTGTCTCCTGCAAGTGGTAGCATACATGCCGCTGCTTTTATTCTTCCTCCACTTATTACTACTGCACCATCATGCAATGGGGTCTTTGGTACAAATATGTTTACTAATAGTTGTGGAGATATTTCTGAGTCCATTGCTACTCCACTTGCAATTATATCTTTTATTTCTATGTCTCTCTCTATTACTATTAGCGCTCCTGTTTTGTCTTTTGATAGTTCAAAAGCTGCTATTGCTACTTTATATATTTCTTCTTTTGTTTTGGTTTCTATATCTTTGTCTATTCCAAAAAATCTTGTTAACTTATTGCTTCCTAATTCTTCTAGTGAACGTCTCAGTTCTGGTTGAAATAGAACTACAAATACGGTTCCATATGTTACAAAAGAGGTTAATATATAGTTTAGTATGTTTAAGTGTAATAGTGAACTTATTCCCATTGCTATTATAAGGAAACATATTCCTTTAAGAAGTTGCCATGCCCTTGAGTCTTTTACTATTTTAAATAATTTTATTAGTATTAAGACTACTATTGTGATGTCTATTATCAATACTATTAACTTTAATGGATTATCATATAATTCTTGAGCATAATTTGTTATGACATTCATTAAGTTATTTGGTACTGATGTTATTAAATTACTATTCATACTATACCTCTTTTCTTTATACTATACCATCATTAAGTAGTATATTAGTGTTCCTGCTACTGATAATAGCATTGCTGCAACTAAGATTAGTATTATTATAGATTGAGCAAGTTTTTTCTTGCTGACTGGCTTTCTTAATTTCTTTTCTTTTTTTGGTTTTGGCTCTTTTATTTTTTTCTTCTTTTCTAAATCATTTTCTTCTTTTGACATGTTTTTTCCTCATTCCTTTCATATATGCGTAAACTTTTTCCTTTAGCTCTAGTTATATCATATTTTGTTTTAAAATTCAAGTATATTTATATATTTTAGGTATGGAGTATGAAAGAAATGTGATAATGTCTTAAGTAATGAAATGAAAAAATGTCCCAACTAAAAAATATATGTTCTCTTAAATGATATAATAAAAATATTATTTAAATCTAAGGAGGACATTATGAGAAAGGTGGAACTCTCATT